>CAMBEQ010000003.1 GCA_945865545.1 Sediminibacterium ginsengisoli | reverse complement strand
AAAGAAATTAAAAGGTCCCGAAAGTTGAACGCTCGGGACCTTTTGTATAAGGGTAATCGATAGAATTTATTTATGAAGAAACCACCAATCTAAATCCATTACCATGAATATTAACGATTTCTATTTTGTCGTCTTCTTTTAAGTACTTTCTTAATTTGGCAATATACACGTCCATGCTTCTGCCATTGAAGTAGGTATCGCTACCCCAAATTTTCTTTAAAGCTTTTTCGCGCGTCAATAAATCATTAATATTTTCCGCCAACATTTTTAGCAGCTCATTTTCTTTTGGTGAAAGCACTTGGGTGTGATCACTGGATTTTAATTCTCTTAATCTTGGATTAAAATGATAACGACCTAATTCAAATTCAACATGGTCACTTACTTTATTGTCTTCTTCATTTCTTTTAATGATGGCTTTTATTTTAAGCAATAAAACCTCACTGTCAAATGGTTTGGTAATATAGTCGTCCGCCCCTAATTTATAACCATGAATAATATCTTCTTTTAATGTTTTTGCACTTAGAAAAAATAAAGGAACGTCTGGGTCGATGTCTCTAATTTCTTCAGCCAAAGTAAATCCATCTACATTAGGCATCATTACATCTAGTAAACAAAGGTCAAATTTTTCTCTTTGAAAAGCAGCCAAGCCCAATCGGCCGTCTCTTTCTAAAGAAACATCGTATTCGTCCAATTCTAAGTAGTTTTTAAGAACCAATCCTAAATTGCTATCGTCTTCGCAAAGTAAAATTTTATATTTTTTCTTGTCTTCCATTTTTGTAAAATTTAAATTATAATTTTTATTCTTTTTCTCTGAACCACAAAGAAACGTTTTTTCAAAGCCTTCTTAAGTTGCTAGCTTCCAATGTTTTGTTAAAAACTAGCGGTTTAATTTGCTTTTTATAAAATCTTGTTAAAATAGATCTCTTTGTTTTACGCTACAAAGGTCGCATATTTTACATTGAGTTGGATTTTTTTCTCCAAAATACCTGGCTAAATAAACGCTTCGGCAATCCATTTGGGTACCCCAGATATAGGCTGAAAAATGCTCAATTCTCTTCAAAAATGCAATTTTCCTTAATTGATAATTATCCAAATCAATTTTCATAAAGGCAGCGGCAGTGCGGTTCCATAGAAATTGTACTACGGGTTGATTGTCTTTTTGTTCGTAGGTAATTTGTCCTGTTTGTTGTAAAAAAACTAATGTTTTTTGAACAAAAGAAAAGTCTCTTTGCAGTAGGGTGGCCAATAAATTTTCATTGATGAAATGAGGGGCGTCAATAATACCTCCATAGGTTCTTAAAATGGTTTGTAAGACCACGCCTGCCATAGGATTATTTTGCTCATATTGTTCAATGGTATGTCTATCTGCTATCACTTGTACCATAGAAGGCTTAAAGGAAGCTGCTGAAAATTTTACATGCCCCTCTTGTTCTATCCATTGAAGTGCATTGCGAGCTATTATTTTATCCAATTTAAAACGGGCGCAAAAATCCTCGAAGTCAAATATAAATTGTTGCTTTTCGCCCGTGCCAATGGGCAATTGAACAAAATCGGCTAAGTGTTGGTAGACGTTTTTGATCAGCTCTACAGAAGGATATTTTTTTTCTTGAAGTTGGGTCCAATATTCCCAGTCATTTTGTTGAAAAAATAATAGTGCATTAGCCGCTTGCCCATCTCTACCTGCCCTTCCTGCTTCTTGATAATATTGTTCTAAGCTATTAGGTAAATCATAATGTATCACCGCACGTACATCTGTTTTATTAATACCCATGCCAAAAGCACTGGTGCAAATAATAATAGGTGTTGTATTGTTCATCCAATTGGCTTGCATTTCTTGTCTTACTGCAATGGGCATGCCTGCATGGTACTGGGCAACAGGGTAGCCATAGTCTTTTAAAATTTGTCCTAATTGGGCTACATTGTTTCGGGTAGTACAATAAATAATAACACTGCCTTTAATTGCATTTAATTCTTTTCTTAAGGCATGTAATTTAACAGGGACTTTTTGTACACGGTAGGTAATATTGGGTCTTAAAAAGCTATCGGTAATAACGGTGCAATTGGTTAAGTTTAATTGCTTAATAATATCTTCTTGCACCAGGGGAATGGCCGAAGCCGTCATGGCCAATAGGGGCACTTTGGGAAACCATTTTTTAAGTACATCTAATTTTCGATAAGAGGGCCTAAAGTCATAGCCCCACTGGGAGATACAATGCGCTTCGTCTATAGCAAATAAAGTAATGGGCAATTGTTGTAAGAAATGCTGAAAACTTTTTTGTGCTAACTTTTCGGGAGAGCAATAAATAAATTGGTATTTCCCTTTAAGGGCTTCTGCTAAAATTTCTTCTTGTTGTGCTGGGGTAAGTTCTCCTCCTAAATTCACCGCACTCCTATTTTTACTCAACAAATCTTTGACCTGATCTTGCATCAGCGCAATCAATGGACTTATAATAACACAAATCCCATTTTGATAAATGGTGGGTAATTGAAAGCACAATGATTTCCCAGCACCAGTAGGTAAAAGGGTAAGTACCTCTTTGCCTTCCAATACAGCATTGATTACTGCTAATTGTTTTGGTCTAAATGAATCGTAGCCCCAATATTGTTTTAATATGTCTTGGACAGTTTTCAAAAAGGCTACACTAATTTTTTCTTAAATAACCTTAATGAATTAATAGCCAATACTACATCACTTAAGCCCATAATAAGCGCACCATAAGTTGGTCCCCAAGTACCTAATAATCCTAAAGCTGCCACGGGTATCGCAATGATATTATAAGAAAAGGCCCAAATTAAATTTTCTTTGATGGTCTCATAAGTTCTTCTGCCTAAACCTAAAGCCATGGGTAAGTTTTTAAGTCCTTGGTTCATTAAAATTACTTGAGCACTTTGTATGGCAATATGAGAAGCATTACTCAAAGAAATACCTATGGTGGCTTTGGCTAATGCAGGTGCATCGTTAATACCATCGCCTACCATCGCAGTTGGACTTATTTTTGTTAAAGCGTCTAATTTATTTAATTTATCGGCAGGGCTTTGTTCTGCAATAATTTCTTGAATGCCTAACGCTTTTCCAACCTGTTCGCATTTTTCTTTTCTATCCCCACTTAATAAAATAGTGTGCACGCCTTGTTGATGTAGGGTATTGATAATCTCTTTCGCTTCTGCTCTTATTTGATCATTCACATCCATCCAACCTAAAAGCTGATCATTTTTTTGAATGTATACATTGTGTCCATCTTCTGCTTTAATATTGCCCAATGTTTTGAAGGAACCAGCCCAATAAGTATTCCCTTCTTTATCGGTGGCTTTAATGCCCATCCCTTTAACTTCCTCAATATGTTGCCATTTAATAGTTTCTTTATTTTTCCAATGGGTACTAATGCATTTGGCAATGGGATGATTGGAATATTTTTCTAAAGAGTACGCAATTATTTTAAAATTTTCTTCGGTTATTCCCTCTTGTATTTTAAATGCAGCTAAGTCAAAATGGCCCGTAGTTAAAGTACCTGTTTTATCAAACACCACTTGCTTGATGTCTTTAAATGTCTCTAAACTTTTTGCATTTTTAAACAGTACTCCATTTCTTGCACCTCTGCCTAAACCCACTGCTATAGCAGCAGGGGTAGCCAAGCCCATGGCGCAAGGGCAGGATATCACTAATACTGCAATGGCACGAAGCATGCTTTGGCCAAATCCAATTTCCGTAAAAAAATAATTACCCAATAAGGTGAGTAATGCAATACCTAAAACCAACGGTACAAACACAGCACTTATTTTATCGGCTAAAATTTGCACAGGCGGTTTTTCGCCTTGTGCTGCTTTTACCATTTTTAAAATATTGGCAAGTACTGTATCATCTCCCACTGCCGTTATATAGGCTTTTACAGTTCCATTATCGATGGTACTACCCCCTAATAATAAATCATTCGCTTTTCTAAATACGGGCACACTTTCTCCAGTCACTATAGATTCATTCACACTCGCTTCTCCCCATAATATTTTACTATCCATGGGAATGGTTTCGCCTGCATTAACTAATACTAGATCACCCACTTTTAAAGTATTGCTTTCTACATTAAAAATAATTTCTTTGTGTTGGTCATCAAATACAATCATATTGGCCATTACCTTTTGCGCTTTTACCAAATCTTTTAAAGCGCGCTGGGTAGATTGAACCGAGGCGTCTTCTAAGTAATTGCCAAAAAATACCAGGGTAATAATAGTAGCAGTGGTTTCATAATAAGCAAAGGAGGCTCCTTGCCCAATGATAGTTCCATACAAACTGTATCCAAAGGAGGCGATGGCGCCAATGGCTACCAGTACATTCATATTAGGAATTCCTTTGGTGATACTATACCAGGCGCTTTTCCCAAAATAGCCCATACCTACTATAAAAATGGGAATGGTTACTATTAATTGCACCAAGGGGTTCATCATAAAATGCCAATGTACTCCTGGTAACATATGCACAACTAAAGGTGCTGCAAATAAAAAACAAAAGAAAGCACGGTCTCTATTATTGTCCAGCCATTTTTTTTGGGGAGGGGCTTCTTCTTGTCCACGAACTTTATAACCTAAATTTTGAATGCCCTTGATTAGTTTTTCTTTATTGGTTGCTGAAGGCATTTCAAATTGAACCTCGCCTTCCATAAAGCTTACTTTGGGTTCTACAATACCATTGCTTTGCAAATACTTATGTATGGAAAGTGCACAATTGGTGCAACTCATTCCGTCTACTTTCCATTCTACTTTTTCCATAAGGATTTATTTACTTGGCAAAGGTACGAAGACATTATGTATGCGTTCACCTATCTTTGTGCTATGGAAAGGATTTATTCTTTAGATCAAATAGGGGAAATTGCAGCGGCCTTATTAAAGCAATTTGGTACTAAAACTGTTTGGGCTTTTCATGCGCCCATGGGTGCCGGCAAGACCACTTTAATAGCAGCCATTGGGAAGGAAATGGGCATTCAAGAGACCATTACAAGTCCCACATTTGCATTGATGAATCAATATGACGCCCAAGGTAAAATGGTGTATCATATGGATTGGTACCGCTTAGAAAATGAAAAAGAAGCAGCCCGAGCAGGCATGGAAGCCGCTTTAGACGAGGCCGATTTTTGTTTTGTGGAGTGGCCAGAAAAGGCCCTAGGCCTTTTGCCTTCTGCTACACAACACTTTGAAATTGAAATTTTAGATCCTGAACATAGAAGGATTTTTATACCTTCATAGTAAATTTTTGATATGAGTTCCATCAAGCCGCAAATATCTTCTTCTTTTTCCTATGAGCCACAGGAGGAAGTATTGGATATCCCTTTAAAAAGCAAACCTTTATTGATAGGAATTCCTAAGGAAATTGCTTTTCAAGAAAATAGAATTGGTCTCATTCCTGAAGCGGTAAGTGTACTAGTAGCCAATGGGCATCAAGTGCTCATGGAATCCAATGCAGGAGAAGGGAGCAGATATACCGATAATGATTTTTCAGAAGCAGGGGCCACTATTGTTTTTGAAAAGGAAGCAGTATACAAATGTCCCATATTAGTTAAAACGGCACCGCCCGTTGAAGCCGATTTGCCTTTATTGCAGATGCATCAAACCATTATTTCTCCTTTGCACTTAACGGCTGTCAAAAAAGAATTAATGGTGCAATTAATGGCCAAAAAAATTACCGCCTTAGCCATTGAAAATATTAAAGATGAAAATCAGAATTATCCCATCTTAAGAAGCATGGGAGAAATAACAGGAAGCGCGGTAATGTTAATAGCAGGGCAATACTTAAGTAATTTTAATCAGGGTAAAGGAATTTTATTAGGTGGAATTAGCGGTGTGCCCCCCACTAAAGTAGTTATTATAGGTGCTGATATCATTGGAGAATTTGCTACACGTAATGCACTAGCATTAGGGGCCAGTGTAAAAGTGTTTGACAATAATGTTTCTAGATTACAAAGACTTCAAAATAATTTAGGTCAAAGAGTATGGACCAGTGTGTTAGAACCAAAAATATTAGCGAAGCAATTAAAAACTTGTGAGGTAGCGGTAGGGGCTTTAAGAAATGATTTTGGTAGAGCCCCTATTGTAGTAAGTGAAGAGATGGTGGCAGCCATGCGTCCGGGTAGCATCATTATAGATGTGGCCATTGATCGCGGGGGATGTTTTGAAACCAGTGAATTAACCAACCACGAAAATCCTATCATTATAAAACACGATGTCATTCATTATGGTGTGCCCAATATACCAAGTGGTTTTGCTAGAACTGCAAGCCAAGCCATTAGTAATGTATTAATGCCGCTGTTGATTCAAGTAGGTGATTTAGGCGGCTTGTCTGAAATTATTTGGCAACAAGCGCATTTAAGAGAAGGCATTTATTTATATAAAGGGGCCCTAACCGATTTTTATATAAGTGCCAAGTTTGACTTAAAATATACCGATCTAAATTTGATGATTACCAGCAGGAGTTAGTGGATGACCTCGTTTGATTTGTAGTCCATTAAATTTAACTGTTGGCTACAAAATTGATATTCTTCTTTATCATTGCTTCCTACTATAATTAACTTATGCAAAGCATATTGTTGAATTAAGTGATGGTATAATTCGTAGCCCTCTTGATCCAAATTGCTACAAGGTTCATCTAATAATAAAATGGGGCTGTCGGAAAAAATGGCCAAAGCTAATTTTAGTCTTTGCTTCATGCCGCTACTAAAATTTCTAATTTGTTTATCGGTAGCTTTTTTTAAACCTATTAATTCAATGATCTGATCCACCGTTAATTGCTTTTGTAAAGGCTTAAACTGCGTATGAAAATTAATTTGCTCTAGGGTAGTAAACTCTTCTACCAATTCGAGATAGGGGGCAGCAAAACTTATGTCTTGAAAAATTGTGGTAGCATCATGTCCTTCCCATTGCACAGTGCCTTTGGTAAGGGTGCTATAACCTGAAATAATTTGTAGTAAAGTGCTTTTTCCAGAGCCGTTGTTTCCTATGATGGCGTAATGCTCACCTTGATTAAAATTAAAATTGAGATTGGAGAATATCCAATCCTTGTTAAACCTTTTACCCGCTTCTGTGAGGTTAATTTTTGTCATGATTAATCTTCTTCAACCACTCCTTTGCCAAATCTTTTAATAACACCACGTCCGCTTTCTCTAATAAAGGTTACAATTTCGTCGCGCTCGTCGGTGGCTGGAATTTCTTCTTCAATAAATTCTAGTGCTTGAGTGGTATTCATTCCTTTGCTAAATATGTATCTGTAAATATCAAGTATGTGATTAATTTTTTCTAAGTCAAATCCTCTTCTCTTTAGTCCAACACTATTTACACCACCATAACTTAATGGATTACGTACTGCTTTAATATAGGGGGGGACATCTTTACTCACCAAGCTACCTCCTGCAATATAGGCGTGTTGACCAATGTTTACGAATTGATGCACCGCACTCACACCCGCTATCCAAGCATAGTCGCCTAAAGTAACATGCCCTGCAATTTGAACGCTATTGCTTAAAATACAATGATTTCCAATAATACAATCATGCGCAATATGACTATACGCCATAATCAAACAATTGTTACCCACTTTAGTTATCCATCTATCAGAAGTTCCACGGTTGATGGTCACAAATTCTCTAATGGTGGTACCGTCTCCAATTTCAACAGTTGTTTTTTCCCCGTTAAATTTTAAATCTTGTGGATCGGCGCCGATAACAGCTCCCGGAAATATGCGGCAATTTTTTCCAATTTTAGTACCATTCATAATGGTAACGCTACTTCCAATCCATGTGCCTTCTCCAATAGTTACTTCTCCATGAATCACCGTAAAGGGATCAATTTTAACATTGGGTGCAATTTTCGCATTGGGGTCGATATAAGTAAAGGGGTGGGTCATAATTTCTTTTTTGTTCGCTTGTTATTCTGCTCTTTTGATTACCTGTGCGACTAAGTCGGCTTCTGTAGTTACTTTGCCGCCTACATACACGGTGCCGCGCATTTCACAAATACCTCTTCTAATTGGTGCAGTGAGTTCCATTTTTAACAACATGGTATCACCAGGTCTTACCATTTGTTTGAATTTGCAATTGTCAATTTTCAAAAAATAAGTATCGTATTCGCCTTTAGGCATGGCATTAATGCATAAAATTCCGCCAGTTTGAGCCAAGGCTTCAATTTGCAAAACACCTGGCATCACTGGATTGCCTGGAAAGTGTCCTGGGAAAAACCATTCGTTAAAAGTGACATTTTTAACACCCACAATTACGGTATCGGTTAATTCAATGATTTTATCTACAAATAAAAATGGATGACGATGGGGTAATGTTTTTTCTATTTGTTCAAAATTAAACACAGGAGGTATGGTAGCATCGTACACCGGAACATCTTTAACGTGTTTATTTTTTTTAATGTACTGTTTAATTTTTTTTGCAAACTCCACATTGCTGCTATGTCCGGGTCTGTTGGCAATGATGCGGGCTTTGATGGGATAGCCTATTAAAGCTAAATCACCCACCACGTCTAATAATTTATGTCTAGCAGGTTCATTGGGAAATCTTAATTCAAGATTGTTTAAATAACCTTCGCTTTTTACTTCAATGTTCTCTTTCTTAAACACTTTTGCCAATCGAGCTATTTCTTGTTTAGAGACAGGTTTGTCTACTACTACAATTGCGTTATTGATATCGCCGCCTTTAATTAAATCGTTTTCAAGTAAAGCTTCTAGTTCATGTAAAAAACAAAAAGTTCTACAAGGGGCAATTTCTGTTTTAAAATCTTTAATGGTTTTTAATGCCGCGTGTTGTGTTCCTAATACGGGGCTATTGAAATCAATTAATGTAGTAATTTGATAATCGAGTGCGGGCAAAGCCACCATCTCAACTCTCTTCTCATCATCGTAATGAAAAATATTTTCATCAATACTATACCAAGCCTTAGCGGCGTCTTGTTCTAATACGCCTGCTTTTTCAATTTTTTCTATAAAGGGGGCTGAGCTACCATCAATGATTGGTATTTCAGGACCGTTTACTTTAATTAAAACATTATCTATTCCTAAGCCAACCAATGCGGCTAAAATATGTTCTACGGTACTTACTTTAGCATCACCCACTTGCAAAGTGGTTCCACGGCTAGTGTCTGTTACTAAATCGCAATCTGCTTTGATGATGGGTTGGTTCGGTAAGTCGATCCTTTGAAATTGATAGCCAAAACCTGGGTTGGCTGGATTTAAGGTCATGTCCACTAATACGCCGGTATGCAAACCAGTACCGCTAATGCTGATACTTTTGCTGATGGTATGTTGCTTATCCGGGTTGAAATTTTGGTCCATGCTTTATTGGTTTATTTGATCACTTACTTAAAGTGATGATTTTCAGCAAAATTAGGCTGAATTACCCTTTTTGAGACAGTTGTTTAACTAATATTTCCAATTCTTTAACCCTTTTTTCAAGGTTAGGAAGGTTTTTAAGGTGTATTTGGGCTCTTAAAGCGGTACTATGCTCTGCTGCGGGGAATCCTGTAATGGTAGCATTGGCCTTATCAATAGTTTTAGTGATGCCACTTCTGGCAGCCACTTTAACCCCATCGGCGATGGTTAAATGACCTGCAGCCCCTGATTGACCACCCATCATTACCCCTTTCCCGACTTTGGTACTTCCACTTAAACCCACTTGAGCAGCAATCACCGTATGTTGACCTACTTCTACATTATGTGCAATTTGAACAAGGTTATCTAGCTTAACACCTTTTTTAATAATGGTTGATCCAATAGTGGCACGATCGATGGTGGTATTCGCGCCAATTTCAACATCGTCCTCAATAAGAACATTGCCTAACTGTGGTACTTTTTGATAACTACCCTCTGCAGTAGGTGCAAAACCAAATCCATCACTTCCAATGACGGCACCCGCATGAATGATAATATTATTTCCTAAAATACAATCTGCATAAATAATTACACCGGGATGTAAGATAACATTGTTACCAATAAGTACATTGTCTCCAATCATCACATTGGGGAATATTTTTACTTGATCACCAATTTTCACCCCTTCACCCAAATAAGCAAATGCGGCCACAAAATGATCTTTACCCAATTTTACAGAAGGCGCAATAAAGGAAGGGGTTTGTATGCCGGTTAAATTTTGCGTTTTTAGTTCTTGGTATTTTGTAAGTAAAGTAGCAAAAGCGGCGTAAGCATCCGGCACTCTTATTAAAGTAGTGCTAACTGGTTTTTTAAGTTCCAAGCTTTCATTGACGATAATAATTGAGGCTTTGGATTGGTATAAAAAATCTTCGTATTTAGGATTGGCTAAGAAAGAAATTTCTCCAACTAATGCCGATTCTATTTTAGCAAATTGATTCACTGTCACCGCTGCATCACCTTCTATTTTTCCTTGAATCATCAAAGCAATCTGTTGGGCACTAAATGATAGCATGTGTAATTATTTGAATTGGGGGCTTATTCCTTAAGTAAGCAAATGTAAAATTTTTTAACCGGTGCAGAAAGACTTTCAATGATTAATGCGTTTTGAATTTGTGAAATAGAGGTGATTTCACCCGATTTTAGCAAAATTTTAATGGTTTCATTGTCATTCTTGTACAAGGTATTGCTGGCTGTGCCTTTAAAACATAAAAAAGCTAGGTCTTTATCCTCAAAAGGAAATTTTGATTTTACCAATTGGTAAGCTTCTTCCCATTGTTTATTAGAAATAGGATCAGATTGCATAATGCATTTAAAGCCTTGTCTGTTCAAGAGTCTTTTGCATAATAAAGATAAGATAGGGTCCTGATGGTGTTGCCATTGTTTGATGGCAAAAAGTATATCTGTATCGTCTAATTGGCAGTAAGCGTTTAAATTTATATTTTTTAAATCGCCATTGAATTCGCCTAAAAAATAATCCAAAATGCTTCCTGTTTTTACGGCATCCTCTTTTTGTTGAAATAATAATTGAGCACGCTCAATAATTTTCACTAACATATTTTCAGAAGCCACTACGGTCTTATGTTGGTATACTTGCCAGTACATTAATCTTCGGGACATTAGAAATTTCTCTACACTATTAATTCCTTTTTCTTCTACCACTAGTTCGTTATGGTGAACCGTAAGCATTTTTAAAATACGCTCGTAACCCACCACGCCTTCGCTTACGCCGGTGAAAAAGCTATCCCTGGATAAATAATCCAATCGGTCCACATCGAGCTGCCCGCTAATAAGTTGATGCAAGAACTTTTTAGGATATTGATTGGTGAAAATTTGTATCGCTAAATGTAGCTGTCCTTTTAAAATTTCATTGGGCGCCTCATTAAGATGCTGCATGATGAGCAAGGATAAATCTTCATGGCTTACTCCTTTCAGTAAAATATTTTCTAATGCATGGGAAAAAGGGCCATGTCCAATATCATGTAATAAGATGGCCACTTTTGCAGCCTGTGCTTCTTCCTTTGTAATTTCAATGCCTTTGTCGGTGAGCTCATTAATAGCAATACACATTAAATGGTAGGCCCCTAAAGAATGATGTAAACGAGTATGCACGGCGCCTGGGTAGACTAGCTGAGCCAAAGCCATTTGTTGGATTCTTCTTAGGCGTTGATAAAATGGATGATTGATTAATTCGAAAATTAATGGATCATTGATGGTAATAAAACCATGCACCGGGTCGTTGACAATTTTTCGATGTGTAAAAGCCATAGTTAATTTGTGTTCACAAAGGTACGAAATGTGAATAACTCTGCGCTTATATTTAAATGAGCGGCTTAACAAAAAACTATCTTTGTAGCGTTACTTACTACACTAAAAATCAATGCTTACTATGAAATTGACTCAAACTACATTAGACAAATTAGAAGATATTTTAGGTGAATCAGATTTTGTAGTGCGCTATGAAAGAGGGAATTTTCAAAGTGGTTGGTGTTTGCTAGAAGCCAAAAGAATTGTGGTATTGAATAAGTTTTTGAACTTAGAGGCCCGCATTAATACTTTATTAGAATTGATTCCTATTTTAGACATTCATTTTGATAAGCTGACCCACGATTCTCAAAAATTATATACCGAAGTAAAACGACTTTCTTTAACGGAAGCATAGTTCCTATTGGGGCAAGAATAGTTTCCTGTAAATATTTTATAACTTGTTAGACATTACCATTTTAGGTTCGGGCACCAGCACCGGGGTTCCACTCATTGGATGTGATTGCGCTGTTTGTACTTCGACAGATGTTAAAGACAAAAGGTTAAGAACCAGCATTAAAATTCAAAGTAAAACGACGACGGTAGTCATAGATACCACACCCGATTTTAGGTACCAAATGTTGCGCACGCAAACCACTCAAATAGATGCGATTGTATTTACCCATCCGCACCGCGATCATTATGCTGGCTTAGACGATATTAGACCATTTAATTTTTTTTCAAAAAAGTCGATGCCCATTTATGCTAATGAAATAACTCAAGTAGCTATTAAGCGTGATTTTTATTATGCATTTGAAAAAGACAAAGACCTAGGCCTTCCCGAAATGGAATTAATTACCATTGGGCAGGATCCATTTACAATTGGTGATATTCCGTTTCAACCCATTCAAGTCATGCACAGAGAAATGCCCGTTTTGGGTTTTAGGATGGGCGACTTTACATATATTACCGATGCTAATTTTATCCCAGCTTCAGAAATAGAAAAAATAAAAGGATCTAAGATTCTTATTTTAAATGCACTTCGAAAGCAAACGCATCCAACTCATTATAACCTAGAACAAGCCTTAGAATTAATACAGCCATTAGGCATACCGCAGGTGTATTTGATTCATTTTAGTCATCAAATAGGATTGCACCAGCAGGTAGAAAGCAATTTGCCTAAGGGGGTTCATTTAGCCTATGATGGTCTTCAATTTTCCATTGAATAATTATTTTAATTTAAATTCAAGGTATTTATACTTGTTTTAAAACATAACAATGGTTGTATCTAGTGTTAAATTTTAACATGCAACACCATTGGAAGTCCTATTTTTTATTTTCCATAAAAGAACAGAAGGGGATCATTGTATTAGGGTTGATATTGCTTTTAAGTATATTAATGAGTGTACTACTTCCGAAGCCAATTCTTAAAGAAAAACAAATTAAGACACAAAAGGAATATGTGTTATTTAATTTTGATCCCAATAGCTTAGATAGTGCACATGCTTTGCTGCTGGGTATTCCGCCTCGGCAAATAAGTACCTTACTTCGTTATAGAAATAAGGGTGGGCGGTTTTACCAAAAAGAAGATTTAGGACATTGGTATGGGTTAAAAAAAGAACTCGTCGAAAAATTAATGCCTTATGTAAGCATTTCAAGCAATGAAAAAAGGGATCAATTAAAATGGAATCGGTATAGATATAATGCATATGGGAAATCCAATGGGTATTTCTTAAATGGGAAGGATCGTTTTAAAGAAATTGGTTGGACTATCGATATCAATGAAGCTACAGAATTGGAGTGGGAGGCTCAAACTAAATTATCCAAAAAGGTAATAGACAGATTGCTACAATATAAGCAGTACCTAGGTGGTTTCCATTCCATATATCAAATAAGTAAAGTATATGGAATGACTGATAGTATTTTTCAATTATTAAGGCCGCACTTAATGGTAAAAAAGAAAATGAATAAACAATGGGTGGCTAATTCGATGACTTTTGAACAATGGAAAATCCTTGAACTATTTGAAGACAAAGAAATAAAACAGTTGTTGCGCTATAAGAAAGAGCATGGTGGAAAAATAGGATGGAGGGAACTGGTCATTGAATTTGATTTAACAGAAAGTCAAGCCCTATGGTTAAAAAATAAAATTGTCTTCGATTGATTTTAGTCGTAAAAAATAACAAGCGCTTGTACGTTTAATAATATAGTTTGTATTTATAAAAAAAATACAATTAGATTTGTGTAGGATTTAGCTCCTCAATAAACGATTGCTTGCTAAAAATCCCGTTCTTAGTAGTTTGGACGGGATTTGCATTTATAGCAATTGGTAGCTGTAATTATTTTCCAGCTTTAAATATTTGATTCACTGCGCCACCCAACATTGGAAATTTTTCTTTTACAAATGCAGCAATGGTTTCAATAGATTGTTTTGCTTGTTCAGGTGTAACATTGGCTTCTTTTACTAGACGATCAATTAGTTCTTGCATTTTACTCATTTTAATTAGGGATAATAAAATTATTAGTTAAAATTAAGCAGCTTTGAGCTTACTTAATTTGCTTTTATTGAACATGGCTTTAGCATATTCCAGGGTCACATTAAACTCGGTAATATTAGTGCCAGGCATTTCAAACATCGCATTGGTAAATAAGGATTCACAAATACTACGAAGTCCTCTAGCACCTAATTTGTATTCCATTGCTTTTTCAACAATGAATTCAAAAACCTCAGGTGCTATCGTTAATTTAATTTTCTCAATGGCAAACAATTGAGTGTATTGTTTGATGAGTGCATTTTTAGGCTCTGTTAAAATGCTTCTTAAAGTGGCCGCATCTAGAGGTTCCAAATGGGTAATAATAGGCAAACGTCCCAATAACTCAGGGATAAGACCAAAACTTTTAATGTCTTGTGCATTAACAAAACGTAATAAATTTTTACGTTGTAATTCTTGTTCTTCTTTATTGACACTAAATCCAATAGCATTGGTATTAATACGACGTGCAATAATTTTATCAATGCCATCAAAAGCACCACCGCAAATAAATAATATATTTTTAGTGTCCACTTTAATCATTTTTTGATCGGGATGCTTTCTGCCACCTTGAGGAGGTACTAATACATCGGTACCTTCCAACATTTTCAATAAGCTTTGTTGTACCCCTTCTCCACTTACGTCACGCGTAATAGAGGCGTTATCACTTTTACGCGCAATTTTATCTATTTCATCAATATATACAATACCTCTTTGTGCTGCTTCTACATCATAATCGCAGTTTTGTAATAAACGTGTAAGCATGCTCTCCACATCTTCTCCTACATACCCCGCTTCGGTGAAAACTGTCGCATCTACAATAGCAAAAGGAACATTCAAAAGCTTGGCAATGGTTTTAGCCAACAAGGTTTTACCCGTTCCTGTTTCGCCAATCATAATTACATTACTTTTCTCTATCTCCACTTCGTTTTTGGTAGTTACTGGTAAATTAATTCTCTTAAAATGATTGTACACAGCAACACATAATATTTTTTTAGCCTCATCTTGGCCAATAATGTATTGATCCATGAAGGCTTTTATAGCCATTGGTTTTTGTACTTTTAAAGTACCGGCTTTGCCCTCGGCTTTTTTCTGATGAAATTCTTTTTGAATAATTTCATGGGCATGTTCGATACAGTTTTCACAGATGTGCCCGTCGGTACCCGCAATAAGTATTTTAACCTCATCCCGGTTGCGACCACAAAATGAACAATGTACTGTTTCTGTTTTAGCCATTTTTTATTTTTTAAAGTGCCTTGGCAATTTTATCTACAATGCCATAAGCCACCGCTTCCTTTGCGTTCATCCAATAATCTCTATCAAAGTCGCTCATAATTTGAGCTACTGTTTTATCACAATTATCAGCTAATATTTTAGCTCCTAATTCTTTGGTCTTGCGAATTTGCTCGGCATGAATTTCAATGTCGGCACTATTGGCTTGGAAGTAACCACCAATACTTGGTTGGTGAATCATGACTTCGCCATGAGGGAAAATAGTTCGCTTACCTTTTTCGCCAGCACTTAGTAAAATTGATCCCATGCTTGCAGCGAGTCCCATACAAATAGTATGCACCGGGCTTTTAATTAATTTAATAGTATCGTACATCACCATTCCACTGGTCACTACGCCACCTGGACTATTGATATAAAATTTTATATCGGCGCCAGGTTTATCGGCATCTAATAAAATAAGTTTATTGACAATGTCTTTGGCCGATTTATCCTCTACAGGGCCCCATAAATAAATGGCTCTTTTTTCAAAAAAAAGATGCTCCATCTTCTTGTTTAAAAAACTAGGGGCAGCCTCTTCTTTTTTATCTTCTTTGGGCTCTTCTTCTTCCTCCATTAAATAGCTTTTGTTGACTATCATAAAATATAATTGATCAGTATTATTATTTTTTTAATTTTCTTGGGTTGGTTAAAAGTACTTCGTCTACCAATCCATATTCCTTGCCTTCTGCGGCGGTCATCCAAAAGTCTCTATCACAATCTTTCCCAACGGTTTCAACATCCTTATGGGTATGATGCGCAATTACTTCATATAATTCGCCTTTTAATTTCTTTATTTCTCTTGCAGTAATTTCAATGTCAGAGGCTTGTCCTCCAATGGCACCACTTGGTTGGTGCAACATAATTCTACTGTGTTTTAATGCTGTTCTTTTTCCTTCTACGCCTGCACACAATAAGATAGCACCCATACTTGCTGCCATGCCTGTACAAATAGTGGCTACATCGGGGCTAATAAATTGCATGGTATCGTAAATGCCTAGGCCTGCATAAACACTTCCGCCTGGGCTATTAATATACATTTGAATATCCTTTGTGCGATCGGTACTTTCTAAAAAAAGCAATTGAGCAGTAACAATATTGGCTACATAATCATTTATGCCTTCTCCTAAAAATATAATTCGGTCCATCATCAATCTGCTAAATACATCCATACTAGCTACATTCATTGGGCGCTCCTCAATGATATAGGGTGTTAGATTGGTTACACTTTTTTTGTATTGATGTAGTGTATTGCTTCCAATACCCTTATGCTTAATGGCATACTGCTCAAATTCATGTCCTAGGTTCATATTTTCAATTTTCAGTAAGTAAAGGTAAATCCTTGTACCCAAAGGAACTACAAAAAGGGTGCCAAACTTTGCTCCCTTTAGCCCAATTTAAAGCCAAAATGCATTGATAATCAATGAAACTTAGTGGTGGTGATGGTTCAGCATGTCGGCAAATTTCTCTGCTTCAATGGCTTCGTCCTTGGCTTGCACTTCGGTTTCTAAAGCGGTAAACATTTTTTCAGTACTAATTCTTTGGTAACTGTCTTCCACAAATTTTCTGTCCTGCATCATTCTAACTGCATAATCTTCCAACCATTGATCGTTGTCTCCAAGGGCGCCCATTTGAGGACCCATGTAACTCATCAATTGTTGTTTTGCAAAGTTTTTTAAATCTTCTGCGACTACTTCAATTTTATGATCGATGGTTAATTGACTGCTAATTAAAGTCCATTTTAATTGGTCTTGAAAAACAGGATATTCTTTTTCGGTTTCTTCCTCTGTTCTTTGTTTTTCGCCACCTTTTTGTAACCAACGTTTTAAGAAAGGAACTGGAAATTCCATTTTGGTATGGTCTATCAAATGATGATAAATTTGATCATGAATTTGATTTTTTGCTTGTTGTTCGTAATGGCCCTCGATGTCTTTTTTTAACGCTGCTCTAAATTCTTCTTCAGTTTTGATAGCTTGATTAGGGTAGGTGGCTAAAAATAAAGTTTCATCCAATGGTGCTTTTTCAATCAAGCCCACTTTGGTTATCAGCAATTTAAAGTATTTATCGCTATCGCTTTTTGAAATACCTAAATCACCCACAATGATCTCTAATTCTTTCTCTTCAAATGCTTTCTTCAATTGAACGACTACCGTATCGTCTTTTTTCTTACCCATCAATTGCTTTCTAGTTTTCTCGGCAAAATATTTAATCAATAAAGAATTATCTTTTGTAATTCCGCCTTCCATTTCAACACCCTCTTTATCTGTTTCTGTAAAAGTTAAATTAATTACATTCTCATCGCTTTCTACCATTTCTGGATCGGTCATCTTACCATTGCGGGTTTGAATTCTATCCACTTCGTTTTGAATCATTTCATCGGTTACTTTTACTTGGTAACGTTTTACTTTAATGTCTTTTATATCTAATTTAAATTCTGGCTTTAAACCAATTTCAAAAGCAAAATCATAATTGCCTGGTGTATTCACATCCAAGTTGGCAATTTGCGTATCCAATGGAAGGGGTTGTGCAAAAATTTCTACTTTTTCGTTGGTCAAGTATTGATTTAATTCGCTTTCTACCTTTTTAAGAATTTCATCAGAAAAAACCGATTGGCCATACATTTTTTTAATGAGTCCAGCAGGTACCATTCCTTTTCTAAAACCAGGAATATTAGCTGTTTTAGCATGCTTTTTCAAGCTGGTTTCAAAGCCATTGAAATAGTCCTCTTTGGTCAAGTGAACGGTAAGCTTGTCATTTAAAAGCCCAATGTTGTCTCTTTTTATGGTTGCCATATTCTTTCTTTTTCTAGTAAATTCTAAGGTTTAAGGGGGGCAAAGGTAGGTTTTTACACCTAAAAAACAGTCAATTATATGAAAAAAAGCCCCTCGAAGAATCGGGGGGCTTTAAATACTTGGTGCGGATGGAGGGGGTCGAACCCACACGCCTCACGGCGCTAGATCCTAAGTCTAGTGCGTCTGCCAATTTCGCCACATCCGCTTAGGGGGTGCAAACTTAATTTATTTTTTATTATGAATGTTCAATTTTTGATAGGGCTATGCAATCAAAGCCACTATTTTCTCTAAATACACTTGATCAGTGGTATCAAATTGAGACAATTCACTACTGTCTACATCTAATACCCCAATAATTTTACCTTCTTTAAAAACGGGTACCACTATTTCAGATTTAGATAAACTACTGCAAGCTATATGGCCAGGAAATTTTTCAACATCTTCCACAATGATCGTAGCTGCTTTTTCCCAAGCGCTACCACAAACCCCACGGCCTTTTTTAATTCTGGTACAAGCTACTGGTCCTTGAAAAGGGCCCAATACCAATTCGTCGTCGATCACCCAATAAAAGCCTACCCAAAACCAATTGAATTGTTCTTTTAAAGCGGCAGCAATATTCGCCAGGTTAGCAATTAAATTGGGCTCACCAGTAATTAATGCTTGAATTTGTGGAAGTAAGGATTCGTATTGTGCTTTTTTATCTCCTTGTGCAATAGTTAAATCTTCTGCCATAGATAATTGGGGATACTTTTAATGAATAATTTTATTTAATTAGCCGGTTGCTCTTTTTTTTGCAACAGCGATTTTAATTCTTTTATTTCTATTCTTGCAACAAAGGCAATAAAGGCAATAAGTTCAAATGTGGCAATGCTAATTCGAATAGTACTATTTTTTGTTACCCATTCGATTGCTAAATAAATAAAATAAAGTAATACTGTAATAACAAAATAAGCAATTAATTTTTTAGTAGCATAAGGAATAGGATATACTTTTTGTCCCCATTTAAAACTTACATACATCATGGTTCCATAACAGAAAAAAGTAGCCCAGGCACTGGCCATATAACTAAAGTAAGGAATGGCAAAAAAGTTAATGGTTAGCGTAATTACTGCACCTAAAATGGTAATCCAGGCGCCGGCCATAGTTTTATTGCTAAGTTTATACCAAATACTCAAATTGTAATACACGCCTAAAAACATATTAGCCATTAATAAAATAGGCACTACGCTCAAACCTACGTACATGGCGGGATTGCGAATAAATTCTTTCCAGATATCTAAATAAAGTACCACCATTAAAAACATGATGCATAAAGTAATCACAAAAAATTTCATCACCCTTGCATAGGTTTTTGGGGCATTATCCATTTGCGCTTGCTTAAAGAAAAAAGGCTCCGCACCCATTCTAAATGCTTGCACCGAAATAGTAATGAGTATAGATAATTTATAACAAGCACTATAAATACCCACAATGGCTTTATTGGCTTCGGGTGAGCCGCCGGGGGCCCACCAGCCTAACATAATACGATCAAAAGTTTCATTGATCATGCCGCCGAATCCAACTAAAATTAAGGGAAGCGAATACAGCATCATTTGCTTCCATAAATCAAAGTCAAAGGAAAAGCGAAGGGCGCCGATTTCTTTTTTCAGTAACAATAAAACAAAAACATTTTGAACAATACCTGCCAATAAAACATACCCCACCGCCCAATCTGGTTTGTACCAAGAGCTTAGTATACTATTAGGATGTGTTTGCAGATACGGAGGAAGCATACTTATAAAATAATAAGTAGCAAAAATGTTAAGTAAGATGCCGCCAATTTTTATAAAAGCAAATTTTTTCGGTTTGCTTTCTAATCTTAATCTGGAAAAGGGAATGGTCGCTAAAGCATCTAATCCAACTACCCATGCGATTAAAGTAATATATTCTGGGTGTGCTGTAATTTGTAAAAGTTGGGCGATGGGGGCGCTAAATTTTACAAGTACCATGAGCACCACCGCAGTCACCATCATCATCGAAAAGCTACTCGTGTGGTATATTTTTTCTTCATTCTCTTTGCTGCCAAACTTAAAATAAGCGGTCTCCATACCATGAGTAACGATCACATTTAAAAAAGGGATAAAGGAATATACAATGGACATTTCACCGTAGGCCGATTCCGTAAACTTATAGGTTAGGTAGGGTACCAGCAAATAGCTAATAAACCTAGCTGCAATAGAACTAAGTCCGTACCATGCGGTTTGACCGGCTAATTTTTTTATACTACTCAAGGCATTGAAATTACAGCTAAATTAGTGAAAATAGTTTTGTTTATCTTCATGATGAAATTGGTAATACTATGAAAGCGGTTATACAAAGAGTAAAGGAGGCAAGCGTGATAATAGAGGGAGAAGTATCGGGTGCTATTAAAACAGGCTTAATGGTGCTATTGGGTATTGAAACAGCCGATACACAGGAGGACTTAATTTGGCTATCTAACAAAATTGTGAACATGCGCATTTTTGATGATGCTTCCGGGGTAATGAATTTAAGTGTAAAAGAAGTGGGTGGGAATATATTATTAGTGAGTCAGTTTACATTGCTTGCCAGTACTAAAAAAGGGAATAGGCCTTCTTATATGGCGGCGGCTAAGCATGAAATTTCCATACCATTGTATGAAGCCATGATTCAACAGTTAACTATCGAAATGGGCGCCCCTATTCAAACTGGGAACTTTGGTGCGGATATGCAAGTGGCCTTAATCAATAATGGGCCAGTAACGATCATTGTGGATTCAAAAAATAAAGAATAAACAAAGTAGATAATGCATCCATCAAAAAGAGAAAAGTTGTTTTTCCAATATTGTCATCATCATTTAATAAAATATATACAATAATATGGCCAGTGAAATAACCATCCATCAAGCCCAAGAAAAAGTAGATCAGTGGATAAAAACAGTAGGGGTAAAATATTTTAGCGAGCTCACTAATTTGGGTATTTTAATGGAGGAAGTAGGGGAGCTTTCCAGAATTATGGTGCGTAAGTTTGGCGACCAATCTTTTAAAAATAAAGAAGAGGAAGTTTTATTGGCAGATGAGATGGCGGATGTACTTTTTGTGTTGATTTGTCTAGCCAATCAAACGGGGGTTGATTTAGCCGCCGCTTTAGAGAAAAATATTCAAAAGAAAACCATTAGGGACGCTTCCAGACATCAAAATAATGAAAAATTACAGCGATAATACAATCTCGCAGTATATTTGCAACCTATGAGTAAGGTACAACCAGATAACACATTACAAGCAATTATTTCCCACGCAAAGGAATATGGATTTGTATTTCCTAGTAGTGAAATTTATGACGGATTAAGCGCGGTATATGATTACGGCCCTTATGGTGCGCAATTGAAGAAAAATATTAGAGATTATTGGTGGAATAGCATGACCCAAATGAATGAGAATATTGTGGGTATCGATGCTGCAATTTTTATGCATCCTACAACTTGGAAAGCGAGCGGACACGTAGATAGTTTTAGCGATCCATTGATTGATAATAAGGAAAGTAAAAAAAGATATCGTGTAGATCATTTAATAGAAGGGCATGCGGAGGCTTTAGTAGCGAAAGGAAATAATACTGCCGCCGAAAAATTATTGGCAGACATGGATGCTTTACTAGCCAAAGAAGATTTTGAAGGACTAAAAAAATTAATAGAAGAAAATAAAATTTCTTGTAGCGTAAGTGGAACTAGTAACTGGACAGAAATAAGACAGTTTAATTTAATGTTCTCTACTGAAATTGGTGCGGTGGCGGAAGAAGCCAGCACTATTTATTTAAGACCAGAAACAGCGCAAGGTATTTTTGTAAATTTTTTGAATGTACAAAAAACAGCCAGGATGAAAATTCCTTTTGGTATTGCACAAACGGGAAAAGCTTTTAGAAATGAAATTGTAGCACGTCAATTTATATTTAGAATGCGTGAGTTTGAACAAATGGAAATGCAATTTTTCATTAAACCAGGCACGCAGAAAGAGTGGTATGAATATTGGAAAAACGAGCGCATGCAATGGCATTTAAGTTTAGGCATTGCTCCAGAAAAATATCGTTTTCATGACCATGTTAAATTAGCACACTATGCCGATGCGGCATTAGATATAGAATATGAATTCCCATTTGGATTCAAAGAGGTGGAAGGAATACATTCTCGTACCGATTTTGATTTAACACGCCATCAGGAATTTAGTAAAAAGAAGATGCAGTATTTTGATACCGAGATTAATCAACATTATGTACCTTATGTGATTGAAACTTCTATTGGATTGGATAGAATGTTTTTATTGTTATTGGCTAATGCTTACGAAGAAGAAACTATAAATAAAGAAGACGGTACCACCGATTCAAGAGTAGTATTACATTTGCCAGCTAAATTAGCGCCGAATAAATTAGCCATACTTCCATTAACTAAAAAAGATGGGTTACCAGAATTGGCTAAAGAATTAATGAATGATTGCAAGAAATCATTCCATTGTTTTTACGAAGAAAAAGATGCCATTGGAAAAAGATACCGTCGTCAAGATGCCATTGGCACTCCATTCTGCGTAACCATTGATCATCAAACCAAGGAAGATGGCACGGTAACCATTCGTTACCGCGATAGCATGTTGCAAGAACGTATTGCTTTAGCTAAGGTAAAAGAATTGGTACTAGCACATATTGCCTAAGATATCTATTCAAGCAATTTGATTCAAAATACGAATTTTTCGTCTCGCTAAAAAATGCTCGCTCAAAATTGTATTTCTGAATTTAATTGCTAGCGACTAATTAAGCAATTAATACATACTAAATAAGCCCCGAGCAAAAACTCGGGGCTTATTTAGTATAGCTAGTAAAAATCAAAAATAAATGAACCGAAAGATTCAAAATGCACTTGTTTTTTATCAAGCCCCAATTCGGTCATATTTTTACGCGCATCATCAATCATGGCTTTCCAACCGCATAGCCATACATGAGCGGTCTCTTTATTCTCTTTTAATAGTTCCTGGTATACTGGGTGAACATAACCTTTGTGTGAGCCCGATGGTACTTCTGTTTCTCTGGAATAGCAGGGATGAAAATGAAATCCTGGTTCATTTGCTTCTAATTCTCTTAATTCGTCAATGTATAACCCATCTTCGAATTTTCTGCAACCAAAAATTAAATGAATATTATTGTGTGGTATTTTATGTTCATGAATATAGCGAATCATAGATCTGAAAGGGGCGATACCTGTTCCTGTACAAATAAAATATACATCGTGCTCAAAGTTTTTAGGCAACACAAATACACCCTGAGGCCCTCTTAAAGTTACTTTAGTACCCACTTTTGCTTCATTAAACAAATAAGTTGTTCCTAATCCTCCCTCTAATAAAACTATCACCAATTCGAAAGTGTTGGTGCCATCAGGCGCAGAAGCAATAGAGTAGCTTCTCCAGCGCTTATTTTTTTGTTCGTGTATCGGCAAATCCATTGTTACGAATTGTCCAGGTATGAAATCAAATTTCTCAAGACTTGGAATTTCGAAATAAAATCTTTTTGTATTGGAGGTTTCGTCGACAATTTTTGTTAGCGTTCCTTCCACCCATTCTAGTGCCATAATGATTAGTTTTAATTATTTGTTATAAAAACCCTTTGAACATATACCTTTTTGTTGGCATACACTTTGACAAAATAAATGCCAGTTGTTAAATTTGGTGTAGTAATATGTTGAGGGGTTGGCTGATTGCTTAAATTTTCTATTTGGAAAACTTTACTTCCTAAGGAGTTCACAATTTCAAGACCAATCCCTTGAGATTGAATTTTGCTAAATTGAATATTAAATGAATTTCCTTTGATAAGATTGTCAATATTATCATTGGAACTAATTTTCAAACTTATTTCCTTTGGATTACTTTCTGTAATGCTTGTAATTACATTACCATTGGGATCTCTCACTAAAACAAGTGTGTCGGTGGACACTGTTTGACAATCCCCTACAGAAGTGGCTACTTTATAGATTCCATTCGTAGTTGCTTTGTAAACTTGATTGGTAGCGCCTGGAATAATATTACTATTTAAATACCACTGATAGTTCCCAGATACACTTGATGTGATGCTGTCCCCTTTGATGGTGATGGTGGGTAAAACAGCTGTTTGAACTGGTACGATTGTGGTAGGACTGACACAATCATTTGTGCTTATTTGTGTATTGTAAAAATAATAATAAAAGTTTTGATAATCGCCAGAAGCTGGTTGGATATTGTTTCCAGTGATACTAAATATTTTATTAGAACCCATTGGATAGGTACTAGTGGTTAAAGCATTGTTTCTGAAAATGGAGGAGCTGTCACAATTAACAATTAAAATATATTCACCTGCTTCTGGTACACTTAAATTTAAGGCATATATTTTTCCACTATCGCCACTTACATAGGGGGTAGCAATATATCTTTTTGTGTCCGCATCGTATTTTGGTTTTTCGGGAATAGGGCTGCTTGCACCAACATTTAAAATAGTTTTTTGCACTACATAGTAGGTATACATTGAGTCATTGATGGTTGCAAGAGTTCCTAAAATAACTTCAATTTTGCCTGGGGCGCCCGTATAGAATCTGGTGGTTTCTAAATTAATAGGGGCGGTAGCATTTATTTTTAAAAAATTACCTGCAAAAACATTGTAGCTTCCTGTATTTCCTAAACTTGTATTAGTGGTTGGCCCAACAAAACTTTGATAGCCCTGTTTTAAATAAAGTGGGCTTTTAGCACTATTTAATGTGACTTTGGAGCCAACTCCTACTAAATTGGAAAGGTTTGAACTGTCATACCAAAAATAAGTTTTAGCACTATTGGGATTGGTTACTGAAAGGCGCACTGCATTACTGCAATTATTGGCTAGGCCAGCAGGTGCTGCAACTGCTGATGCGCTAACGAATGAACTGATTAAGCTATTATTATTTTTTTGTTGATCGTTTGTAATATTTACAGTTGCGGTAATCGTATAAGTTTTGTTGGCCTCAATACTTATTGGCTTTTGAAAAGTATAGTTCATGCTTTCAAAACCAATTAGTTTACCATTAAAAATCTCGCTAATATCTAATATAGTGGTAGCCCCTTCTTTTACCACTAGGTTAAGTGGTAGATTGGATTGTTCAGTAGAACCATTATTAACAAGTTTAACAGTTACATATTGAATGGCTTTATTACAAATACTTCCTTTTGGGTTAATTAATTCAGTAACACTAAGATCTGTAGAAGGTTTTATAATTTTTAATGTATAATCTTGTGTTTCGCCAATAGCATAGGCATCACAGGCTTTGACCTTGCTACTATTGTCTGTTTCCATTACTACAACTCTCAATTTAGTCATGTTGCCAACTTGTAAAGTAGTAGGCAGTAAAATAGTTGTTTTATATACTCCATTCAATAATGCAGTACTAGTAGCAGCTGTTTCTGTATCTTCAAAGATTCCATTATTATTGTAGTCAATGAATACTTTTACAAATCGAGTTGCATTGCTAGAATCGCTGCTTCCTAATTTTAGGTAGACGATTAAATTTCCATTGATCTCTCCGTTGATATAATATTTACTATTGTCAATATATTGACTGGTAGTAGAGTTGCCGAATTGAATATTATTGATACTGGTACTATCTATTTTTGTTCCTGTACTAGAGCTTGCAATAGATGTACAATAAGCATTTCCGCCAGCACCACTTATAATTAAGGAATAATCTTGTTTACCGCGTTCTAAGTTGGCTTTATTACTTACGGTAATGGTATAGGTCTTGCCAACAAAAGTAGTATCTAATTCTATTTTCTCCACATTGTCTAATCGGTTATTGGCTTTTACAGCTGCGTTATCAGGCATGCTAGGATTTAAAGTCCAAGGCAAATAATTAGCTGTTGCACTTGTAATTTTCAAATCTAAATCATTGACTAATCTAGAAGTGCTATCATTAAGGGTTTTTGCTATAGTTCCTTTTACATCTGTCCAAACAAGGGTGGCTTTCACTGGTTTAATTCCGGAAGCTATTATAGTAAAGGTGTCAACTTGTTTATTTTGTAAAGTTTTTTCGTAAACTAAATCAACACTTGAAGCACTATTTTTTGAACTAAGCGCAGTTTTTAATACGGAGGCGGCCTCACTCATGTTTAATAATCCCCATCCAAATTTATAATCGGGCCCAGCATAAAGACCCGCTTCGTTGGCGCCATGAATGGCTAATGCTTTCACGGTAGCACTACGTATAAATTTTTTAGGGCTAAGCTGTAGACTTAATTCCTGTAATAACATTAAAGATCCGGCTGCATTGGGAGAGGACATGGATGTTCCATTGGAGTATGCATAACTTGAATCATTGGTGGATATGCTAGATAATACAGATACCCCATCGGCCACCAAGTCGGGCTTTATTCGTCCGTCATCAGTTGGCCCCCAACTAGTAAAAGCGGGCATGAGCACATCTTCTTTTTTTGCATACCCAGATGGAATTCCCGAAACAGCGCCAATGGTCAATAAATTTTTTGCATTGGCGTCGGTGGGAATAATACCATAGGAATTATTGCTACTTAAGCTGTCTGGTCTTTTACCGGCATCATACAATTTATTATCCTCACCATATCTCCAATAATTTTCACCAACTAAAGGGCCATTAACGGCACGATTGTTCCCAGCGGATTTTACAATTAAATAATAGGGAGCATTATAAGCAATAGAATCAAAAGCTTGCGCATCTCCATCGTACCTGCCAAAGTTATAATCTTCTTTTTCATTCCATCTGCCATTGAATTCCCAGCGCGTAGAATCATTATTAAAATCCCAGCCTGTAACAACCCCATAGGAATGATTAGAAATAAGCATACCATTTGCAGCTGCTGCAGCCATTTCGGAAGCGTCATTGTTCCAATCATAAGCATAGGTTCCTTTTATACCATAGGACATGCCTTTGGCCATTGGATTTACGCCACTATTGATCATAATGCCAAGTGTATGCGTACTATGATCATTAACATTAGTAGCGTTGTCTTTTTGAGTGACTCTACCCGCTAGTTCATAATGGGTTATTCTTGATTTTCCTTCATCCCATATGCCTAATTTATTGGTAAGGCTATCGTTGCTTCCACTTAAATTTAATCCTGTTATACCCCCTGGCCAAATAAGATTGGTATTGACGGTGGTGGCATGAACAGGATCTGCAAAACCAACTAAGTATTTTGGTTGACCAAATTCATTTATCCCTACTAAACTGGCTCTTGAATTATTTTTTGATTTATAAAAAATAGGCCAACCTTTTTCTTTCGCTTTAATAATAGCAGCCGAATAGGTGGCTCTAGATTCTTGTTCTAATATTTTAGCCGACTGAATGAGTATAAGTTTTTTGGTCTCATTTTGCGCGAATGATGCAATGCAAATGGAAAGTAAAAAAAAGCTAAATAAGACAGTTTTTTTCATTGAGAAGAAAAGTATTGTACCACCTGAAATAAGGCTTTATAAAATTACAATGAATTCCCCATATTTTTAATATAACCACTATAAAAACCTGATAGATAATGGGATTATTGAGAATTTATTCATGTAATTTTAAGGAAATCTACAGGTGAATGAGTTTCAATTTTCGCATATTTTTTTTAGTACTATTTGGAATTAGTCAAATGGCTTGCATTGTGGCCCAGCATAATTTGAAAAAACAAACCATTTCAGGCTTGGAAGGGCAAATAACGGAGTTGATTGGGAATGCCATGCCTAGTAAAGGGAAGGCTTCTTCCAAAGGGCTGCCGCTTACTACTAAAATTTATATATATCTACCCCTGCATTTAGAACAATTAGAAAATCAAAATGGTTCATTTTGTACTAAAATTAACGGACTACCCCTTGATTCTGTTGTATCCGATAAGCTAGGGCATTATTATATTGTGATGAAACCGGGAAAGTACAGTATAGTAGTGGGCTATGATAATGGTTTTTTTGTACCCTATTTTTCAGGTATAGATGGAGTGGCGTATATTAATATAGAACCCCATAAAATAGCCCTTTTAAACATCACAGTAAATCAAAAAGCAAGTTATTAAATACAGCGTGTATCTTTGCCTTGTTGATGTATGAATGAACAATCTTTGTTTGAGCGTTTTCACAATTCCCCCCTCCTAAATAATTTAGTGGACAGGATAGCTATGTCCAAGCTAGAAAATAAGCCCTATCAAGTCTTTTTACAAAATTTAAATGGCTCGGCTGCCGCTTTTGTTTTACAAACTATTTTCACCAATACTAAAACGGATTATTTTAATCATGTTATAGTTTTAAATGATGCAGAAGAAGCCGCCTATTTTTTTAATTCCATAGAAAGTGTAACAGAGGCGTTGGATTTATTTTATTTTCCTTCCTCTTATAAGATGCCACAGAATTTTAGTTTGTTAAACCCATCCCATGTAATGCTTCGAACCGAAGCCTTGACTAAAATTTCTATGGGTGGCAATAAAAAAATAATTGTTACTTATCCCGAAGCTTTATTTGAAAAAGTAATCATGCCTAATACTTTGCAGCAAAACATGATTCAAATAAAAACCAATGATAGTATTGGTTTAAATGAATTAATGCAAAGCCTTATTAATTATGGGTTTCAACGCACCGACTTTGTTTACGAGCCGGGACAGTTTGCTTTAAGAGGAGGTATTTTTGATATTTATTCTTTTGGTAATGAGCAGCCTTATCGGATAGAACTGTTTGGAGAGGAAGTAGATAGCATCAGATTATTTGATCCAGCCACGCAATTGAGTGAAAGAAAATTATTGCAAGTAAATATCATACCCAATGTAACCACACAGTTTGAGGATACACAAAAAATTCCCCTTTTAAACTTTATGCCCAAGGATACTTTGGTCTGGTTGAAAGATTGGAATGTAATTGCTCAAAGAGGAAATGATCAATACGAGGCATTAACTGATTTTATAGAACATCATGCAAGTGCCAACAAGCTAGATGATCAGGATGCGCATAAAAGACATAGTGAGTTGCTGGATTTTGTAAGGGTGGAAGAGACTCAACAACAATTAGGGGCTAAATCTATACTGGAATGGGGTTTTCATCCCCAATTGACTCAAGAAAAAATAGAATTTAATACGCAGGTGCAACCTTCTTTCAATAGAAAGTTTGAAATGCTGATTGAAAATTTACAAGGCTTGGAGAAAAAAGGCTACGCCTTATTTATTTTTGCAGAACAGGCCAAACAGCTGGAACGCTTGCATGCCATTTTTACCGACTTAAAAACAGAAATTCAATTTACACCCATTGTAAAAAATATTCATGAAGGTTTTATCGATCATGATCATAAAATTGTTTGTTATACCGACCATCAAATTTTTCAAAGGTACCATAAGTATAAAGTAAAGCAGGCCTATAGTAAAAGTAAAGCCATTACGCTAAGAACCTTACGAGACTTACTTCCTGGAGATTATGTCACTCATATTGACCATGGCGTTGGGGTGTATAGTGGACTACAAAAAATTGAAGTCAATGGACGTTGGCAGGAGGCGGTAAGAATTATATATAAGGACAGTGATATTTTATATGTAAATATTAATTCTCTACATAAGATATCAAAATACACAGGGAAGGAAGGGACCCCTCCTAAAGTAAATAAATTGGGGTCCGATGTGTGGGTCAAATTAAAAGACAAAACAAAAGCCAAGGTAAAATCTATCGCCTTTGATTTAATAAAATTATATGCACAAAGAAAAGCGCAAATTGGATTTGCTTTTTCTCCAGATAATTATATGGTGCATGAATTAGAAGCTTCCTTTATTTATGAAGAAACCTTAGATCAAGCCAAAGCCATTGCAGATGTAAAAAAAGACATGGAAGCCCCAGCGCCAATGGATCGATTGGTTTGTGGAGATGTGGGCTTTGGTAAGACAGAAGTGGCTGTGCGCGCAGCTTTTAAGGCAGCAATAGACGGAAAGCAGGTGGCTGTTTTGGTTCCAACTACCATTTTAGCTTTTCAACATTTTAAAACTTTTACAGAACGATTAAAAGATTTTCCGGTAACCATCGATTTTTTAAATCGTTTTAAATCTGCAGCGCAGAAAAAAGAAACTATTGAAAAAGTAAAACAAGGTAAGATTGATATATTAGTGGGTACCCATGGCATTTTAGGAAAAGAAGTATTATTTAAAGACCTTGGATTAATGGTGATAGATGAAGAACAAAAATTTGGAGTAGGGCATAAAGAAAAATTAAAAACTTTAAGAACCAATGTGGATTGTTTAACCTTAACGGCAACTCCTATTCCACGTACTTTGCATTTTAGTTTAATGGGGGCGCGTGATTTAAGTATAATTAACACGGCTCCTGCGAATAGACAACCCATTCATACCGAAGTGCAAGTTTTTAATGAAGATATCATTAGAGAAGCCATTTATTTTGAAACCGAAAGAGGCGGACAAGTATTTTTCATTCATAACAGAGTGCAAGGTTTAGCAGAGATGTGTGCCATGATTCAACGTTTGTGCCCAGACATTAGTATTGGTTATGCGCACGGGCAATTAGAGGGACATCAACTAGAAGAAAAAATATTAGATTTTATTGAAAGAAGATATGATGTGTTGGTGTGCACTAATATTGTAGAAAGTGGAGTAGACATACCGAATGTGAATACCATCATTGTGAACAATGCGCATCAATTTGGATTGAGCGATTTACATCAATTAAGAGGCAGGGTAGGACGTAGCAATAAAAAAGCATTTTGTTATTTATTGGCGCCGCCTATAAGTACTTTGCCTGATGATTCTAGAAAAAGATTACAAACCTTAGAGCAGTTTAGTGACTTGGGTAGTGGCTTCCAAATTGCTATGCGCGATTTAGACATACGCGGTGCGGGCAATTTATTAGGCGGAGAGCAAAGTGGTTTTATGGCAGAAATAGGTTTTGAAATGTATCAGAAAATATTGGCCGAAGCAGTAAGAGAATTAAAACGCTCCGACTTTAAAGAATTATTTGAAGAAGAAATAAGCAAGCAGGATGATTTTGTTCAAGATTGTACCATTGATACCGATTTAGAAATCATGATACCAGATAGTTATGTGGAAAGTATTGGAGAACGACTTTCCTTGTATACCAGAATGGATCAAACGGAGAATGACGAAGAGTTGGCCTTGATGGAAATTGAATTGGCCGATCGTTTTGGTCCTATTCCTAATTCGGTGAATGATTTATTTATTACGATACGTTGCAGACGCATAGCCATTGCATTAGGCTTTGAAAAAATGACTTTAAAAGACGAAACCCTAAGGTGCTTTTTTATCAATAGGCCCGACTCTCCTTATTTTGAGAGCAATACTTTTAAGCAGTTATTGGCCTATGCACAAACAGCCATGAACAAAGCGCATTTCAAACAAGTGGGCCGAAGCTTTGTGTTGGTGATCAAGGATATTAAAAATATGGAACAGTGCTTTGCGCTTTTAGAAAAAATAAAGCAAGGAGTGTTTGCTTCCCAGGGGTAGGTTCGGTTATTTGAAAAGGATAGCTTTATTATTTGACTAACTAAAAAGCCCTTTCACCGATTGCTCGGGAAAGGGCTTTCAATAGAGTGAAATTTTATTCAGAATCTAATGTAAACGTAGTTTACTAGAATCCTTTTTTAGCAACTCCATCAGCGATTGCCTTAAGGGCATTTGTTTCGCTAAGGATAGCAGCCATTTTATTTCCTTTACCATCATTACCACCTGCCATATAACCGCCTCTAGCAGTTTTACTGATGACAGCGTCATGCATTGGTACATTTTTTTCTTTTGTTTTTAAGCAATACGCTTTAATCATTTTTGAAGTGTCCATTTTGTATAAATTTTAAAGTGAATATTTCTAATTGAAAGTAGGTCATTTATTGGGATTCATTTACGGATTGGCTTGATTTTTTGTTAAAATGGTCAAAAAACGTATAAAATCCTGGTCTTAAGCGTCAATTTTAGCGTATTTAGCATGGGTTTCTATGAATTCTCTCCTTGGCGCCACGTCGTCTCCCATTAGCATGCTAAAGATTCGGTCGGCTTCGGCAGCGCTTTCAATGGTCACTTGTTTGAGGGTTCTGCGTGACGGATCCATAGTGGTTTCCCATAATTGGTCTGCATTCATTTCACCCAAACCTTTGTAACGCTGAATGGTTACTGCATCTTCTTTACCTGCGCCTAATTTAATCACCAAAGCTTTTCTTTGCTCTTCGCTGTAGGCATATTCTTGGTCCTTACCTCTTTTCACTAAGTACAAAGGAGGTTGTGCAATGTAAACATATCCGTTTTGCACCAACTCGGTCATGTATCTAAAAATGAAAGTAAGAATTAGCGTAGCAATGTGCGAACCATCCACGTCGGCATCGGTCATGATGATTAACTTATGATAACGAAGCTTGGTAATATTTAATGCTTTAGGATCTTCTGGTGTTCCAACTGTTACACCTAAGGCAGTATACATATTTCTAATCTCCTCATTCTCATAAATTTTATGTTCCATGGCTTTTTCTACGTTCAAGATTTTACCACGCAATGGTAAAATAGCTTGATAGCCTCTATCACGACCTTGCTTCGCTGTTCCACCTGCCGAATCTCCTTCGACTAAATACAATTCGCATCTTTCTGGATCTCTATCAGAACAATCGGCTAGTTTACCAGGTAAACCACCGCCAGTAAGTACGGTTTTTCTTTGCACCATGTCACGTGCTTTCTTCGCAGCTACACGTGCTTGGGCTGCTAAAATAATTTTAGATATAACATACTTGGCTTCCTTAGGGTTCTCTTCTAGATAAGCTTCTAATACACGAGAAACGGTAGTTTGCACCACACCACTCACTTCACTATTTCCTAATTTAGTTTTTGTTTGTCCTTCGAATTGTGGTTCTGGAACTTTTACAGAAATAATTGCACTTAAGCCTTCTCTAAAATCATCTCCCTCCACAGTTACTTTGGCTCTTTCAAATAAACCTTCTTTATCACCATAACTTTTAAATACACGAGTTAGTGCAGTTCTAAAACCAGTTACGTGCGTACCCCCTTCGATGGTATTGATATTGTTAACGTAAGAAAAAATATTTTCTTTAAAATCGTCATTGTAGGTTAAAGCTACTTCTACCATTACGTTAGAAGCTTCGTCTAAACCTTCTACATATAAGGGTTGAGAGATAATAGGATTTCTATTTCCGTTTTTATCTAGCATTTGAACAAACTCCACAATACCCCCTTCGCTATAAAAATTCTTTGTATAGAAATTTCCAGTATCGTCTTTTTCTCTTAGGTCGGTAATGGTGATGCTGATTCTTTTATTCAAATAAGACAATTCACGCAAACGACTTTCTAGAATTTCTCTTTTATAAACTGATTCTTGAAAGATGGTTAAGTCGGGCCAGAAGTGAACACGAGTTCCTGTTTTTTCACTGGTACCAATTTCTCTCACTGCATATTGTGGTGCGCCAATGGCATATTCTTGTTCAAATATTTTACCCTCTCTTTCAACGGTTACCAATAACTTTTTACTTAATGCGTTTACGCAACTTACCCCTACACCGTGCAAACCACCCGATACTTTGTAGGTATTTTTATCAAATTTACCGCCCGCATGTAGCACAGTCATTACTACTTCCAAGGCCGAACGTTTCTCTTTGGTATGCATGGCTGTTGGAATACCACGACCATTGTCTTGTACACTTATAGAGTTATCCTCGTGAATATTTACTTCAATATGAGAGCAATAACCAGCTAAGGCTTCGTCAATAGAGTTGTCAACTACCTCATATACAAGGTGGTGTAAGCCCTTAGAGCCTACATCGCCAATATACATGGCGGGTCTTTTTCTAACGGCTTCTAAGCCTTCTAAAACCTGAATACTGTCGGCTCCGTAATTCTTATTTTCTGCTGATTCGTTGGACTGTAAATCGTTGGACATAAATGTGTTAAAATTGGTTTGTTTTTCGAGGCATTCCGAATGCACACAAACTTAAGAAAATTAAGGGTTTAAAGCCTGTTTTGAGGCCTATTTAGTTATCCCCATTTTAGCCATTTTGTGCATAGTTTTTTAGCCAAAAAAAGGGCTGTTTTCTTAGTCATTTTTTGGTCAACTTTTAGCCTCGAATAGTTCCTTTACGCTGAATGTGTTAATTTTGTATTTATGACAGCAGTTCAAGAGCTATTAAAGCAGGTAAATACACCCAATGAATTTAGTGGGATGGCCTTGTTATACAGCAAGGAACAGCGTATTCCTGGGTCTACCCAATACCAAATTAAAAGGTATATGGCGCAAGCGGCTTGGGGTGCCGAAGATACTGGCATGTTTGTTTATCATTACAATGCCAATCAACCCAAGGAAAATTACCTAGAATTAAGGTTTTGTATTTCAGGCAATAGATACTGTGATAATAAGGTTTGTGGTGGCTGCAATCAATTACCTACTACAGATTGTATGGGCCCAATGAAAACTGTGGATGTTTTTTCTTTTCATTTTACTGCTACATTTTTACATCAGTTTGTACATAATGTAAAAACAAATAATAAGAAAGATGAGTTGTTGGCATTTAAGCACACCGAGAATTTTTCTAAAACATTTCCATTAAGTGTAAAAAAGCGTTTAACCTTAGATGCCTTGTTAAATCATAGTTACAGCGGTTCTTTAGAAAATATTTTTGTGAATGCTAAAATCCATGAATTGTTGGTGTACAGTGTGGAAAGTATTGTAGAAGAAAAAGAAGTAGTGTTTACTTGTAAGTTTTTAGCAGATGACAGAGGCAAGGAAAGTATTTATCAAGCACGTGAATTTTTATTGCAACATATTGGGGATCCTATTACCATTAAGGAGTTGAGCCGTAAAGTGGCCATGAATGAATGTTATTTAAAGAAAGGATTTAAGGAAGTTTTTGGTACCACAATTTTTGATTTTTATCAACAACAAAGAATGGAGCACGCTAAGTATTTGTTGTATGAAAAATCATTAAGTGTGACCGATGTATCTGCCTTATTGGGCTATTCTTCCATCTCCCATTTTTCGGCTGCCTTTAAAAAACATACAGGGCTTAAGCCTTGTGAATTGTTGAACTAGTTTTTTTACTTACTTTTATTTTCTCAAACTATTACTATGCGTTTATTAATTGCTTTCGCGACTGTACTATTATTTAGTGCATGTATTAATCAAAGAGTAGATTTAATTGTGCATCATGCGCAAATTTATACGGTTAATAATGAGTTTAGTACCGCGCAAGCCATGGCCATACAAGATGGCAAAATTGTGGCAGTAGGAACCAACGATGAAATTCTAAAAGAATACCAATCGGATAGCATTGTGAATGCAAATGATGCAATCATCTATCCAGGTTTTATAGATGCACATGCGCATTTTTTAGGCTATGGGCAATCGCTCTATGCAGTGGATTTAATGTTTGTTCCTAGTTGGCAAGAAGCCATTGAAAGAGTGAAAGCTTTTGCAGCAAAGCATCCGGGTAAAGGATGGATTAAAGGAAGGGGATGGGATCAGAATCGTTTTCCAGGTAAACAGTTTCCCACCAATGTTGAATTAAATTTATTATTTCCTGATAGACCTGTTATTTTAGAAAGGGTAGATGGCCATGCAAGTATTGCCAATGATGTTGCACTGCAGTTGGCTGGCGTGAAAGCTGGACAAACTATTGAAGGCGGTCAGTTTACCATGCAAGCAGGAAAGTTAACAGGATTATTAATTGATAATGCAGTGGGTGTGGTAGAAAAACAAGTGCCTTCTGCCACTCAGGAAGATTATAAAGATTGGTTAACGGCAGCACAAGAAAATTGTTTTGCAACTGGATTAACCACGATTACCGATTGTGGATTGAGTCCAGAGGAGGTGGATAGGATAGACGCATTACAAAAATCGAATGATTTAAAAATGCGCTTGTATGTAATGTTAAGTGATAAGCCAAGTACCTATACTTCAAAATATTTTACAGATGGCGGATACGTCACAGATAAATTAATGGTGAAAGGGATTAAAGTGTATGGGGATGGCGCACTAGGTTCAAGAGGTGCTTGTTTGCTACAACCTTATTCCGATAAAGCAGGCTGGCCGGGCTTTTTATTAAGTAGCCCTGCACATTTTGATAGCATTGCTGCTAAATTAATTACTACCGATTTTCAAATGTGTACGCATGCTATTGGTGATAGTGCCAACCGAATTATTTTAAATGTATATGCTAAATATTTAAAAGGGAAGAATGATAAAAGATGGAGAATTGAGCATGCTCAAATTATGCATCCAGCAGATTTTCATTTGTTCGGTGAAAATAGTATTGTGCCTTCGGTGCAACCTACTCATGCGACCAGTGATATGTATTGGGCTGCAGAAAGATTGGGTGCTGAAAGATTAAAAGGCGGCTATGCATTTAAGCAATTACTTGAACAAAACAACTGGTTACCACTCGGTACCGACTTCCCAGTTGAAGAAATTAATCCTTTCAAAACATTTTTAGCTGCCGTTGCAAGACAGGATGCAAAAGGTTTTCCTGCTGGCGGCTTTCAAATGGAGAATGCTTTATCGCGTGAGCAAACCATTCGTGGCATGACCATTTGGGCAGCGAAAGCCAATCGTATGGATAAACAAGTTGGTAGTATTGAAGTGGGTAAGAAAGCCGACTTTATTTTATTGGACAAGGACTTAATGAAAGTGCCTAGTGATAGTATTTTGCAGGTGAAAGTGTTGAAGACTTATTTGAACGGAGAAAGAGTTTACTAATTGAACTATTCAAGAGAATAATTCATCTGTGCATATTATATTTCATCCTTCTCGGCTCGCCATGACGCTAAAATTCATAAATTATAACTAAAAGTCAGAACTCGCACTTCGTGCTCAAACATGCTGACTTTTTTTACGTTAAAATTTATGAATTTTTATACGCTATGGCTCGATGTTCAGGTGTGAAATACAATATGCACTGATTAACTCTTTAACAATGCTGCGCGAAAAAGAGAATCAATACTATTTTGAACGAACATTTGAGCGAAGCGATTGAGAGAGAGAGAAATAGGTATTTATTCTCTTGAAAGCACCGGAGTGAAATTTAATATTCAATAGATGAATCTTATAAAACTACAACCCTACCATATCCTTAGGGATCACCCAGGCGTCAAATTCTTCGGGAGTGACATAGCCTAATTTAACGGCCATCTCTTTTAAAGTGGTGCCTTCTTTATGTGCTTTTTGCGCAATCTCTGCGGCTTTGTAGTAACCAATTTTCGTGTTCAATGCAGTTACTAGCATTAAGCTATTATTAACGTGTTTGTTAATGTTGGCTTCGATAGGAGCTAAGCCTATTGCACATTTTTCATTAAAGCTTACGCAACCATCTCCAATTAAACGAGCGCTGTGTAAGTAATTATAGATCATCAAGGGTTTGAAAACATTTAATTCAAAATGACCCATTGATCCTCCAATATTAATTGCTACATCATTGCCCATCACTTGTGCGGCAATCATAGTAAGTGCTTCGCTTTGTGTTGGGTTTACTTTTCCTGGCATGATAGAAGATCCTGGTTCGTTGTCGGGAATAAAAAGTTCACCAATACCACTGCGTGGTCCTGAAGATAACATACGCACATCGTTCGCGATTTTCATTAAACTTACCGCTACAGTTTTTAAAGCACCATGCGATTCAACAATAGCATCGTGTGCAGCCAATGCTTCAAATTTATTTTCTGCAGTGATAAAAGGGAGGCCAGTTAATTTAGCAATGTGTTTTGCTACATTTTCTGAATAGCCTTTGGGTGTATTAATGCCCGTACCCACTGCAGTACCACCTAAGGCTAATTCACTTAAATGCGCAAGGGTATTGTTGATGGCTTTTAAGCCATGGTTCAATTGACTTACATAACCGCTTATTTCTTGGCCTAATGTTAAAGGGGTTGCATCCATAAAATGGGTACGACCTATTTTAACCACTTGCATAAATTCTTTGCTCTTGGCTTCTAAAGTATTTTTTAAAGCAGTGATACCAGGAATGGTAGTTTGCGTTAAAATTTGATAGGCTGCAATATGCATTGCAGTGGGAAAAGTATCGTTAGAAGACTGAGATTTATTAACGTCGTCGTTAGGGTGTAAGAATTTTTCTTTGTCGCTTAAACTTCCTCCTTTAATTACGTGTGCGCGGTAAGCAATGACTTCATTTAAATTCATATTGCTTTGTGTACCACTTCCTGTTTGCCAAACTACTAATGGAAATTGATCATCTAATTTGCCGGCAATAATTTCATCACATACTTGGCCAATTAATTCCGATTTTTCTTTAGGTAAAACACCAGCATCAAAATTGGTTAAGGCGGCAGCTTTTTTTAAATACGCAAATGCTTTAATAATTTCCTTAGGCATTCTATTAATATCCTGCGCTATTTTAAAGTTGTCAATGCTTCTTTGTGTTTGAGCACCCCAATAAACATTGGCAGGTACTTTTACTTCACCCATCGTATCTTTCTCAATTCTGTATTCCATAATGTAAAATTTGGTAATGCAAAGGTAAGAAAGGTGTGATTAATTCCCTTTGAATTCGGGCTTTCTTTTCTCTATAAATGCCGTGATGCCTTCTTTAGCGTCATGCGTTGTAAAGCATTCGCCGAATAGTTTAGCTTCAACCTCATAGCCATTTTCAGCTTCATTCCAAGCAGCGTTTACTGCCTTAATGGAATTAGCCACTGACAATGGTGCTTTTTCATGAGACACTCTTAATATGGAGAAAGCTTTGTCTAATAATTCAGTTTGAGGAACCACATAATTCACTAATCCGTAATTCATAGCTTGGGTGGCATTGATGGTTTTACCTGTAATCACTAATTCCATAGCGCGCCCTTTACCCACTCTTTGGGTAAGTCTTTGTGAACCACCATAACCTACCATAATACCTAAGTTTACTTCGGGTTGTCCAAATACAGCACTTTCTGAAGCAATTATAAAATGACAGGCCATCGCTAGTTCGCAACCACCACCTAAAGCAAATCCATTCACACAAGCTATCACTGGTTTGGGAGAATGTTCTATTTTAAAAAACACATCTTGTCCTCTTTTCGCAAGGGCAGTAGCATCTGCTTTAGATAAGGATTCAAATTCTTTGACATCGGCGCCTGCGACAAAACTTTTTAAACCTGCACCCGTTATCACTACACTTTTAATTTCTGGAAATTTATATACTCTGTCCATGACTGCATCTAAGTCCTTCATGACTTGTTGATTTAATGCATTTAATTTGTCAGGACGATTAATGGTAATGATCAAAGTATGATCTTCCATTTTGGTAAACAAAGTTTGAAAGGAGGACATAGGAGCAATTTTATTAGTTAAAAAAAGCAATTTATTTTTTTCGCGCGGAAACCCAATCTTTGATGTAGCTAGCAATATCTGCTGTGTTGGTACCTGGTGCAAATAAAGTGCCAACTCCCATTTCAAGTAATTTAATACTGTCTTCTTCGGGGATAATCCCACCCCCTGTTAAGAGCACATTGGTCAATCCTTTTTCTTGCATGAGTTGATACACTTTTGGAAATACAGTCATGTGCGCCCCCGATAAAATACTAATGCCAATGGCATCTACATCTTCTTGTAAAGCAGCTTGTACAACCATCTCAGGGCTTTGACGTAGGCCAGTGTAAATCACTTCCATCCCTGCATCACGAAGGGCAGTAGCTATAATTTTAGCACCACGGTCATGACCGTCTAATCCTACTTTTGCTACTAATACTCTAATGGGTTTCATTGCTATTAAGTTACATTATTTTTCTGAAAGTAATTGCAAACTATGTTCAATTCTTTTTATCGTATCAGGTATTTCAATGGCTTCGATAATGTCAAAAACACCTGGGCCAAATTTACCACCCACCAACATAATTCTTAGGGGTAATAATAAATCGCCTGGTTTTATTTCGTGACTAGCCGCCAAGGTTTTAAAATTCGCTTCTAATTCGGCAGCTAAAGGCTTACCACTCATTTCTTGGAATGATTGGACAAGGGCTGTAAAAAAAACATGCTTCTTTTCTTCCCATTTTGGTAAAATGGCTGAAGTATCTATTGTTGTAGGTGCTGCAAAAAAGAAACTGCTTTGCGTAATAAAATCGGTTAGTAAATGGCAACGATCTTTTACCATGCCAATTACCTTAATTAAATAAGAGCGCTCGTGTATTTCAATTTTTTCTTGATCGAAGAAGGGTTGCAATAATTCCGCTAAAATGGTATTATCGGTTTTCTTAATCCATTCTTGGTTAAACCATTTTGCTTTTTCATAATCAAACTTGGCTCCCCCTTTATGCACTCTCTCTAAATCAAAAGCAGCAATCAATTCTTCTATCGTAAATATTTCTTTATCGCTGCCATCATTCCAGCCCAACATGGCTAGGAAGTTAATGAAGGCCTCAGGTAAAAATCCTTTTTCCTTAAATCCAACAGTCGTTTCTTTAGTAGTAGGATCGCTCCAATCCATCGCAAATACTGGGAATCCTAAACGCTCTCCATCCCGCTTGCTTAATTTTCCACTGCCTTCTGGCTTTAATATTAATGGCAAGTGCGCCCATTTAGGCATCTTATCCAACCCAAATAAATACTTCCATAATAATATGTGTACCGGTGCACTTGGAAGCCACTCTTCTCCTCTAAATGCATGGGTGATTTTCATTAAGTAATCATCCACCACCACGGCCAAATGATAAGTAGGCATGCCGTCGGCTTTTAATAAAACTTTATCATCAACAGTGCTTACATCAAATCGAACTTCGCCTCTAATAATATCGGTAAATACTACTTCTTCATCATCAGGTATTTTTATACGAATAACATACGGTGTATTTTTTTTCAATAATTCACTTACTTCACTTTCTGATAAAGAAATAGAATTTTTCATTTCCATTCTATGGGCAGGACTGTATTGAAAATTAGGTAGCTGCTTTCTTTTCTCTTCTAAATCTTCTTGGGTATCAAATGCATAATAAGCGAATCCTTTTTCAATTAAAGTATTTGCATATTGAGTATAAATGGCTTTGCGTTCACTTTGTCTGTAGGGGCCATAAGCGCCACCATGCAAAGGGCTCTCGTCTGGAACAAGTCCACACCAGTTTAAAGTGTCTATAATATACTGTTCTGCACCTGCCACGAAACGGGTTTGATCGGTGTCTTCTATTCTTAAAATAAATTCCCCGCCATGATGCTTGGCGAATAAGTAATTAAACAATACAGTTCTTACCCCGCCTAAGTGTAGGCCGCCTGTAGGGGAGGGTGCAAACCTGACTCTAACCTTTGAATCCATGCTCTTTTTTATTTACACAAAGATAATATTCAAATGGGCAAAAGAACTATTTATCTTTGGGTATGTATTTAGTAAAAACACCTTTTTGGCTGCGCGCTTTGTATCCGGCTTGTACCTGGAAAATACCGAGTGCCGATAAGGTGATTTATTTAAGTTTTGATGATGGGCCACACCCTGATGCCACTCCTTTTGTATTGACGCAGCTGAAAAAATATAATGCCAAAGCAAGTTTTTTTTGCATTGGAAAAAACGTACTTTCTTACGCCAATATTTATGAGCAAATTATACAGGAAGGGCATGTAGTGGGTAATCATACCTATGATCATTTAAATGGATGGAAAACAGATGCGGCTACTTATTTAGAAAATATTAAAAGTGCTTCTAATTTAATTGTATCTAATTTATTTCGCCCACCTTATGGAAGAATAAGCAGAGTACAATTAAAAAATATAGCTGCAGATAAAATCATGCCACAGCAAATTATTATGTGGGATGTTTTGAGTGGTGATTTTGATGTACAATTATCTGGGGAACAATGTGCGCGCAATGTAATTAAGCATGCTCAACCTGGATCGATTGTGGTTTTTCATGACAGTGCCAAAGCATGGGATAGATTACAGGTTGCCTTGCCTGCTGTGCTGGATTATTTCTCTAATTTGGGCTATCGATTCGAAGTTATTCAATAAAGTTTAAGGCAAAAAAAAGGCCAAGGTAGAAACCCCAGCCGGTATAATCCGTACCCTATAAAAAACAAAGTTTACTGTCTGTACTAATAAGACCAATGTTGTCTACCTACCTAAAACGACGTATTGAAGGGTTTATTATGTAAAAAGTAAAAAATAGCTTTTTTTTGTACCATGAGATTCATAGACACCCATGCCCACCTCTATTCAGACCCTATTAAAGACAACCTAGCGGGGGTACTTAAAAATGCCTTGGACAATGGCATTGATACCATTATTATGCCTGCCATTGATAGTCATACTTTGGAGGCGATGTTGGCAGTGGAATCGGCTCATCCAAAAAATTGTATGGCCATGATGGGTTTACACCCTTGCTCCGTGAAAGAAAATGTGGAAGAGGAATTGGCAGTGGTGGAACAACAATTGCAAAAAAGAAAATTTATTGCTATTGGTGAAATTGGTTTGGATTTTTATTGGGATAAAACTTTTACTGCTCAACAACAGCTTGCTTTTACTACGCAAATGCAATGGGCTTTAGATTATCAATTACCTATTGCCATTCATACACGCAATGCCATGGGCGAAACCATTGAAGCAGTAAAGCATTTTGCTAAAAAAGGTTTGCGTGGAATTTTTCATTGCTTTAGTGGTAGTAAAGAATCGGCCGAACAAATTATTTCCATGGGTTTTCATTTAGGTTTGGGTGGTGTGCTTACTTATAAAAATGCAGGTGTGGCGGAAGCCATTAAAGACATTCCAATGGAATGGTTGGTATTAGAAACCGATGCGCCTTATTTAGCACCGGTACCTTTTCGTGGTAAAACTAATGAACCTAGTTATATGATTCAGGTGGCGATGAAGTTGGCAGAAATTAAAAATATTCCTTTGCATGAAGTAGCGGAAATGACTACTAAAAATGCGGAAGGGGTGTTTGGGATATAGGGTAGGATGCCCTAAACCCATGATTAGATTCTGCTATTTTTTAAATTATTTGGACTTTTTGGAGAATCGGAGATTTTCAAATAAGCACGATTTTTTTTATCTTTTTTTGCCACTCTCTTTCCTTCTATGAAAATAGTGAAATTTTTAAACTCATACGAATAAGAAGAATTTGCAATAGGCTGATTTGTATATGAAAATGCCGCGTATAGGTTGGCATCTTTTAAAGGGAACTTATATCTTAAACCTAAGTTATATCCTAAAGAATTTGATTGAAAATCGGAATATCCTTGGAAGTAATTACTACCAGCTCGATAATATCCACCTGAATTGTGTAAGAAAAATTGATAAGAAGGGCCAACGGTAAACAAGTCAGGCATAAAAAATAAATCTTTCGGTTTTTCTTTAAATAACTTAAAAATTAAACCACCATTCAAATCTAGTATGGTTACATTAATTAAAGATGATTCGGAATTATTTGAATTTGCCCCAATAATTATTGAATTAGAGATAAACAAATTAACTCTATCGTTTAATTTTAATGTTGAACCTAACCCTAAGCTATAAGCATTTTGAGTCAACACTGGATATTCTTCATTTTGATTATCGTTTTTAATTATTGTTCCTAGCTTTGAAATACCCATTGACAAATTAAAGTCCATTCCTTGCCCAATTTTATAACTTTTTACCGAATCATTTTTATTAATGACATTTTTGGAGGTATCAATTTTCGTTAATGGCTCATCGTAAAAATTATCTTTAGTCCCGTTTTTATATATTATAGATTTTAGATCTTTTATTAATATGGTATAAATGGGGCCGTTTAAATTTTCAAACTTTCTATATTTTACTTCTGAAAGTGTAACTTCTAAAACTTTTGAAGGCAGTTCTTCTCCAGATTTTTTTATTAATATATCTTGTGAGTATAAGCTGCTATTTAAAAAATAAGAAATTAGAATTAGTATAATTATTTTTTTCATTCTTTTGACTTTTTAATCTTTCTTAAACAAACTTTTTAAGGGGAGTAATCTATCTATTAATTACCAGCGCTGCTTTGCCCAATTAGAAATAATACTATTGCTAAATTAAAGCCTGTCCCGAGCAAAAACTTATTTAAAATTTTCTTTTTTCTTATTTTGATAGCCATTTGCTTGTAACCATTTTTATATTCTGTATTATTAATAAGTGTCTTGTTTAAATAGTTTAAATTTTCATCTTTTATTTCTTTATTACTTTCAATTGCGGCGGCAATTCCGCCTACTAAAGGTGTTAATAAGGAGGTTGTAGTGAGTACTAATGATTCATCTGACTTAGGCACGTAATAAAATTTTGATGCATCTAATTGGCCTTGTTCAAAATTTGAAATACTTGGAGCGTCTTGTGTAAATAAGTCTTTTGATCCATTTTCGTATCGGATGATTAAAACATCTTTATGTAATAATGTATAAATTGGACCATCTAAGTTCTCAAATTTTTTATACTTTATTTCGGAAAGGGTGACCTCGGTTACTTTAGCTTTTATATCCTCCCCGTTCTTTTTTGTAATTAAATCCTGCCCAAAAGATAAAATTGACATACAGAATAATGCCCAAGCAGTAAAAAATATTTTTTTCATTTTAAAAAGCATAACTTAATACAACACTTAAAGAATTATTTTTAATGGTCGAGTTTAACCCGGTACCTTGGAATGCATTAGTACTAGTACTACTCATGATATTTGATAAGCCGTATCCGTATCTAAATCCTGCATGTACTTTTTCTGTAAGTTTAATGCCTCCACCAAAAACAAATTGGATATCAGTTGTCTTAAAATTACTCTTTTTTACTGCCGTATCAGATTTTGAGCTGGCTCCTAATAAGAGTCCAAATTGTGGTCCTGCCTCTACATATAGAATATCGGTCAATGCAAATTTAAATAATAGTGGAATGCTTATATAGTTTAGATCGATACTATCTGCCATAGTTCCCATTACCTGATATAGTATTTCAGGTTGAATTGATACACTCTCATTAAGCTCATAATTTAAAAAGCCACCCACAACATATTTTGTTGACTTTGAGGTATTAACATCAAGCCCATTTAATGATATTTTCCAGGAAGGATAATTAACACCCCCTTTTAAACCAAAAGTAGTTTGAGCTTGTATTTGACTTGTTGATAATAAAGTAACAATTAGAATTAAGCCTAATATTTTTTGAATATAGTTACCCATACAAATGGTTTTTAAAATTCATTTTTAGACAGTTAGAATTAACTGAATGGGGGTAGGGTAAAGGTACAGCTGTTATATTAATCTTTATCTTAATTTTTGTACTTATTTGGTGGTATTGGAGGAGGGATGCCGTCGCAAAGCTCCGGCATCCCGGGGGTTCTGAAAATAAAAGCGCAACCCAGAGCGCGCTTCGCGCCCTCGTGTTTTTAATTCATCCACTTCAATCTCGAAACGAGTTTCATCTCTTGTTACCTACAAAAAAACGCCCCGAGTGCTCGGGACGTTTTAATTTATTTCTATTTTGCAGAGAGGAAGGGATTCGAACCCCCGATACGTTGCCGTATACACGCTTTCCAAGCGTGCTCCTTAAACCACTCGGACACCTCTCTATTAGGGCAGCGAAGTTAAAATAAATACTTGAGTTTATTCGCCTTTAATGTTCTTTTCTATTATGATCCATTCGCTCATTGTATTCCAAAGGCTCGTTTTTCCAATTCTTATTATAGGAGACAAACCATCCCAACCAGATAGATCTGGATAAACGCATAATTAAAGGTTGTGTAAAAAGTAGCAATACGATGGCAATACCCATCCAATAAAAAATTCTATTGTCGTCCAAATCAAAAGTCATACCTATCAATACCTTCCAAGCTACAAAAGTGGATACAAAATAAGCCACCGTTAAGGCATAACTCACATACCCTGTACCATAATAAAATCCCAATTCTATTTCGGTGGGTTGCCCACACACTGGACACCTTTCATTCATTTCGGTAATGGCAGATAAGTTGTATGGGTTGCTGGATACAAATAATTTGCCTTCTCTACATCTTGGGCATTTGTTATTGAAGGTGCTCCACAAATAATTTTTCGGCATGCCGCAAAGGTATCAAATTATTAAGGAAGTTTTGTAATTAATGAAAGAAGGGCAATGACTAATTAGCTGCTATTAATTGCTCCATTTGTATGCCCCTGGACCCCTTGATTAAAAAATAATGGTCTTGGTAATTTTGGGTATCCAACCACTCTTTGGCAGCGTTGACTGTTTCAAAATAATGATAGTTGTGGGTGCAATTTTCAAATTCTTTGCCTACTAAAACTACTTTTTCAAAAGGGTAGGCGTTAATCAAATTAATTATTTGCTGATGCTCTTCATCGCTACTAGTACCCATTTCTCTCATGCCCCCTATGCACAATATTTTTGAATTACTTTCAATGCCTGCAAAATTTTCAATAGCTACTTTCATGCTACTTGGATTCGCATTGTAAGCATCTAATATTACTTGATTATTTTTCCAGCTAATTAATTGGGATCGACTATTAGTAGGTTGGTAGCTTTCAATAGCTGCCATTATTTTTTCAGCAGGTACTGCGCAGTACAGGCCAATACTTATGGCTGCTAGTAAATTGGGTATATTGTAAGCGCCTACCAATTGTGTTTTTATGATTTTATTTTCTATACTTGTATTGCCTGCTTTGGTAATTGTAATTTGTAACAAACCTCCTTGACTACTTAGTTCTTTGCCTTGCAAGCTCCCGCTGTGGGTTCCGTAAGAAATGATGTTTTGTATGCCTTTACTCATTGTGTTTAAGTAATCATAATCGCTATTCACAAAAACAGTTCCCTCGTGTTTTTTTATATAATCAAACAATTCTCCTTTCCCCTTTTTTACACCTTCTTCGCTGCCAAAGCCTTCTAGGTGAGCTTTTCCACAGTTATTAATTAATCCATGTGTGGGTAAAGTGTAGCTGCAATAACTTTCAATTTCATGCAAATGATTTGCACCCATTTCAATGACTGCGTATTGTGCATCTTTTTTAATACTTAATAAAGTAAGCGGTACGCCTATATGGTTGTTTAAATTTCCTTCTGTAGTATAGGTGATATAATGACTACTTAATACCGCCATGACCAATTCTTTAGTAGTAGTTTTTCCGTTGCTTCCTGTAATGGCTATAAATGGAATGGTAAATTGTTGACGATGGTATTTTGCAAGATCTTTTAAACTTGTTAAAAAATCTTCTACTAAAATGATTCTTTCTTGTAAATTTTCTGATGCGATGATGGGTTCATCCACAATGGAATAGGCTGCGCCTTGTTCTAATGCTTGTACAGCAAATTCATTTCCATTAAAGTTGGGTCCTTTTAATGCAAAATATAAATTGCCTTTTTGCAATTTTCTGGTATCAGTTTGCACTTGAGGGTGCAACTTAAAAATTTCGTATAAAGAAGCAATAGAACTTAGTTGCTTCATAATGGTAGCAGTTTTAGCTGTTTGCCGAACTTAATAAACAAGTGGCCATGGCTACCAATCCTTCTTCTCTTCCCGTGAAACCCATGGTTTCTGTAGTAGTAGCTTTGATGGAAATATCTTTATTACCAATATGTAAAATACCAGCGATACATTCTTGCATGGCTAAAACATAGGGTTTTATTTTTGGCGACTCTAAACATAAAGTAGCATCTATGTTTATAATTTGATAGCCTTCTGCGGTTATTAAATCGTAGGTTTTTTGCAGTAAAATTTTACTATCGATATTTTTGTAAGCCGCATCGGTATCAGGGAAGTGGGTGCCAATATCTCCTAAACTTAAGGCACCTAATAAAGCATCACAAATAGCATGTAATAAAACATCTGCATCACTATGTCCTAAAGCTCCTTTGGTGTGTGGAATTTTAATGCCACCAATCCATAAGTCTCGGCCAGTAACTAATTGATGAAAATCGATGCCGGAGCCTATGCGTAATTTCATGCTCCTTATTTTTTAAATAATTTATTCCACCAATGCTGTTTTTCTTCTGAAGCACCAGGGGTATCCATTCCAAAGGCAGATACTGCACATCTAAATCCAATAGTGCTGGAGGATTTATCTTGGTCTAAAAATCTTCTGGTACCAGGGTTTAACCAATAAGGACGGTCTTTCCAACTGCCCCCTTTGTATACTCTTGATTTATTAGATATTAAAGTATTGGTATTGGTTTCATAATTAGAGGTATTTACATCGTCTCCATCTAATGAATTGTTTCCTCTGTATGGATTAAAATCATCCATATCAATGGTGTTCATGGGGCGATAAATATCAGCCACCCACTCATTTACATTCCCACTTACATTATATAAACCAACTTGATTTTGTAAAAAACTATTTACTTTAGATGGGAAGCCAGCGCCATCATTTGAATACCCTACCATGCCCATATAATCGCCACTTCCGTTTTTGAAATTAGCTAAAAACATCCCCTTTTTACCTTTCTTTTTGCCGAAGGTGGTATTTCTTAAACCATCATTACCATTGGAGCTCCAAGGATAAGGACTGTCGGAACTTACCACATTGGAATTGGGATGAGGTGAGTTAGAACCTGATTTAGGAAGATTAAAACCAGAGATGTAATTTTTTCCACTAGAAACTTTTGCAGCATACTCCCACTCCGCTTCGGTAGGTAATCTGTAATCAGGGATCATGACATAATCATCTCCTTTTTTAGATCTGTTAAATCCGGTAGCTGATGCGGTATTGGAAACGCCATTATTGCTTGCAGAATCTGAAATAGAATTGACGATACCCATTTTACCAACATATGGTTTTTTAGGATCTATCAATTTATACTTTAATAAAGTTTGCTCATTGGACCTGTCTGTTTTCCATCTGCAATAATCATTGGCTTGCTCCCAACTAACACCTACTACTGGGTAGTCATTAAATACGGATGATCTAAAATAACCTTCTACCATCGGGTCGTTATAAGATAATTCTGTTTTCCATACGGAACTGTCTGGTAAAGCAGCTCTAACAATGGAGTCTCTTCCCATTGGAATAAATATTTTTTCCAACCATTGAATATAAGTGCGGTATTTCTTATTACTTACCTCATATTGGTCTATTCTAAATGAACTTACGGTAACTCTTCTTAGACTATTGTTCCAGTCTCCCATGATGTTTTCTTGATTCATACCCATTGCAAAAGTGCCTCCGCGAATGAGTACAGTTTCGGCATAAGGATCGTCTGCTTTTGCCTCTATCTTGATGAAATTATTTTCTTTGTTATTGGACGTGGATAACAAACTTGGCCCTATTAATAATAGAGCGAAAAACAGTAAAATACTATTTATAAAATGCATAGTAATTATTTATACAAAAATGGGGTTAAGTGATAGTGCGAATATAGCTTGTTTTTTAATCATTTATTCACTTGTAAGTATATTCTTGTGTTAGTAAAACCCTAATTTTAACGTATGATAAGGTGGGCCCTACTATTTTTTTTATGTATTGTAATTTTTCCTTCTATTTCAAGTGGGCAAATTTCACCCTTTTTTAATGGGAAATGGGTGAAAATTGCTGCTACCAAACAGGGGGTATATCAAGTCACGGGTGCCCAACTTAAGGCCATGGGTTTTGCCGTCCCTTTTGCTTCTAGTCAAGTGCAATTGTATAATTATAATTTGGCCAATTTGATCGATAAAGTGATAGCCAATCCAAAAGTGGGTATTTCTGAAAACGCAATTTTGGTCAATGACGGAGGAGATAATCAATTTGATGAAAAAGATTTTTTATTATTTTATAGTGAAGGATTTATTCAATGGAAATACGATGAAGTAAAAGGATTGCCCACTCATTTTAAAAATGCGGTTAGCGATTCTGTTTTTTATTTTATCACATTGGGGGCCAATGGAAAAAGAATTGGTTCGGTTTCAAAAATAAATACCGCAGCACAAACCATTGATGATTATGAGGAAAGATGGGTCATTGAAAAAGATAGTATTTCGCTTTTAAAAAGTGGCAAATTATTGCTCGGACCACCCATGGCTCAAGGCAATGGAAAACAACCACAACTTAATTATACCTTTAATATGGAGGGGTTACTTTTAAGTAGTCCATTAAAAATAGTGAGCAAGTATGCTGCTACAGCCTATGATAACAAAGCTAATTTTAATTTATCCCTGAATAGCAATTTGGCAAGAACTAGTTCTGTAGATCCTGTGTCTGGCTATTTATATGACGAATCGGCCAATATTATTACAGATAGTTGCAGTTATTTACTAAATGCGAATACCAATTTAGCCAGTCCGGTGAACATCAATATTGCATTTTCTAGCAATAATACAACAGCAACGGGTTGGATAGATTTTATTGAAATAAATGCTAAAAGAAAAATTGGTTTTTGGGGTAGCAATTCTTTTGGATTTAGAAATTATCAAAATATAAAATCAGGACTTGCCACACAATATCAATTACAAAATATAGATGCCACTACACAGGTTTGGGATGTGACGCATCCAGAAACACCTTTGGGTTTGTCTGTTAATTTTCAAACGCCCACTGCTGGAAATTTTATTCAACTAGCCGATACGCTTCGCGAGTTTTTTGCCTTTAAGCAAAATGCCTATGAGACAGCGACTTTTATGGCTGGGGTAGATAAGCAAAATGTAATTGGTAGCGATGTGCCGGATTATATCATAGTGAGTGCAAGTAATTATTTAAAGGCTGCAAAAAAATTGAGTAATTTTCATGAAACTGCCCATGGTTTAAAAGGACAGGTGTTTAATGTAAATGAAATTTTTAATGAATTTTCGGGCGGACAACCAAGTGCTATTGGCATTAGAAATTTTATTCAATATTTGTTTAACCAAGCAGCAGTAAAACGTCAAAATGTACCACAATATTTATTATTAATGGGAATGGCCAATTATAGTAATAAAAATTACAATAGTGCCAATCAAATTCCAGTTTTTGAAAGTGAAGCCTCTACAGGTATATTAACGAGTTATCCTACAGATGATTATTATAGTATTCTGAATAATAATAATGACATTAATTCACCTAGTAATATTAAAATTTTATCCTTGGCTACAGGAAGACTGCCTGTAAGGACCTTGGCGGAAGCAGATACGATAGTTGAAAAAATAATTAATTATCAAAAAAATAGCAATGGAGGTGCCTGGAAAAATCAATTGACTTGGGTGGCAGATGATGGAGATTATAATTTGCATTTACAAGATGCCGAAGACATCACCAATAATTTACAAAAGAAAACAACTCAATGGAATCAGAAAAAAATATATTTAGATTTATACCCTGCTTTAAAAAATATTGCAGGTAATACTTATCCTTTAGTGAATGGAGTCATCAATCAATCCATCAATAATGGAACTTTAATTTTAAATTATACGGGGCATGGAAATTTTACAAGATTGGCAGAAGAGGCAGTGATTGCACAACCCGATGTTCAACAGTGGAATAATGCCGGTAAGCTTCCTTTAATGATTACAGCTTCTTGTGATTTTGCTCCTTATGACCAACCGCAATTGAGTCCATTTGGTTTTGATGCACTTTTAAAAAATTCAAAAGGAGTGGTGGCCTTGGTATCTGCAAGTAGATTAGTATATGCTTATAGTAATAAACAAATTAATGATTTATTTATTCAAAAATTATTGGTGCCAGATAGTGCTGGCCAATTTTTAACTATTGGTAGCGCATTACAAAAAGCAAAAATGGCCGCATGGGCACAGGGGGAAGACCATATTAATACATTTAAATTTACCTTATTAGGTGATCCTGCCATGTATTTGGCGAAATCAAAGGATCAAGTTGTTTTAAATACAATTAATGGCAAAACCTTTAAGGGCATTGATACGCTTCAGGCTGGCAATAAATATTCAATAAGCGGATTGGTGCAATCTAATGGGCAAACAAAAAATAATTTTAATGGCACACTTGAAATGGTGCTATATGACGCGTCTAGTTTGAAAAAAACATTAGGCAATGATGCTAAAAGTATACCTATTAATATAAGCCTACAAGAAAATATTTTGTTTAAAGGGAAAGCGAGTGTTGCAAATGGAAATTTTGTAATTGAATTTATGTTGCCTAAAGAAACTAGTGTAAATCAAGGGGCTTTAAAATTACAATTAAATGCTTTTAATGATAGTTCGGATGCAATGGGTATTTACCAACAAATTTATGCTAAGCCAGTGGCAGCTGAAAATTTTTCAGATATCACTGGACCTTCTATGAAAGTATTTTTGAATGATACCAACTTTATTAACGGTGGTTGGGCAGCGGCAAAATCCACACTTCTTATAAATTTAAAAGATGAAGCGGGCATTCAAACTTCGGGTAATTCATTAGGGCATGATATTACTTTATTAATTGACGGAGATACTAAAAATGAATTGGTCTTAAATAATTATTATACTGCAGCCATTAATACTTATCAAAAAGGGAGTGTCCAATATGCATTGCCCAGTTTTTCAATCGGGCAACATCAGTTAATAATTAAGGCCTGGGACCTATTGGGCAATTCAAGCATGGACACCGTCCAATTTATCGTACCTGATACTACCACAATGCTTTTAAATAAAGTGAGCAACTTCCCCAATCCCTTTAGTCAAGCAACTTCATTTAGTTTTGAGCACAATCAATTAGAAAATATTTTAAATATTAACTTAAGCCTTTACAACACAAATGGCTTGCTTTTATTTACACGGCCATTAAGTGCTCAATACAATGCCAATAGAGTTGTTTCCTATTGGGATGGAACCAGTGCTAATGGGGGCTTGATAAATCCGGGAGTGTATTATTATAGAATTACGCTATCCAATGGGAAGGAGACAAAAGTGTTGACTAATAAATTAGTTAAATTTTAACGACTACTATAAATGAATTTTGTACCTTTAATTTTCTTAAGTTGAAATTATTATTATGATCCAGATGAAGCTCAAAATATTTGTTTTTTTATTGATTGCATTTATTTCAAATCAAAATGTTTGGGCACAAACCAAAATAAATATTCAAAGTACGGCAGTTCCTTTTATGTTAATTTCTCCTGATGCGCGTTCTGGTGGTATGGGTAATTTGTCTTTGGCTATGTCTCCCGATGCCAATGATCTTTTTGGGAACACGGCTAAGTTGCCCTATATGGAAGAAAAGCAAGGGTTTTTAATTAACTATACACCTTGGTTAAAAGATTTAGGTTTGACCGATGTGTATTTAGCGAGCGCAGGGTATTATAAAAAAATAAATGACATAAGTGCCATCAATAGTTCCTTGCGATTTTTTAGTTTAGGTAATATTGATTTTACCGACGAATCTGGCAATACTTCACTTCCATCACAAAGACCCTCTGAATTTAGTTATGACTTTGGATATAGCGTTTTATTGACCGATCAATTAAGCATGGGACTTACTTTAAGGTATATCTATTCAAGATTGGTAACTGGCTCCTTTATTAATAACCCTGTTAATTATAGAGCGGGCAATACTTTGTCAGGTGATATTAGCTTATTTTATAAACAAAACGAAGACCTTCAAGGCTTTCACGGTGGTTTATTACTTTCTAATTTAGGAGGTAAAATAAGTTATACTGATAATTCAAAAAAGTATTTCATACCTGCCAATATGGGATTGGGTATTGGATATTTAAATAAATTAGACGCCGAAAATTCATTGGAAATTGGATTAGACGTGAACCGATTAATGGTCCCAATTAGTCCTAATAATTCAGACCAAGAATCGGTCAATCGTTATTTTTCTCAGTCCGTGGTTTCAAGTTGGTTTAATTCCTTTACTGCCAATGAGGGTATGCCTTTAGGGGAATCTATTAAAGCATCTACAGGCATAGAGTACAATTATGTTAATCGCTTTTTTTTGAGAGCAGGCTATTTCTTAGATAATAATAAAAACTTAGGGAATATGCAATATTTTACTATTGGTACTAGCTTTCAATACCAACAGTCTAAGTTTAACATTTCCTATTTAGTTCCATCTGGAGGGGGCATCACAAAAAATCCACTTTCTAATACCATTCGTTTTGGTAGTATTTTTTACTTCTAGTTCTATTTTACCTATTTTTGTTGACCATGTCAATTGCTATTAAAATTGTAAACAAGAGTCATCATTCATTGCCTGCCTATGCGACTTCAGGTGCTTCGGGTATGGACCTTCGGGCTAATTTGGAACTCGCCTTGCAATTGCAGCCCATGGAACGTATTTTAATTCCAACTGGTTTATTTTTAGCTATTCCAGAAAACTATGAAGCGCAAGTTAGACCCAGAAGCGGGTTGGCGCTTAAACAAGGACTTACCTGTTTAAATACACCAGGTACCATTGACGCTGATTATAGAGGTGAAATAAAAGTAATTTTAATTAATTTGTCTACCGAAATACAAACTATTCAAGATGGGGATCGTATTGCTCAACTAGTTTTTTGTGCGGTAGAAAAAGCAAATTTAGAATCGGTAATTGAATTAGAAATTACTCAAAGAGGCGAAGGCGGCTTTGGGCACACAGGAAAACAATAAAGAGAGTATGAAAAAAATTCTAATCTTTATTGGCGCAATTACTTTCATAGTCTCTTGTTCCACTTTTAAAAAAGTACAAGTACTCAAAGAAGCACTTTCTAAAAAAGATTCTTTACAAATTAAATCTCTTTCCGAGGTATCTAAGGTAGACTCTTCTGCTATTGTTAAAAAAATTATAGAGAAAATAGAGCAAACAAAAATCGACTTCAAAACAATGAATGCTCGTCTAAAAGTGGACTACGAATCTGCCACCAATGCCGATAATTATATTGTTAATATTAGCCTCATTAAAGATTCTGCTATTTATATTACCATTAGAGGGGCGATGGGCGTGATTGGCTTAAAGGCGCTAATAAAAAAAGACAGCGTAGACTTAATTTACCCCCTAAGAAAAAATAAAAATATCGAACATAAGTCCTTAAGTTATTTACAAGAAGTGTTAAAAATTTCATTCACATTTGGAACCCTTCAAGACTTAGTCCTTGGGAATCCCATTTTTATTGAAAAAGCGAAAGTGGTTTCCTATAAGATGAAAAATAATAAATTAGAAGTGGGTATGTTGGGCAGCTTATTTAAAAATTTAATTGTTTTAAATGAGGACAATTCAAAAATACTTCAACTTAAATTAGATGACATCGATATTGCACAACACCGCACCTGTGCTATAGCTTATAGCAACCATGTGTCTGTAAACCAGTATCAGTTCCCAATGAACAGGGAATTGATTATTTCGGCTCAATCTCGTTTAGAAGTGCGTATGGAAGTGAAGGAATTCAGTTTTAATGAACCATTAAAATATACCTTTGTTATACCTAAACCAGGGAAAAGAAAATAAGTTATAAATGATGAGCATAAAAAGAGTTATTCTGTTTATTATTTTTTTAGGAAGCACTTCTATGCCTGTTATTGCTCAAGATAATTTGTCAAGAGACGATTTGCAAAAAGAGACGCAAGCCATTCGAAAAGAAATTGACGAATTGAATAAATTGCTGGAACAAACAAAGAAAAATAAAAAAAATTCACTAGGTCAGTTGGCAGTTATTCATAGTAAAATTGCAAAAAGGGAAGCTTTAATTAAAGGCATTGCCAAACAAGTGAAGCTATTGGATGACGCCATATTTACAAATCAATTGGATGTTCAAAAATTAAATAAAGACTTAGATACCTTAAAGTCTAAATACCAAAAAAGTATCATTTTTGCTTACAAGAGCAGAAGTGGGTATGAGTATCTTAATTTTTTATTTTCTGCCAATAGTTTTAATGATGCGGTTAAAAGAATCACTTATTTAAAAAGTTATAGACAAAATAGAGAAGCGCAAGCACGTACCATTGACTTATCTCAACAAGACCTAAATGTCAAAATAACTCAATTGGGTTCTAATAAAAAAGATCGATTAAAAACATTAACAGTTCAAAGTGAACAACTAAAAGTGTTGGTGGACGACCGTAAAGAACAAGATAAAATTGTTAAGCAATTAAAAAATAAAGAGCAGGAAATTAGTGCACAGGTTCGACAAAAAGAAGCGCAAAGAAGAAAAATGCAATCTGCCTTATTAACCATTATTCGACGTGAAACTTTGGAAGCGGAAAGAAAAGAAAAAGAAAGAATTGCTAAATCAAGAGCAGCCAATGATGCCGCTAATAAAGCCAATGTCAAATCCAACGCAGAAGCGCCTTCTACTTCTAAAGCAACTACTAAAAATACGAAAGTCGTTAATGCAGAAGGCGGATTAACTAGCACCACCGATAATCGTCCCTATTCGGCATTGGAAACCACCGAAGAGGGCAGAGAAGCATCCATCTCTTTTGAAAATAATAAAGGAAATTTACCATGGCCAGTGGATAAAGGAAATGTATACATCCATTTTGGTGTTGAAAATATACCAGGCACCAAATTAAATCGAAAAAGTGATGGCATTGAGTTGGCATTGCCAAAAGGTACTTCTGTAAAAAGTTTGGCCAATGGAATTGTAAAATATACAGGCGACATTAATGGCGACTTGACTGTTTTTGTACAACATGGAAAATATTTCTCTACTTATACGCATTTAAGTAGCATCAATGTGAATGTAGGTCAGGAAGTTCGCGCAGGCACTTTGCTTGGTAAGTCGGGTATCAATTTAGACGGCGAAGGCGCTTTATTATTAATGATTAACAATGAAAAAGGGGTTTTCTTTGATCCAGAAAATTGGTTAAAAAATAGAAGATAATTTTTACGATTATTTTTTTATATTACAATCTAATAATTGCTTTTTCATGTCAAAATTTATCTTAGCCTTTGATCAGGGCACGACCAGTAGTCGTGCTATGTTATTCGATCACCAAGGACAAATTCACTCCACTGCTCAAAAAGAATTTAAACAAATTTTTCCTAAGCCAGGTTGGGTCGAGCATGATCCCTTAGAAATATGGAGTACACAAATGGGGGTAGCCACTGAGGCTATAAGCATGAAAGGATTATCGATACAAGATATTGCTGCCATTGGAATTACCAATCAAAGAGAAACCACAGTAGTATGGAATAAAATTACTGGGCAACCTGTTTACAATGCTATTGTTTGGCAAGATAGGCGTACTTCTGATTTTTGTGACGAATTAAAAAAACAGGGTAAGGCAGCATTGATTCAAGAAAAAACAGGCTTAGTAATTGATGCTTATTTTTCTGGGTCAAAAATAAAATGGATTTTAGATAATGTAGTTGGAGCAAGAGATTTAGCCAATAAGGGTGAACTTTTATTTGGTACCATTGATTCCTGGTTGGTTTGGAAATTAACCAATGGAAAAGTGCATGTAACAGATGTGACCAATGCGTCACGTACTATGCTTTTTAATATACATTCTTTACAATGGGATGCAGAATTATTAAAAATATTAGATGTGCCAGCAGCGATGTTGCCAGAAGTTAAAAGTAGCAGTGAAGTGTACGGACATACCACACAATTATTTGCTCATCATGAAATTCCTATTGCAGGCATTGCAGGGGATCAACAATCTGCCTTGTTTGGACAAATGTGTACTTCGCCTGGTATGGTAAAGAATACTTATGGTACAGGTTGTTTTATGTTAATGCACACGGGAGAAAAAGCAGTAAGTTCAAAAAATAATTTATTAACTACCATTGCTTTACAAATGAATGGGCATACTTATTATGCTTTAGAGGGTAGTGTATTTATAGGAGGTGCTGTGGTACAATGGTTAAGAGATGGCTTGCATTTAATTAGAAATTCATCGGAGGTAGAAGCTTTAGCCAAAGAAGTGGATAGCACCGATGGGGTTTATTTAGTACCTGCTTTTGCAGGACTAGGGGCGCCCTATTGGAATCAACATGCAAGAGGAACTATTGTGGGTATTACAAGAGGAACTACTTCGGCACATATTGCACGGGCTGCTTTAGAAAGTATTGCCTTTCAAAGTTATGATTTATTAAAAGCGATGGAAGCCGATTCGGGCATTCCCATTGCTGAATTAAGAGTAGATGGAGGAGCCACCCATAATAATTTACTCATGCAGTTTCAATCTGAAATTGTCAACACTAAAGTAATTCGTCCAACCATGGTAGAAACTACCGCACTCGGCGCTGCGTATTTGGCAGGCTTGGCAGTTGGTTTTTGGAAAGACATAGAAGAATTAAGATCAAAATGGCAAATAGATCAAATATTTGAGCCCACTGTAAAAAAGGAGCAAAGATCGGAGTGGATTCAAGGTTGGGAAAGAGCCATTAAAGCAACAAATAATTGGTAATCAAAATTTATTGTACTTTTTTAGATTTTATAATTTAACTTAATATTTAACAAAAATAAAAACACATGACACCATTTGTAGCAGAAATATTAGGAACCGCGTTGGTAGTAACTATCGGAGATGGCGTTGTCGCCAATAATATTTTACCTAATACCAAAGGAAACAATGGTGGCTTGGTGACCATTGTACTCGGTTGGGTGATTGCAGTTTTTATTGGTGTGTATGCTACAAGTAGTATTAGTGGTGGTCATTTAAATCCAGCAGTTACTATTGCACTCGCCAGTGCTGGAAAATTTAGTTGGGCCTTGGTCCCTTCTTATATATTGGCCCAAATGTTAGGGGCTATGTTGGGCGCTTTCATTGTTTGGATGATTTATAAAGATCAATTCAATGAGTCCAAAGATCAAGGAGCGCAATTGGCTGTTTTTGCAACAGGACCTTCCATACGTAATTTGCCTCAAAATTTTATAGTAGAAACATTGGCTACCATGGTCTTTTTATTAGGCATATTTTTCTTAAAGCCTGCCAGTTCCGATTTAGGCGCTTTGTCTGCCTTGCCGGTATCCTTATTGGTGGGTGGAATTGGCTTTGGACTGGGCGGACCTACCGGTTGGGCCATCAATCCAGCCAGGGATTTGGGACCTAGAATTATGCACTTTATCCTGCCTATCAAGGGAAAAGGGAGCAGTGATTGGGGTTATGCGGCTGTGCCTGTTTTAGGCCCCATTGTGGGGGGAATTTTAGCTGCTTTTATCTACGTACAATTTTTGCAATAAAGCTACAATGCCTTACCTTTGCAACCGAAATAGAATATTATGGTAACAACAGGTAAAATCAAACAAATTATTGGCGCTGTAGTCGATGTGCAATTCCCTAATCAGAATTCACTTCCTGAAATTTACAATGCCCTTTACATTACAAAACCGAATGGTGAAAAGCTAATTCTTGAAGTGCAACAGCATTTAGGAGAAGACAGTGTAAGAGCCATTGCCATGGATGGTACAGAAGGATTGGTAAGAGGGATGGTGGTGACCGATACAGGTAAGCCAATCTCCATGCCAATTGGTGATGATATCTATGGTCGTTTATTTAATGTAACTGGTGATGCTATTGATGGCTTACCACAATTAGATAAATCTAACGGTCGTCCAATTCACGCAAATCCTCCTAAGTTCGAAGAATTAAGTACTGCAACAGAAGTGTTGTTTACCGGTATTAAAGTAATCGACTTAATTGAGCCATATGCAAAGGGTGGTAAAATTGGATTGTTTGGTGGTGCGGGTGTTGGTAAAACAGTATTGATTCAAGAGTTAATTAATAATATCGCAAAAGGACACGGAGGATTATCAGTGTTTGCGGGTGTGGGTGAAAGAACACGTGAGGGGAATGATTTATTACGTGAGATGATTGAAGCAGGCATCATGAAATATGGCGATGATTTCAAACATAGCATGGAAGCAGGTGGATGGGATTTGAGTAAAGTAAATATGAAAGACTTAAAAGAATCAAAAGCTACTTTCGTATTTGGTCAAATGAATGAACCTCCAGGAGCACGTGCGCGTGTGGCTTTAAGTGGTTTAACCATTGCAGAATATTTCCGTGATGGAGATGGTACAGGAAAAGGAAAAGACATTTTATTTTTCGTTGATAATATCTTCCGTTTCACACAAGCAGGTTCTGAGGTATCGGCTTTATTAGGTCGTATGCCATCTGCGGTAGGTTACCAACCTACTTTGGCTACTGAAATGGGATTGATGCAAGAGCGTATTACTTCTACCAAAAATGGTTCTATCACTTCTGTACAAGCGGTGTATGTTCCTGCGGATGATTTAACCGATCCAGCACCAGCTACTACTTTTGCGCACTTAGATGCGACAACGGTATTGTCTCGTAAAATTGCCGATTTAGGTATCTATCCTGCGGTGGATCCTTTGGATTCTACTTCAAGAATTTTGACACCAGCTATTGTGGGTGATGCGCATTATGACACTGCACAAAAAGTAAAAATGATTTTACAACGTTATAAGGAGTTGCAAGATATTATCGCCATCTTAGGGATGGATGAATTAAGCGATGAAGATAAATTAATTGTATCTCGTGCACGTCGTGTACAACGTTTCTTATCACAACCTTTCCATGTGGCAGAGCAATTCACCGGATTAAAAGGGGTATTCGTTTCTATCGAAGATACCATCCGCGGGTTTAATGCTATAATGGACGGAGATGTGGATGCTTATCCAGAAGCAGCGTTTAACTTGGTGGGAACCATTGACGATGCTATTGAGAAAGGAAAGAAAATGATGGCTACAGCCTAATTATAAATTTCGATTACTTAAACAGCTTTCATGTTATTGGAAATATTAACACCAGAAAAAAAACTATTCAGTGGCGATGTGCAAGGCGTTCAATTGCCGGGCATTGATGGCTTGTTTGAAGTATTGGATAAACACGCGCCTTTGGTGAGTGCTTTAGGGGTGGGTCAGGTGAAAGTGTTAAAAAAAGGGATGCCTTCAGAAATGTATGCCATTCAAGGTGGATTTGTAGAAGTGATCAATAATAAAGCAACTGTTTTAGTGGAAGGCGTTTTATAGCCAACCCAATCTGTTAAAAAATAGCTACTATTATAAATAATTGTCCCGGTTGCCATAGGTAGCCGGGATTTTTTTTATATTCACATACCCAAAACCTGGGTCGATGCTTGCGCTATGAAGAAAACATTTCCAATTATATTTACTTTAATAGGATTGTCCATTTTGGGAATCTTATTTATTCAAATAACTTGGCTGCAAGGCTTGCTCATCTTATCTAAAAATCAATTGTCTGACAAGTTGAATCAGTCAGGTGTAATGGTTTCCAATGAAATTGCGAGAAAAATGAATAGTGGCTTGTCATTTCATTTGCCCAAAAAAGCATTAGGCTTAAACGATGATTATCATTTACATAGTTTTGATGAAAACACTATAGCAGATACCTATAGTCGGGAAGAAATCAATTTAAAAATTAGAATCGCATTAGGAAAGTATGGATTAGGTGATGTACAATTTGAGTTTGCCGTAGCGGATAAAAAGGGAAATATTGAATTAAAGAGTAACAAGTTTGAAGATGTATTTACGGATGAAGAGAATAGTTTACAAAGCAGGGTGTCCGTAATACCTCAGGATGTGATAGAGCCATCCGGCCCTTTTGAATCTATTATTATAGTCATGCCCAATGTGAGATTGTATTTATTACATGCTTTACAGTGGGTAATTGTTGGGGTGGTTTTATTTATAATAGTGGTACTGGCTGCTTTTTTCATTACCATTAGATCATTATTGTCTCAAAGAAAATTGGTAGAAATTAAAAGAGATTTTATCAATAACATGACTCATGAATTGAAAACACCATTAGCTACGATTTCCTTGGCGGTGGATGCATTAAGAAGTTCAAAAGTAAATACCGATCCAAAATCGATTGAATATTTTATAAATATTATTAAGGAAGAAAATGTGCGCATGAATAAACATGTAGAAATTATTTTACAAGCAGCACAATTAGATAAAAAGGAAAATGAGTTAACAAAACAACCCACCGATATACATGATTTAATTCAGGGGGTGGTAGATAGTTTTAAACTACAGTTGGAAAGCAAACCCTCCAATGTGCAAACTATATTAGAAGCCAATCCAGCCACTATTGAAGTGGATGAAGAGCACTTATTGCATGTGCTATCTAATTTAATTGACAATGCCATTAAGTATGCAAAAGACACCATTGATATTGTCATCAAGACTAGGTCGGTAAATAATAGAATGTACATTACCATCGAAGACAAAGGCATTGGAATGAATGCGGATGCGATAAAGCATATTTTTGAAAAGTTTTATAGGGCTCATTCAGGCAATGTGCACGACGTAAAAGGGTATGGCTTAGGAATGAGTTATGTGAAATGGGTGGTCGATTCCCACAAAGGCAACATTCAAGTAAAAAGTGAATTGGGCAAAGGCACTTCCATTGAAGTGGTATTACCTAATGGTTAGGCATCCATAAAAGCGAGCCGTCTCCGTAGCTTAAAAAACGATATTGGTTTTCAATTGCGTGTTTGTAAATATTTTTCCATTGGTCTCCAGTAATAGCAGCAATAATAAGTAATAGGGTAGATTTAGGTTGATGAAAATTTGTAATCAACCCGTTGCAAAGTCTAAAGGAATAGCCTGGAATAATCATTAATTCAGTGCTGGCGATTAATTTAGTTAAGTTTTTTAATTCCATCCAATCTAATAAAGCGCTTAGCGCTTCTTTGTTAGATATATTTAATTCATTTAAATCATAAGCGTCCCATTGCAGTAGTTTTAAATGAAAGGAGTTTAATTGTTCTAAGGAGGCTGTTTTTTTTAAGTGAATAATTTTAACACCTAACCAATACAAGGATTCAATAGTACGAAGGGAGGTGGTCCCTACTGAAATAATAGGAGTAGGCTTTTGATTATTTTCAAGTTTCTCTTTTTCAAATTCTTTTTGTAAGAAAAATTCAATAATCGATTTAGGCACTTCAAAAAATTCAGCATGCATGGGGTGATCGCTAATATCTTCTGTTTTTACGGGTAGAAAAGTTCCCGCCCCAACATGTAAAGTAAGAAATTGACTGTTAATTTTTTTTGCAGCCAATGCATCGAATATATCTTTAGTAAAATGTAAGCCAGCCGTGGGAGCTGCTACGGATCCCTCTTCTATTGCATAAGTGGTCTGGTATCTATCTTTGTCTTCAATTGTGGTAGCCCTTTGTATATAAGGGGGGAGTGGTATATTTCCAATCTGCTCAATAATTTCAGAAAAATGAATATCGTCTTCCCAAGAAAATTCAATTAAAAATTTTCCATCTATAGCTTCTATTTTTTTAGCTTGTACTATTATTTTTTTATCCCGTAGCTGAAAACTTTTTTCGAGCCCCCCTTCCTTCCATTTTTTAGCACCTCCTACTAAACAAATCCATTCTACTTTTTTTGTGGCTTGCATGGCTATGGCCACGGGGCTATAACGAATGCTAGGCTCCAAGCAAAAAATTTCTATAATGCTATTGTCATTTTTGTTGGCACTATTCGAATTCGATTCTTTTAAATCACTAGTATTGGCAAAAGGAGTTTCGGTTTTATTATTTTTTTCAAATAAAATTCTAGCTGCGATTACTTTACTGTTGTTAAAAAGCAAAGTAGATTTTTCTGGAATAAAATCTGCGATATGCGCATAAGTGCTTTCCGCAATTATCTCTTTGTCCCAAACCAATAGCTTACTATCTGACCGATGGATAGCTGGGGTATAGGCAATACAATGATCTGGCAAATCATAATCAAATGCTTGAATAGGAAGGCTTGGACGTTCAATCATGCCCTAAAGGTACATATTGCCTTGATTTTCATGCTAATTCACCTGTTTTTCACATAAAAAATGGGCTTTTCCACAGCAATACACAGCATCAACCTATACAATTCATACAAAATAGATGGAATTGCCCTACTGTATTGATTTTCAGCTTGGTTTATTACTTGTGGAAAACTAGAACCCCTGTTTTAGCCTTTGAAAGTGGGAAATTGTGTTAATTTGTGTGAACAAGTGGTAAAAATCACTTTAATTATTAACAATGACAGGCTTTCACGGAGAATATCAATCAACCATCGACGCAAAAGGGCGCTTTCACTTACCTGGCAGTCTTAAAAAACAGCTAGTAGAAGGGGAGAACCATTTTATTGTGAGTAGGGGGTTTGAAAAGTGCTTGACACTTTATCCTTTGAAAAGCTGGCAAAGTATATTAGATAGGATTAGCCAATTGAATGATTTTGATCCAAAAGTGCGTCAGTTTAGACGACAATTTTTGGGAGGCGCTACCGAAGTGGAATTAGATGGAGCAGGCCGTATTTTATTGCCGCCCACTTTAAGAGAGTTCGCCTTACCAGGAAAAGAAATTGTGTTGGCTGCCGCATTGGATCGTTTCGAAATATGGGATGCAAGTAAGTACAAACAGCTCTTTGAGGATTTCTCTGCAGATGAATTTAGCAATTTGGCGCAAGAAGTAATGGCAGGAATTAAAAAACAAGATTAAGTAAAACAGATGCAAAATCAAAACATTGATTCCATCGCATCTAAAGCATTTGCTTCTTCTTATCACACCCCCGTCTTATTTCATGAAACCATGGAGTATCTAAATATCCAACCCAATGGTATTTATGTGGATGCAACGTTTGGAGGAGGCGGGCATAGCAAAGGCATCTTATCTAAGCTGGGCCCAGCAGGTCGTTTAATTGCTTTTGATCAAGATGCGGACGCTAAAAACAATTTACCCGACGACAAGCGCCTTCTTTTTGTACCAGAAAATTTTAAATACCTACAACGTTTTTTACGCTTACATCAAGTAACTCAAGTAGATGGCGTATTGGCCGATTTAGGTGTGAGCAGTCATCAATTTGATGAAGGCGGTCGAGGTTTCTCCACTAGATACGATGGGCCCTTTGATATGAGAATGGATCAGCGTGGTACTACCACCGCCGCTCATGTGATAGAAACTTTTAGCGAAGCCGAATTGCATAAAATGTTTGAACAATATGGTGAAGTGACCAATTCCAAAACACTAGCCAAGCACATTGCTACCCAACGTAAGCATGTGAAATTAAATACGGTTCAAGATTTTAAAACATTCATAGCCCCTGTAGTTAAAGGAAATCCCAACAAATATTGGGCACAAGTTTTTCAAGCCATAAGAATAGTCGTGAATGAAGAAATGGAAGTGTTAAAAGAATTTTTAACGCAACTGCCATTGGTCATTAAGCCAGGGGGGCGTGCGGTAATCATCACTTTCCATTCTATAGAAGATCGTTTAGTAAAAAACGCTTTTCGTGTGTCGCAAGAAGAAGAAAAAGATGCCCATCCTTTTCTTTCAACAGAAAGAGAAGTTTTTTGGAAAATCATTACAAAAAAACCTGTAGTGGCTTCTGAGAAAGAAATGAAAGAAAACAATCGAAGCAGAAGTGCAAAATTGCGCGCTGCAGAAAGATTATAAGTTGTATGACCGAACCAATTAACCCTACCACTAAGACTACTTTAAAAAGTATGCTTAACTATCAGTGGATTGTTATGAACATTAGCTTCTTCTTGTTCATGGCATTCATCGCCATATTATATATAGCGAATGGGCATCTTACCGATAAAACGATTCGAAAAATAAATACTACTCATAAAGAACTTAAAGAATTGCAATTTGAATACAAAACTTTAAAGTCCGATTTAATGCGTCGCAGTAGGGCGGTAGAAATTCAAGATAAAGTAGCACCCTATGGGTTATTGGTGGCAAAAGAAATGCCGATTCGTTTGTTGCAAGAAAATATAATTCAAAATCACGCTCAAGCTATTTCAAAAGATAATTTTCAAAAAAAATAATGGACGTAAAACGCGACATATTGTGGAGAGTTTATTTGAGCTATATTTTAATGGTGCTCGTTTGCCTACTTATTTTAGGTAAGGCTTTTTATATCCAACAAGTACAAGGAAAATATTGGAGAAGCTTAAGTGACAGTTTGCATCAAAGAATTGTTGACATACCTGCCGATAGAGGTACTATATATAGCGAGGATGGCCAAATGTTAAGTACCAATATACCACAGTTTGATATTTCTATAGACTTTAGAGTGACTCCATTGCATGAAAAAAATGGTCTATTATTTAGAAGTAATATTGATTCATTAAGTATTTGCTTGGCTAATTTATTTAGGGATCAATCTGCTGATAAATATAAAAATGATTTGACTAGGGCCTATGAAGCTAGTGAAGGTAATTATGAACTAAGAAAGAAAATTTCATACAGAGAATATTTACAATTAGCAAAATTTCCTTTATTTAAGTTGGGTAGGTATAAAAGTGGCCTGATTGCTCAAGAAAAAAATATTCGATTAAACCCATACGAAAATATTGGTTATAGAACTATTGGATTAGCAAGAGATGAAAACAAAGTAGGCTTAGAAAAATCTTATGATACGGTATTAAATGGACGTAATGGTCGTCAATTAGTACGTGCTATTGCAGGTGGCGTAACCGTTCCAGTGCAAGAAGGTGAATTTGAAATAGCCCCAGAAGTAGGGAAAGATATTGTAAGCACATTAGATGTATTTATACAAGAAGTGACTGAGAATGCATTAAAAAAGATGATGATCCAAAATCAAGCTACTACCGGTGTTGCCATGGTGATGGAAGTTAAAACAGGCAAAATTAAAGCCATTGCTAATTTAGGTAAAGTGGGAGAGGGTGTTTATGTAGAAGATTTAAATTATGCAATCACACCTACAGAGCCAGGATCAACTTTTAAATTAGTTACTTTATTGTCTGCGCTAGAGGATGGAAATGTAACACTCGATTCAAGATTGAATTTAGAAGGAGGTGTTTGGAAAGTTTCGGGACAAACTGTATTTGATTCAGAAAAGCATGGCAAATTTGATGCATCTGTATTAGAAGCTTTTGAGGAAAGCTCCAATGTAGGCATGGCGAAAATCGCCATGACACATTATAGCAATAAAGTAGATGTATTCTTTAAGCACTTGTCAAAATTGAGATTAGATTCCACTTCAGGAATAGATTTAGTAGGGGAACGCCAACCTAGATTGGTGAAACCAGGAAGCAGATTATGGGGTCCCACTACACTTCCTTGGATGGCATTTGGATACAATATTGAAATTTCTCCTATTCAGACCCTGAATTTATATAATAGTATTGCTAATAATGGGGTTATGATGCGTCCTTATCTAGTCAACGCCATACAAGAAGAAGGTAAAAAAATAAAAACATTTTTACCAACTATATATAATGCACAATTATGCAAGCCAAGTACTATTAGAGATTTACGCATCGCTTTAGAAGGTGTATGTATTAATGGAACTGGTAAGGCTTTATTTAAGAATAGCTTATATAAAGTGGCTGGCAAAACAGGTACTGCAAAAGTAGCGAATGGTAATAAGGGTTATGGGGAAGGTATTTTTCAATCTTCTTTTGCCGGCTATTTTCCTGCAGATAATCCCCAATATACTTGTGTGGTTATCATAAAAAATAGACCACATGCGCCTATATTTTATGGAGCATCGGTGGCCGGCCCCGTATTTAAAGAAATTTCAGATCGCTTGTATTCTACGTATATCCAAAATAAAATAGGGGTAACCCCTAGCTTTCCAATTAAGGATAGCCAATTGTTTAATTATAGTCTTTCAAAAATTTCCTTGCAAACCATATCCAAAAATTTATCCCTTGTCTATCAGGATTCTTCTGCAGCCCGGAATGAATGGGTGCAATTAAAAGGGGTAGGGAAAAAAATGCATGCAGCTAGTGAGATTATTTCGGATAGTACCATGCCCAATATTAGTGGAATGAAATTACAAGATGCCTTATGGATTTGTGAGAAGAAAGGATTGTTAGTGAAGTTTGTTGGCAAAGGGAAAGTGATTAAACAAAGTATAGCACAAGGAGAATATATTGCTAAAGGACAACAAATTCAAATTGAATTAAATTAATGAAAGCACTACAAAATATATTATTTGGTGTTAAATTAAGAGAAGTACTTGGTACTACACAACAAGAAGTGACCAGCTTGCAAATTGATTCTAGAAAAATCAATCCAGGTGCAGTATTTGTTGCTATCAAAGGAGCTAAGTCGGACGGGCATACTTTTATAACTACCGCTATTGAAAAGGGAGCTACCGTTATTGTATGTGAGCAAAAGCCAAAGGAGATACATCATTCAGTTACTTATATTATAGTTGAAAATGCGCAAGCCGCAGTGGCTATTATGGCGCATCAATTTTATGACGAACCTTCCACTAAATTAAAATTAGTAGGAGTTACTGGTACTAATGGTAAAACCACAGTGGCTACTTTATTATTTAAGTTATTTAATCAATTGGGCTATACCTGTGGCTTAATAAGTACTATAGAAAATTATATAGGGACTAACATTGTACCTTCTACACACACTACGCCCGATCCCATTCAATTAAATCATTTATTGTCTCAAATGGTGGAAGCAGGTTGCACACATGTATTTATGGAAGTGAGCAGTCATGCGGTACATCAGCATAGAATCACAGGCTTGCAATTCGTGGGCGGCGCGTTCACCAATATTACGCATGATCACTTAGATTATCATCAAACATTTGAGGCCTATCTGGACGCTAAAAAAGGATTCTTCAATCAACTTTCAAGCACTGCGTTTGCTTTAACTAATTCGGATGATAAAAATGGTGCCAAAATGTTATCCTCTACAAAAGCCAGAAAATTAACTTATGCATTGCATGCGCCAGCCAATTATAAAGGCAAGGTTTTAGAAAATGTATTAAGTGGTTTGGTCATGAATATTAATGACCTAGAAGTGCATTGCCGAATGATTGGCTCTTTTAACGCCTACAATTTATTGGCTGTATATGGCATAGCCATTGAATTAGGTGAAAAAGCGCAAGAAGTGTTGGTTGTTTTAAGTGCATTAACTGGTGCAGAAGGCAGATTCGATTATATAGTGAGTAAAGAAAATATTATTGGGATTGTAGACTACGCGCATACCCCAGATGCTTTAGAAAATGTATTAACCACTATTGCTAAATTAAGAAAGGGCAATGAGACCGTTATTACGGTGGTGGGATGTGGTGGTGATAGAGATAAAACGAAAAGACCCATCATGGCCCAAGTGGCATGTGATTTAAGTAATAAAGTATTTTTTACTAGTGACAATCCTCGTTCCGAAGATCCTAATGAAATAATAAAAGATATGGAGCAGGGGTTAACCAGTGCGGCCAAAAGAAAGTACATCAATATTGTAGATCGTAAAGAAGCGATTAAAGCGGCCATCAGTTTTGCAAAAGCGGGTGACATTATTTTAATAGCTGGGAAAGGACATGAAAAATACCAAGATATAAAAGGGGTGAAGCATGATTTTGACGACAAGCAAATTTTACAAAACCTATTTAATGATTTAGCTAAATAATCCAATTATGTTGTATCAATTATTTTCATGGGTGGACAAACAATTTCACATACCTGGCTTAGGTCTATTTCAGTTCCTCACCTCAAGAATAGCAATGGCTATTTTATTGTCATTATTTATTGCAACAGTTTATGGAAAGAAAATAATATTGTTTTTACAGAAAAAACAAATTGGAGAATCGGTAAGAGATTTAGGTTTAGCTGGTGAGCAACAAAAAAAAGGAACTCCTACCATGGGGGGTATTATTATATTATTAAGCATATTAATTCCCACCCTTTTATTTGCCAACTTAGATAAAGTGTATATCCGATTAATGATTTTGTGTACAGTTTGGTTAGGCTTAATAGGTTTTTTAGATGATTATTTTAAAATTAGAGCAAGAAAACAAGCGTTGGCGCAAGGGGCAGCCTACAAAAAACAAAATAGTGATGGTTTAGCTGGGATATCAAAAATTATTGGACAAATAGGTTTGGGAATTATCATTGGTGTGACCCTTTATTTTAGTAATGCCGTTACTGTTGAAAGAGAAATTATATCTGAATCGGTTTCTGCTAGTTTGCAAAAAGGAGAGAAAGTGGCCAAGGGGGCAGATATTGTCATTAGAAAAATTAATGGAGTGGAGAGACGTTTTGTAAAAGTAAAAACACCTATTACCACTATTCCTTTTGTAAAAAATCACGAATTTAATTATAGTAGGTTAATCAGCTGGATGGGTCCGGGGGCAGAAAAATATACTTGGATTGTGTACATACTTATTGTTACGTTTATTATAACAGCAGTTTCCAATGGAGCCAATTTAACTGATGGATTAGATGGCTTAGCCGCTGGGGTGAGCGCAATTATTGGCGCTGCCTTAGGGGTATTTGTGTATGTAAGTGGTAACTATGTATTTGCCGATTATTTAAATGTGATGTACATCCCTAATTTAGGAGAGTTATCCATTTTTGTGGGCGCTTTTGTGGGTGCCTGTATTGGATTTTTATGGTACAATGCTTATCCAGCGCAAGTATTTATGGGAGATACGGGAAGTTTGGCATTAGGGGGCATTATTGCTTCATTAGCCATCATAGTAAGAAAAGAATTGTTGATTCCTATTTTTTGCGGGGTGTTTTTAATTGAAAATTTAAGTGTCATTATTCAAGTAAGTTATTTTAAGTATACCAAAAAGAAATATGGGGAAGGCCGTCGTGTGTTTTTAATGAGCCCTTTGCATCATCATTATCAGAAGAAGGGTTTTCATGAAAGTAAGATTGCTGTACGTTTTTGGATCATCACCATATTATTAGTGGTTGTTTCTATATTAACCTTAAAGACAAGATAAACATTGGCAAAAAAATTAGTCATATTAGGTGCAGGTGAAAGCGGAGTAGGTGCTGCTTTATTAGCTAAACAAAAAGGCTATGAAGTATTTGTATCTGATGGCGGCGCTATTAAAGCTAATTTTCAAAAAGAGTTAGAAGACAATGGAATTGTTTTTGAATCAGGTGTACATAGTGTAGATACAATTTTAGCTGCGGATGAAGTAATGAAAAGCCCAGGCATCCCTGAAAAAAATGAAATGGTAAAAGCCATTAGAGCTAAAGGAATTCCAGTCATCAGTGAAATTGAATTTGGATACAGATACAAAGGTAATAGTAAAATTGCAGCCATTACAGGAAGCAACGGTAAAAGCACCACCACGGCTTTGTTGTACCATATTTGCAAATTAGTGAATGAAGATGTAGCGATGGTAGGCAATATTGGATTTTCTTTTGCACGTCAAATTGCCCAAGCGCCAAAAGCTTTATACATTATTGAAGTAAGCTCTTTTCAATTAGATGATATTAAATATTTCAAGCCAGAGATTGCTATTTTATTAAATATCTCGGAAGATCATCTTGACAGATATGAATACAAATTTGATAATTACATCAAAAGCAAGTTTCGCATTATCGAAAATCAAACCCAAGAAGATTATTTCATCTATTGTATCGATGATGAAGTAATTGTTAAACATCTAGAACTACTAACCACAAATACTAACCCACTACCATTTTCTATGAAACAAGAAGTAAAAAAAGGAGGCTACATCAAGAACGATCAAATGATGTTAAAAATCCAAGAAGAACGTGTTACAATGAGCATTTATGATTTTGCCTTAAAGGGAAAACACAATGCGTATAACACCATGGCAGCAAGCATTGCAGCCACTACCTTAGGCATCCGAAAAGAAAAAATTCGCGAAGCCGTTAGCAATTTCCATAGTTTGGAACATCGAATGGAATTTGTTGCCACTGTCAGAGGGGTCGATTTTATCAATGACAGCAAAGCCACCAATGTCAATAGTACTTGGTATGCACTAGAAAGCATGCAAAAGAAAACTGTTTTAATATTAGGCGGTGTAGACAAGGGCAACGACTATGAATTAATTGCAGAATTAGTTAAAGAAAAAGTAAAAGCTATAATATGTATGGGTACGGACAATAAAAAAATCATTGATTTTTTTAAGGACTTAGTGCCTACTATTATTGAAACAGATAGTGCTAAAAAAGCAGTAAATGCTTCCTTTAAATTAGCTGAAAAAGGAGAGCTAGTTTTAATGAGTCCTGCTTGCGCTAGTTTTGATTTATTTAAAAACTACGAAGACAGAGGTCGTCAATTTAAAGAGTCAGTTAAAGAACTTTAATTATGTTTAACGATACCACTGACAAGTTATTTTCACAAATGCCAAGTATAGGAGGCATGAAGGAGCATTTGGATCAAAGAACCAGAGGTGATAAATATATATGGGGGTTAGTGCTTATTTTATCATTGATATCTATATTGGTAGTATATAGTGCTACTGGATCTTTGGCGTATAAAATGTATCGTGGAAATACCAGCATCTATTTATTTAAACAAGTGGTATTTACTTTAGTTGGATTGGTAGTCATTTTCGGGTTGCACCGAATAAATTATACTGTTTTTTCAAGGATAGCCACCATACTTTTTATGTTGTCTATACCTCTTTTAATTTATACTTTATTTTTTGGTACGAAAATCAATGAAGGTAGTAGGTGGATTAAATTACCTATTATTAATTTAACCATTCAAACAAGTGATTTAGCTAAGTTGGCTTTGTTTATGTACTTGTCAAAAATGCTAAGTAAAAAACAAGAAATAATTAAGGATTTTAAAAAAGGATTTTTACCTATTATCATTCCGGTGCTAATTATATGCGCACTCATTATGCCTGCGAATTTATCCAATGCCTTATTAACCGGTGCTACTTCTTTATTGTTGATGTTTATAGGTCGTGTTAGTATAAAGCATATTTTATTAACTATTTTAGTGGCAATGATTCCGGTGGCCATTATAATTAGTGTTGCCATGGCCACGCATTCCAGTAAAACTGAAGAAGGGAAACCGGTGGTGGCCGAAAAAATGAAAAGTTTTGGTCGCTTTGGAACATGGGTAAACAGAGTCCAGGATTTTATGTACGCCAAGGAGAATGAAGTACCTTATCAAGTACAACAAGCAAAAATTGCTATAGCCAATGGAGGCCTATTTGTTGGATTGGGACCAGGCAATAGTCGTCAAAGAAATTTTTTACCTCAAGCCTATAACGATTTTATATATGCAGTGATTATTGAAGAGTATGGTTTACTAGGCGGGGCCTTTATAATTTTTATTTATTTAGTATTCTTATTTAGATGTATACGAATTTTTAGAAGATGTCCTTATGCCTTTGGTGCTTTTTTAGCATTGGGATTAAGTTTTACTTTAATTATACAAGCCATTGCAAATATGGCGGTGAATGTAAACCTTGTGCCTGTTACCGGTGTCACCTTGCCTTTGGTGAGTATGGGTGGGAGCTCATTTATTTTTACTTGTTGTTCTATTGGATTGATATTAAGCGTTGCGCGTAATGTGGAACAAATGGAAGGAAGGGCTCCTTTAGAAACAGAAATTGAATTACCAGAAGAAAATATAGATACAGAAAAAAATGTCATTGAAGCAAAAGCATAATCAATTACGCATCATTATAGCAGGTGGAGGCACCGGAGGACATATCTTTCCGGCTATTGCTGTGGCACAAGCTATACAAGTTTTAGCGCCTTCTGCGTCCATTTTATTTGTTGGAGCATTGGGAAAAATGGAAATGGAAAAAATACCAAAAGCAGGTTATGCTATAAAAGGAATTACCATAGCAGGTTACAATAGATCTAATTTCTTTAAGAATATTTTATTGCCTTGGAAATTGCTTAAAAGTTTTTTTCAAGTAATGTCTATTTTTAAATCCTTTAAACCCAATGCGGTATTTGGAGTGGGTGGTTATTCTAGTTTTCCTGTTTTAAAATATGCTCAAACCAAAGGGGTGCCTACTTTTCTTCATGAATCCAATGCATTTGCTGGGAAAGCCAATATCTGGTTGGCAAAAAATGCCACTCAGGTATTTACTGGAACAAAAGGAATGGAAACATTTTTCCCTATAGCAAAAATATTGGTAACAGGGAATCCGATTAGAAAAAATATACTTCAACATACGTATACCAAATCCTCTGCTTTGAAAGAATTTGGTTTAAGTCCATCCATGAAAACAGTATTAATTGTGGGGGGAAGTTTAGGAGCCAATTCCATCAATCAAGTGATTGGAAATAACGTAATTAATTTTTTTGAAAAAAAGATTCAATTGATTTGGCAAATAGGCAATCTAGATGTGAGCGGCTATTATAGAGCTGCTCAAGGTTTTGAGAACATATTTGTGAGTTCTTTTATTGACAATATGAGTGCTGCTTATTGCGCAGCAGATGTTGTCATAAGCCGTTCAGGTGCTATGGCAGTGGCGGAAATTTGTACCACAAGTAAGGCATGTATTTTTGTGCCCTATCCTTTTGCGGCCGAAGATCATCAAACATTTAATGCCATGGCTTTAGTCAATCAACAAGCAGCTTTAATAGTAAAAGACAAAGAAGTAAATGAAAAATTATTACCTATTCTGTTTTCATTATTAGAAAATGAGGAAACCATAAAAAATATGGAAACCAAAGCCAATAGTTTCGCTTTATTGAATGCAGATGTGTTGATTGCAGAGCAAATTTTAAAAAATAGTCATTATTAATCAATAATATGAATCCGTTAACCAGTTGTAAAAATATTTATTTCATAGGCATTGGGGGCATTGGTATGAGTGCTTTAGCAAGGTATTTTAATACACAAGGGGTAGTAGTTGCTGGCTATGATAAAACCCCCACCGATTTAACCCATGCCTTAGAAAAAGAAGGCATTAAAATTCATTTTGAAGATGATTTATCTCAAATAGATAAAGCGGCCACTGTTATTGTTTATACTCCTGCTATTCCAGCCAATCATGGTGAATTAAATTATTATAGAGACAATGGGTATTTAGTTGTTAAGAGAAGTGATGTGTTGCAATGGATAACCGAGAATGCTTTTACCATTGCTATTGCGGGCACCCATGGAAAAACTACTACCACTTCCATGACGGCGCATATTTTAAGACATACTGGTTATGGATGTAATGCATTCCTTGGTGGGATTGCTTCCAATTATGGTACCAACTTTTGGAGCCATGAAAAAAATGTAGTGGTAGTAGAAGCCGATGAGTATGATAGAAGTTTTTTAAAATTATCGCCAAATATTGCGGTTATAACCGCCGTCGATCCAGATCATTTAGACATTTATGGAACCGCGGAAGAAGTATTAAAAGCTTTTGGTGAATTTTCGGATAAAATAAAAGCAGGTGGTACCTTAATTCAGAAAAAGGGTACTCATTTTACAACAGATGATGCTAATAAAAATATTTTATCCTATGCCTATGATCAAAAAGGGGCAACCTTTCATACCCTTAATTTAAAAGTAGTGGAGGGCTCCTATCATTTTGATATGGCACATCCAAATGGAATCATAAAAAATATTGTTTTGAATATGGGGGGCTTGCACAATGTAGAAAATGCAACTGCCGCTATCGCCATCGCCGTAAGTTTAGGTATTGAGGACGAGAAAATTATTCAAGCAGTTGCCGCTTTTGCTGGGGTAAAAAGAAGATTCGAATATAAAGTGAAGACGGCTTCTAAGGTATTGATAGATGACTATGCGCATCATCCCGAGGAATTGAATGCACTTATTACTGGTATAAGAAGCATTTTTCCTGGTGAAAAAATGGTATTGGTTTTTCAGCCGCATTTATATAGCCGAACCAAGGATCAATGTGAAGGATTTGTAGAAACCTTAGACCAAGCGGATGAAGTGATATTATTACCCATCTATCCAGCAAGAGAATTACCAATAGCGGGGGTGAGCAGTGAAATGCTATTAGACAAAATGACTATAGCCAATAAAAAAGTAATGAGTAAGGAGGAATTGTTTGCATGGGCGGCAACCACTTCTGATAAGTTAATCGTGATGGCAGGTGCTGGAGATATTGATGTTTGTATTACCAAAGTTCAAGAAATTTTTACCCATCAAGCATGAGAAACTGGAAAAAAATAGTTGGTAATATTTTATGGAGCATCGCTGGTGCGCTATTGGTATTGCTATTCATTATATCCTGGAAAGCCAAAGAAGATAAAAAATGTGCCAGTATTAATGTGGAGTTGGTGGGTGAAAATACGATAGCCCTTTTTATGGATGAAAAAGAAATTTTACAAATTATTCATGAAAAAGGCATTCAAGCCGGACTGCCTATTGGTGCTGTAAATTTAAATGCATTAGAAAAGAATTTACAAAGTATAAAATGGGTAAAACATGCTGAAATGTTTTTAGACAATCAGCAAGCATTACAAATTAAAATAGAACAACGCATTCCAATTGCAAGAATTTTTACTGCGGCTGGAAATTCATTTTATATTGACAAAGAAGGATGGAGACTTCCTTTGAAACAGTTAACTGTACTTCGTTTGCCGGTTTTTACAGGATTTCCTTCGGACCAAGAAAAAATGTCAACGCCGGATAGTTTATTACTAAACGATATTTTGCACTTTACCAATGCTATTCAACAAGATTCTTTTTTTATGGCTCAGGTAGCACAAATTAATATTGCTTCCAATGGCGATTTTGAAATGATTCCAAGCTTAGGAGATCATGTGGTTTTAATGGGAACAGCCGAGAATATAGAAGATAAATTAAATAGGTTATATAGTTTTTACAAACAAGTTTGGGTGCAAAGCGGGGTGAATGCCTATCAAGTGTTGGATTGCAGATTTGATCATCAAATTGTGGCGTTGAAAAAGGGGATGCAACCCATACAGTTCTCTGCCTCTATTTTAGCCGACGATTCATTGGAAAATTTAACCCTTTCAACGATAGATACCGCTAAAAAAGTAGATACTGCTTCTAAGAAAAGTGCTTATGTAACAGCACCCAATTCGCTTAAAAAATTGGCCACTCAGCAGGGCAAATCCAGCCTTCAACCTACTGCCATTTCGGCCCCTAAAACCACCACAAAACTAATTCCTAAAGCAGCCCCTAAAACCGCCTCTAGAGCTACCCTTAAAACAGACGTAAAATCGAAGCCTAAAACAAAGGGCAAAACAAAGGCAAAAACAACGGTAAAAACAAACAATAAAACGAACAATAAATCGTTAAATAATAAGAAGAAGTCTGCAAAGGCCATTATGCCCAAAAAGACCAACCCTAAAACAACTAACAACTAAAAAACAACAAAATGAGCCAGCACGATTCTCCAATTATTGTAGGACTAGATATTGGAACAACTAAAATTGCTGCCATTGCAGGAAGAAAAAATGAATTTGGCAAATTAGAAATCTTAGGGTTTGGAAGAGCCAATAGCAATGGAGTTCAACATGGTCAAGTATTAAATATTGATCAAACCATTAAGGCCATTCAACAAGCGCTACAAAACTGTCAATTAAGCAATCCCGATTTAGAAGTGAATGAAGTGTATGTGGGTATTGCTGGTCATCATATCAAAAGTTTACAAACAAGAGGGGATCAAGTGCGTCAAGATGCCGAAAATGAAATTCAAGCTTGGGAAATTGAGCAATTGATCAATAACCAACGTAAAACATTTATACCTGCTGGGGATCAAATTATCGATGTTATTCCACAAGAATTTCATGTAGATAATAACCAAAATATCAAAGACCCTATTGGAGTAAATGGTGTAAAAGTGGGTGCTAATTTTTTAATTTTGACTGGTGATAGAAATGCGATTAGAAATATCAATCGTTCGGTAGAAAGAAGTGGATTGGTAACAAAAGATTTAGTGCTACAACCATTGGCTTCCGCCAGTGCAGTAATGAGTGATGTAGATTTAGAGGCAGGTGTGGCTATTTTAGATATTGGTGGTGGAACCAGTGACCTAGCCGTATTTTATGAGGGTATTTTAAAACATACTGCCGTAATTCCTTTTGGTGGCGAGAATATTACCAACGACATTAGAATGGGATTGGGCGTATTAAAAAGTCAAGCGGAAGCAATGAAGGTTCAATTTGGTAGTGCTTTAACCGATGAAGCAAAAGCCAATGCTTATGTAACTATTCCAGGATTAAAAGGAATGCCTGCCAAAGAAATAAGTGTAAAAAGTTTAGCTGGAATTATTCAAGCTAGAATGAGTGAGATACTTGATTTTGTTACCTACCATTTGAAACAAGTGGGTATGGATAGCCGCATGCTTAATGGGGGTATCATATTAACGGGAGGCGGTTCTCAACTAAAACACCTTATTCAATTAACCGAATACATTACAGGATTGAATGCAAGAATTGGTTTGCCTAATGAACACTTAGCGCCTAACCATATTGATGAATTAAAAAAACCAATGTATTCTACTTGTATCGGATTAATATTAAAAGGGTACAACGATTACGAACAAAATTATAAAGTGTTTGCAGAAACCTTTAAGAAAGTGGAAGTGCCAAAATCATTAACGGTTAATGGAACAGCCAATAGCTTAACGAGTCAAAAAATAGAAACGAAAGCTCCTGCTGCTACCACTTTAACGCCAGAACAAATTGAAAACAGAAAGAGTAAATTCTGGGATCGTTTCAAGAATAATTTAATTGAAATATTCAGCGAGGAAGAAGACAAATTATTGCCATAAAACTTACCCACATTATGGTCATAAAAAACAAATAGAATAAATTCTAAAAACGGTAATTTCGATATAACTAACTAACAACGAACCATCTAAAAACAAAAAAATGATTCAATTTGACTTGCCAAAGCAAAAATCATCCATCATAAAAGTCCTAGGAGTAGGCGGTGGCGGCAGTAATGCTGTAAACTTTATGTTCAATCAAAACATTGAAGGCGTAGATTTTATTATTTGCAATACCGATTCAAAAGCCATTGAACAAAGTACGGTACCTAATAAAATTCAGTTAGGCCCCCATTTGACTCAAGGTTTAGGGGCTGGCGCCGATCCTTCTGTAGGAAAGTTAGCAACAGAAGAATCTTTGGATGAAATCAGAAAAATATTAGAAGTAAATACCCGTATGGCATTTATCACCGTGGGAATGGGTGGTGGAACAGGTACAGGGGGTGCACCTATCATTGCAAAAATTTGTAAAGATTTAGGCATTTTAACCGTAGGTATTGTAACCACTCCCTTTGGTTTTGAAGGGCCAAGAAGACAAGCGCAAGCCGAAGAGGGAATCAAGCAATTAAAGCCTTTGGTAGATACTTTGTTAGTAATCTCTAACGATAAGTTGCGTGTACAATATGGTAATTTAAAAATGAAGGAAGCTTTTACAAAAGCAGATAACGTTTTAGCTACTGCTGCAAAATGTATTACAGATGTAATTAATAGTCGTGGACATATTATAGTGGATTTTGCGGATGTATGTACCGTTATGAAAAATGGTGGAGTAGCCATTTTAGGAAAAGCAGAAGTAGAAGGAGAAAATAGAGCAGAAAGAGCTATTGAGGAAGCATTGAATTCACCTTTATTAAATGACAATGATATTAAAGGCGCTAAATGGATCTTATTAAATATCAATAGTGCCGAAGGGGATTATGAATGCACTATGGATGAATTAGAAACCATCAATAACTACTTACGTGAACGCACCGGTGAACATTCTGATGTTATTATGGGAATGGGTTATGATGCAAGCCTTGGGCAAAAATTAGGCATCACCCTAATTGCCACTGGCTTTGAGGGGAAAGACCCCTTTATGAAAGAAACACCAAAAAAAGTGGAGGCTCCTATTGAGGAAAAAATTGTGATGACATTACTTTCAGAAGATATGCTGAATGATGCTAGCAATAAAATAACTGCAACGCCTGAAGAGGTTGTTGAAAAAATAGAAGAGCCTGAAATAGGAGACAGTTATTTTACTTTAGGGGAGGAGCCAATTTTGCATATGGCAGAAGAGATGGAAGAAGATGAACTAGAAGAGGTAAATGAAATAAGTGAAAAAGAATACGAGGCGGAAATAGATGCAGAAATTAGCATTGAAGCCATGAGTAGGATAGAGGAAATAACACTTCATGAAATTCCTTTGGCGGTGGCAGAAGAAGAGGTTCTAGTAGAGATGGAAGAGGATTTAGAAGAAGACATGATGATAGAAGAATTGGAAGAAGAGATGGAGGTAATAGAAGCTGCTCCATTGTCACCAGAAGTAGTTTTGTTTGAATTAGATGCCAACGAGGCTTTAGCGCCAACTGAGTTTATTTTAAATAAGCCTACTAATATCTATGCTACCGAGGAAGAAATAGATGAAGAAATTTTCAATGAAGACGCATTAGAGGAAGTAGTATTTGAAGAATATACCCCAGAAGAAGAAATAGAGGAAGAGGAATTAATGGAAGAGGAAATGATGGAAGAAGAAATGGAATTAAGCTTTGCCACTGAAGCGCCAGCTGAGGTAATCATGGAATCGGCTCCTGTGGTGGAGATGATTCAAGAAGAAGTGATTGAAATGCCTAAAGCACCTGAAGTAGTGGAGTACCAAAGTTCATTTAGAGTGGAGGAAGAGCCTTCGATGCAATTGGTGATGAGAGATGAAAGCAATCCACAACCTGCTAGACCCGTACATCCTTCTTCATTAGAAATGCCTTTAGATAATGCCGAAGAACAAAGAAGAAAAGTGGCTGAGCGTATTCAAAAATTAAGAAATTTATCTTTCAATATCAACAATGGTCCTGATCCAAATACCGAATTTGATGCAGTGCCCGCTTATGTGAGAAGAAATTTAGATTTATTTGGTAATACTTTGGCTTCAGTAGAAAACTATTATAGCAAGTACACTGTTGAAAAAGACGAGAACAATCAAACACAAATTTCTACCATAAATACTTTTTTAGACGGTAAAAAACCTGATTAAGTTGTTTTTTGGCTCAGTTGATTTTAGTTGTAACCCCGCCTTAACCAGGCGGGGTTTTTTATTTTATTCTGTCCATTATAAATTTGAAATTGTACTTTTACCCCATGCAAACTGTATTAATTACTGGTGGAACGGGGATGATTGGAAAAGCATTGACTACTCTTCTTTTAGAGAAGGGGTATAAAGTAATTGTCTTAACTAGAAAAGAAAAAAAGTCCAGCCGTTTAAATGTAAGTTTTGCAAAATGGGATGTTGACAAAGGAACTATAGATGAGAGTGCTATTCAAACAGCTAATATCATTGTTCATTTGGCAGGAGAAGGTGTTGCAGACAAACGTTGGTCGGAAAAAAGAAAACAAGCGATTGTAGATAGTAGGGTTAAGTCCGGTAATTCACTGGTAAAAGCCTTAGGTGAAAATAAACATCAAGTAAGCACATTTATAGCGGCTTCGGCCATTGGCTGGTATGGTCCTGATACTGCAGCGAGTTTAGCCAATGGTTTTATAGAAACCGATCCTTCAGATGACTCCTATTTAGGAAACACTTGTCAGCTTTGGGAGCAAAGTACTGCAGCCATTGCCACCATGGGTATTCGATTGGTTACTTTAAGAATAGGTATTGTATTTAATAAAAAGGGTGGGGCATTGGCTGAGTTTATTAAACCTGCCCAATTTGGTTTAGCCACTATATTAGGAAATGGAAAACAAATAGTTAGTTGGATACATCAAAAGGATTTATGCAGTATGATGTTATTTGCTGCTGAAAATAAAAAGATAGAAGGGGTATACAATGCAGTTGCCCCTGAACCCATCAGCAATAAAAAACTGGTACTGGCTATATCCAAAAAAACTTACCCCATTTACCTGCCTGTTTATGTACCAAGCTTTGCTTTGAAAATAATTTTAGGTGAAATGAGTGTAGAAGTTTTAAAAAGTGCGAAAGTAAATGCACAAAAAATACAAGCAGCTGGTTTTGTATTTGATTACCCCACTGTGGAGGAAGCCTTAGTCGACTTATTGAAATAAATCAATAAGTGAATTGGTTTAAAAATTTAAAAGTTAATTTAATTTCTAATGGGTCTTCCAGCAGTCATTACCGATTGTATTCTCTCTAATGTTTTCTTTTCTCCGCACAAACTTAAAAAGGCTTCGCGTTCTAAGTCTAATAAGTATTGCTCATTCACTAAAGTAGGCTCGCTTAAATCTCCACCACACATTACAAAAGCTAATTTTTTGGCCACTAGTACATCGTGATCAGTGGCGTAACCACCTTTCCACATACCATTGATGCCAGCGTATAAGGCACCTAGGCCTGCTTTTCCGAGCACTTTAATATCTTTTCTTTGTTGTGGTTGGGTATAGCCTGCTTTAAACAATTGTAATACTTTTTCTTTTGCATTGGCGATACGACGAGATTGATTTAATACGATTTCGTCTTGCCCTTTTCTAAAAATACCCATATCCATTGCTTCTTGTGCCGAAGTGGCCACTTTTGCAGTGGCTATTTGCATAAACCTTCTATTAAGTGTTATGGTTTCTGGCTCGTCTATATGCATTTCATCCGAAGCGCGCAATACCAATTCTTTGGTACCACCACCACCAGGAATCACACCAATACCTAATTCCACCAGTCCAATATAGGTTTCTGCAGCAGCACAAATACTATCTGCATGTAAATTCATTTCACAACCACCACCCAAACACAATCCATGCGGTGCAATCACTACTGGAACTGATGAATACCTTACGCGCATCATCGCATTTTGAAAAGTACGAATAGCCATATCTAATTCTTCATAATCTTGTTCAATGGCCAACATAAATATCATTCCAACATTCGCCCCTGCACTAAATAAGTTTCCATCATTGGCAATGACTAGTCCATTATATTTTTCTTCGGCTAGTGTAATTGATTTATTTAATCCTTCTAATACTTCCCCTCCAATACTATTCATTTTGGTATTCCAACTAAAGCCTGCTACGCCATCGCCCATATCCACCAATCGGCAGGCAGCATTTTTCCAAATAGTTTTTTCTTGATAATCCGATAAGATGATAAAAGAAGATGCCCCTGGAATTAAGGTATAATTTTCGGTACTGACATCGTAATAATAGCGTTTTCCATCTTGCACTTTGTAAAAGCTACAACCCTTTGCTATCATGGTTTCTACCCATGGGGCTACTTGGCCACCTTCTTGTTTTATATTTTTAACAACTGCTTCGACCCCTAATGCATCCCAGCTTTCAAAAGCGCCTATTTCCCAACCAAAGCCTGCTTTTAAGGCGTCGTCTAAACGGTATAATTCATCACTAATTTCTGGAATACGATTACTTACATAAGAAAAAAGTGCATGATGAAAAGCACGAACAAATTGTTTACCCTTATCGGTTTCTTTGGAAGCGTCTGCAACAGTATATAAACTTTTTAATCTTTCAGGTAAGGATTCAATGGCTTTTGCAGTGCCTATGGAGGCCATCTTTGTTTTAATACGTGGCTCGTATTCAAAAGTTTTTAAATTCAAGGTTAAAATTTCTTTTGAACTCGCTGTTTTTATTTTTTTAAAAAATCCTTGACCAGTTTTATCTCCCAACCAATTTTGCGCAACCATTTTTTCCAACCAAATAGGAAGGGTAAAAATATTTTTCGCTTCATCTTTCGGACAATTGGCAGCAACACCTGCTGCTACTTTTACTAAGGTATCAATACCTACTACATCGGCTGTTCTAAAAGTAGCCGATTTAGGACGGCCCATTAATGGACCCGTTAGTGCTTCAATTTCATCAATACTTAATTCCAACTTTTCCATAATATGCAGCACACTCATCATGCTAAAAACCCCAACCCTATTGGCTATAAAGGCTGGCGTATCTTTACACAAAACGGTTGTTTTTCCTAAATACACATCCCCATAATGCAAATGAAAATCAATTACAGCTGGATCTGTTTTAGCAGTAGGAATGACTTCTAATAAACGCAAGTAGCGAGGCGGATTAAAAAAGTGTGTGCCACAAAAATGTTTTTGAAAATCTTCCGAACGTCCTTCGGCCATTAAATGAATAGGAATACCCGAGGTATTAGAACTAACTAATGTACCAGGCTTTCTGTATTTTTCAACCTCATCATAAATTATTTTTTTGATGTCTAATCTTTCTACCACTACTTCAATTATCCAATCGGCTGTTGCAACTTTCGCCATATCATCTTTAAAATTACCCGTACTTATATTTTGAGCATATTTAGCTAAGTATAAAGGAGAGGGGTTGGATTTAATAGATGCTTGCAAGGCATCATTCACCAATTTATTTCTTTCTTTAGGTAGCTTACTTTCTTCCGTTCCTGGCGTTAGCATATCTAATAATAAAACTTCTACACCCACACCGGCAAAGTGACAAGCTATTCGAGAGCCCATCACGCCACTTCCTAAAACCACTACTTTTTTGATTGAACGTTGCATTTTAGAGCATTTTTGTAAAATTAGTTAGTTATGCAACTATTTTCAAAAAAACTTTAGATTTTTGAGTATTTTTTTTGCCTTTGGTTGCGTCATTTGACCTTTTAACAAAACCAGCTTGAGGGTATTGGGCTTTGAACTACATTTGTACCATGCAAGTAGATAAGAATTTAGTTAGCCATTTGGCACATTTATCTAGGTTAAATGTGGCCCCCGAAAAAATGGACAAACTGGTTGCAGATATGCAGGATTTGGTGGGATTTGTGGAGCAGTTAAATAGCTTAGACACAACAGGGACTGAACCATTAATGCATATGGGTGACGCATTCAATGTGCTGCGCAAGGATGAAGTAAATGGATCTATTTCAAGAGAGGCTGCTTTAAAAAATGCCCCTGATTCGGATGGGGTTTTCTTTAAAGTGCCAAAAGTAATACGTAAATAAAATAAACATGTCATCGGTTATTCAATTAAGAGAGTTGCAAAAAAGTTACTTTATGGCCGGTCAAGCCATCCCTGTTTTAAAAGGGATCAACTTAGACATCAACAGAAACGAATATGTGGCACTGATGGGCCCATCGGGTAGTGGTAAAAGTACCTTAATGAATATTTTAGGTTGTTTAGATTCTCCAACGAATGGTATGTACAACTTAAATGGGCATGATGTTAGTAAAATGTTGGACGACGATTTAGCAGGTATTAGAAATGTTGAAATTGGATTCGTGTTTCAACAATTTAATTTATTGCCCAGATTGTCGGCGGCAGAAAATGTTGCATTGCCATTGGTGTATGCAGGTATTTCCAAAAAAGATAGAATAGATCGCGCCATGGTGGCTTTAGAAAAAGTAGGTTTGGCAGATAGAAGTCATCATAAATCCAATGAATTAAGTGGTGGTCAAATTCAACGTGTGGCTATTGCGCGTGCATTGGTCAACAATCCTTCTATATTATTAGCCGATGAACCCACTGGTAATTTGGATTCAAAAACATCGGTAGAAGTAATGGAACTATTTGGTAAAATACATTCCAGTGGCAACACTGTTATATTGGTTACCCACGAGGAAGATATTGCACGCTATGCGCACAGAGTAGTTCGTTTAAGAGATGGAAATATTGAAACAGATACGGTAAACAATAACTTCTCTCATTTTTAAAGCATTGGTAACTTCTGTTTTTTCGTTTTCTTGTTGAACTTTATTTTATTAGTTTTGTTATACTAAAAAATAATAGAGTTAAATTAATTCTTACCCAATGAAAATATATACCAAAGCAGGAGATTCAGGAAAAACAACTTTAATTGGAGGTACCAGAGTGCCTAAAAGTCATATCAGAATTGAGTCTTATGGAACAGTAGACGAACTAAATTCATTTATAGGTTTGTTAAGCGATTTGGTTTCGGATACGGGTATTAAAACCGTGTTGAAAGAAGTGCAAGATCGTTTGTTTACAGTAGGGTCTTCCTTAGCATGTGACCCGGAAAAAGAACCTAATTTAAAAATCCCAGATTTAAAAGAAGATGATATAATTTATTTGGAAAAATTAATTGACCAAATGAATGAAGTATTGGAACCCATGAAATCTTTTATTCTACCTGGTGGCCATCAAGCCATTTCTACTGCACATATTGCTCGTTGTGTTTGTCGCCGTGCCGAACGTTGGTGCGTGAATTTACATGAAGAAGATTTATTTGTAGAACCTATGGTGATTAAATATTTGAATAGACTTAGTGATTATCTTTTTGTTTTAGCTAGATATATAGGACACTTAAATGGGGTAGCAGATTCACCTTGGAAACCAAGAGTGTAAAAGTCTAAATAAATTTCCCGTCTTTCATTGTTAAACTTCGGTTGCTCATGCCAGCCAATGCTTCATTGTGCGTTACTATTAAAAAACTTTGATTCAATTCGTTTCTTAATTTAATAAATAGATGGTGTAAAGCGGTTGCATTTTCACTATCTAAATTTCCAGTGGGCTCGTCTGCAAAAATAAGTGCGGGGCTATTTAACAAGGCACGTGCTACAGCTACCCTTTGTTGCTCACCTCCAGATAAACTATGCGGCTTCTTGTCTATTTTATCGGAAAGGCCCATCAGGTCTAATAATTCCTTGGCCTTATTTTGTATTTGCTTTTTAGGCATTTTACCTATCCATCCTGGAATGGATACATTTTCCAAAGCGGTGAATTCGGGGAGTAAATGATGGAATTGAAAAACAAAGCCCATTTTTAGATTTCTATACTTGGCTAGTGCAGCATTGGATAGTTGGGAAATATCCTCGCCCTCAAAAATTACCTGTCCTTGATCGGCTTTTTCCAAGCTGCTTACAATGTATAATAGAGTCGATTTGCCGGCACCAGAAGGCCCAACAATACTTACCAATTCCCCTTTGTTAACCTCCAAGGAAACGCCCTTCAATACCGATACAGGGCCATATTGTTTCCATATGTCCTTGGCTACTAGTAGTTTTGGTGCTTGATCCATGGTACAAACCTAGCAATTCCCAGTCAATTATATTAAAATTTAAAGATTTGTTTACATCCTGTAGAAAAAACAGATTTGGTTATATCATATATACGGCTACTTTTGCAAAAAATAAAGCTATGTTTTGGACTTTAGAATTAGCCAGCTTTTTAGAAGAAGCTCCATGGCCAGCTACCAAAGATGAATTGATTGATTACACCATCAGAAGTGGTGCACCTATTGAAGTAGTAGAGAACTTACAAGAGCTTGAAGACGAAGGTGAAGTGTATGAAAGTATTGAAGATATTTGGCCCGACTACCCAAGCCATGATGATTTTATGTTTAACGAAGACGAGTACTAATTTTAAGAATTTTTATAGAATATAAAATTCTTAAAATTAGTCTCTAATGATTCTAAATAAAAAAGAGCTAAACTATGTTAGCTCTTTTTTATTTAGATGGGATAGTAAGTATATTTAAAAAGTCAATTTAAAATAAAGAAGCATTAAGCTCAATATAAAAACAACCGTGTTGGCCACCAATACCGGTTTGCTTTTAATAAGATAAGCATAGGTAAGCCAAACGAGGGTGCTGGTAATAACAATAAGTATCATCAACAAACTTAAGTCGCCTACACTATGTGATTTCCAAGAAAGATATACTTGTGGAATAAAAGTGATACAGCTTAATAAAGATCCAAAGTAACCGATGTACTCTACTAATTTTGGATTCATTGGTTTGCTCATATAAATAATTATTTTTTTAAGTCTATTCTGTGATACCTGCTTTTTTCATTATTAAATCACTTACGCCCGTAGTAGAATATCCGCCATCATGGAATAAGTTTTGCATGGTCACCATTTTCGTTAAATCGGAAAATAAAGTAACACAATAATTTGCACAATCTTCGGCAGTGGCATTTCCTAATGGAGCAATGGCATTGGCATAATCAAAAAAGTCGCCAAAACCTTTGATGCCGGTACCTGCTGTAGTTTTTGTGGGTGATTGAGATACGGTATTGACACGCACTTTATTTCTTAAACCATAATGGTAACCAAAACTACGTGCAATAGATTCTAATAATGCTTTAATATCTGCCATATCGGTATAAAAAGGAAAAGTTCTTTGTGCAGCTGCGTAGGTTAAAGCTACCACACTAGCTTCGTTGTTTAAAGCGTCCATTTTATAGGCAACGCTTAACATTTTATGTAAACTCATCGCAGAAACATCTACCCCTTTTGCATAATAATCATAATTCAATTCAGGGTAAGCTATTTTTTTACGAATGTTCACACTCATGCCAATAGAATGTAAAACGAAATCTATTTTACCGCCTAAAATTTCTTGAGACTGAGTAAATAAATTAGTCAACTCTTCTACACTAGTGGCATCAGCAGGGACAATTTTAGAATTTGTTTTTTCAGCCAATCCATTAATCTCTCCCATACGCATGGCGATAGGGGCATTGGTTAATACAAAAGTAGCGCCTTCTTCATGTGCTTTTTCGGCCACTTTCCAAGCAATAGAATTGCTATCTAAAGCGCCTGTAATAATTCCTCTTTTACCTTTTAATAAGTTGTATGCCATTATGGATGGTTTTTTAATTGCTGTAAAAATAATTATAATATCTTATAAAAAGACAATATTAAACTCAATAATACCTAGGAAGCCAATAGTTCTTTGGCGTTGTCCATTGCCGATTTACTTGGTGGGTCACCGCCAATCATTTGCGCAATATGCTGTACCCGCTCTGTTTTATTTAAAGTTTTCAAATAAGTATGCGTAGTGCTGCCTTTTTGTTCTTTGTAAACATATAAGTGTGCGTTGCCTTTGGCTGCAATTTGTGGTTGATGGGTAATGCATAAAACCTGTCTAGCTTGCCCCAGGTTTTGTAATAACAAGCCTACTTGTTTGGCGGGTTCTCCCGAAATGCCTGTATCAATTTCATCAAAAATCATGGTAGGTAAATCCACCGACTTAGCTACAAGCGACTTAATACAAAGCATTAATCTACTTAATTCACCGCCACTAGCTACTTTTTTTATGGGCTCGAATTTATTAGTATTGTTGGCGTCAAATAAAATATCAATTTTATCTTTTCCGTAAAAATTGAAAGGCACTTCGTCCAAGCTTACTTTTATTTTAGCATTGGGCATACCCACTTGATGTAATAATTTATTGACACTGGTTGTAAAAGGAATCATTTCTTTTTCTCTTTTACTGGTTAAAGTATTGGCTAAGGCAGTTGCTTTTACCGATGCGTCTTTTACAAATTTGGTAAGCTGTTCAATAGTGTCATTCAGGTTTAACACTTCTGTTAAATCTTGCTCTAGCTGTTTTTGAATATCTAGCAACTCCTGGGTAGATTGTACTTTGTGTTTTTTCTGTAAGTTATAGCCTACCGAAAGGCGTTCTTGAATGCTGGCTGTTTTTTTATCGTCAAAATCAATTTTATCCTGCCAGCTAGATAAATCAGTAGCAATATCGGCAAGTTCTATTTGCGTGGCTTTTAATCTATTTAATAAATTTGAAAACTCAGGCTGATACTTTACAATACTTTCTAAACTATTTCCCAATTGTTTTAATTGTTGTACAATGGGATTGTCAGAATTTTCCAACAGCTGAAGGCTTTGGGCTAATTGAGTTTTAATACTAGCCGCATTTTCTAAAAACTTTAATTCTTGCTCTAATTGCTCTAGCTCATTTTCTTTTAAATTCAATTCCGCCAATTCATCTAATAAATGTTTTTTATAGCTTTCTGTTTTTTCAAAATTTTCCTTTTCAATAATTAGTTGCTGTAATTTTTTTTCATTTTCTTTCCATTCGGAATAGGTAGATTGATAGCTAGCCAAGTCCTTTTGCACATTGGCTAAAGCGTCTATCACCGTACGTTGAAAATCGGTATCGCCAAGGGTTAAAGTATCGAATTGTTGATGCAAGTCCACCAATTTACTAGTTAGGTCTCTTAATATTGAAAGTGTAACGGGAGTGTCATTAACAAAGGCTCTTGATTTTCCTTGGGCACCAATTTCTCTTCTTATAATGAGTTCATCCGATAATTCAATTTCGTGCTCAGTAAAAAAAGGCTCGTATTGTTTTTTATTCGTCAATTGAAAAACACCTTCGATGAAACATTTTTTAGAAGCGTCTCTGCAAACAGTGCTATCGGCTCGGTCGCCCAAAATAAGGCCAAGGGCTCCCATAATAATACTTTTACCAGCTCCTGTTTCTCCGGTAATAACGGAAAGCTGGCTGGATAAATCAATTGATAATTGATCTATCAGTATATAGTTTTGAATTTCTAATTTCGTTAACATCGCTTACTGCAATATACACTACCCCTAAATGATGTACAAATTTTTCTAGCCATCCCACCTCCTTTTAGAAAAGGCAAAAAAAAGCCTCCCAATTTCTTGGAAGGCTTTGGAATAAAGTATTGATTCTAATTATTTCTTTACTGGAGCGCTGGCTAATTCTTCTTCCACTAAAATACGACCACAGTTTTCACAAACAATGATCTTTTTGTGTAAACGAATTTCGCTTTGACGTTGAGGAGGAATAGAGTTAAAACATCCACCACAAGCATCTCTTTCCACAGTTACTACGGCTAGGCCATTGTGGTAACTATTTCTAATACGATCGTAGCTATACAATAAACGCTCGTCAATATGCGCACGGGCATCTTCGCTATTTTTTCTTAATTCTTTCTCTTCAATTTCTGTATCTGCAATAATTTTCTCTAATTCGCTTTTCTTATGCGTTAAAACGCCGTCTTTAACTGCAATTGTTTTTTTAGCAGCATCCAACACCTTAATTTTTTCTGCTAATTCTTCATTGGCATCACGAATGTGCTTTTCGCCCAATTTAATCTCTAAACCTTGCATTTCTAACTCCTTGTTAATGGCTTCAAACTCACGATTGTTTTTTACGTTCTCGCTTTGTTTTTCGTATTTAGCAATTAATTCTTCACTTGTTTTTATAGACGCTTTTTTCTCATCAATAAATTCAGTGATACCATTAATTTCTTCTTCAATTCTTGTTTGTCTATTTTGCAAACCCAACACTTCGTCTTCTAAATCTTTTACTTCCATTGGTAATTCGCCACGAAGAATTTCAATTTCATCGATACTGCTATCAACTCTTTGAAGTCTGTAAAGATTTACTAATTTTTCTTCTACTGAAAAGTCTTTGACTGATGCCATATTTAAAAATTTATTTGGATGGTCTTAATTATGTGAACCTCAATCTTTAAGGTAGGATACAGGTTGTGTATTTACCAAGGATTCGAGGACGGCAAAGGTAGGGAATTTCAGCTTCAAATTAGCAACAATTAGGGCAGCTACCCCCTGTTCACTTTCAAAGTGGCCTATATCTACCAGTAAAAGCGCACCATCCGCCTCAAAAAAGTCATGGTATTTAAGGTCGCTGGTGATAAAACAGTCGGCTTTTTGTGCTTTGGCATCGGCAATTAAAAAGCTACCCGATCCACCACATAAAGCTATGGTTTTCAATGGCTTTTTAGTAAAATTCGTATGTTTTACCACCGATAAATTCAATTTTTCTTTGATCCATTTTAAAAATTCAGCCTCGTCGGTTTCCAAAGGTAGTTCGGCAATTAATCCGGAGCCAATTTCACCCCCATTTTGGTCTTTAAAACCTGGTTTAGGGCTTAAAATTCTTCTATTTTCTAGGTGAAGCTTATCGGCTAGGGTTTTATTGACCCCGTCTAGCAAACTGTCTAAATTGGTATGAATAGCGTAAAGGGCAATATTGTTTTGGATGGCTTTTACAAGCACTCTTGACACATAATCATTGCTATTAAATTGCTTAATGCCCTTAAAAACAATGGGATGATGGCTCACTATAAGGTTGCATCCTTTGGCAATAGCTTCGTCCACTACTGCCTCTGTGCAATCCAAAGAACAAATTACACCAGTACAAACTTGTTCTGGTGCACCAACAATAAGTCCTGCATTGTCATAAGATTCTTGCCAAGCAAGGGGCGCCCAGTTTTCTAAGACTTCAATGATTTTACTAATTTGCATCCCTAAAATTAAATATAAAAGCCAACTATTTTAGTTTTTAATTGTTAAACAAATATGAAACAGGCAATCTCCATTTTTTGGTTTAGACGCGATTTACGATGGCAGGACAATGTCGGCTTGTACCATGCACTTTATCAAGCCAAATTAAAAGGGCATCAAGTATTACCCATATTCATTTTCGATAAAAACATTTTAAGTCAATCCGAAGATAAAGCAGACCGAAGGGTAGATTTTATTCATCAAACCCTAACTCGTTTGCAATCCGATTTAGTAGCCAAAGGAAAATCGCTTTGGGTAAAATATGGAACGCCTATTGAAGTTTTTGAAATGCTTTTCAAAGATTTTACGATAGCGTCAGTTTACTCCAATCATGATTATGGTCCTAAGGCCAATGCAAGAGATGCAGCGATTGAAAAATTGACTTTATCTAAAGGAGCAAGTTATCATCATTATAAGGATCAAGTAATTTTTGAAAAAGACGAAGTCATTAAAGACGATGGAAATCCCTACACCATTTATACGCCCTATGCCAATAAATGGAGAACTGTTTGGGCGCAACAAATTCCTAAAAAACATCCTTCCGAAAAATTGCTCGATTATTTTTTTGATACCAAGGCTTACAAGCTCCCCACTTTAAAAGAAATAGGTTTTGAAAAAACGGATCTAGTTATCCCTCCTATGAAGTATGAGGCAAAGTTGGTGAAAAATTATACCGAGCAAAGAAATTTCCCTGCGCTAAATGCGACCACTCATTTAAGTGTGCATTTACGTTTTGGAACCATCTCCGCAAGAACATTGGCTTTAGAAACACAAAGTTTAAATTCAACTTTTTTTAATGAACTCATTTGGCGCGATTTTTATCATATGATTTTATGGCATTTTCCGCAAGTCGCCGAGGGAAAATCATTTAAACCTAAATATGATTTTATAGAGTGGCGCAATAATGAAAAAGAATTTAAAGCTTGGTGTGAAGGGCGCACAGGCTATCCAATTGTAGATGCCGGTATGCGAGAATTAAATACTACTGGTTTTATGCACAATAGAGTACGTATGATTGTAGCTTGTTTTTTAACCAAACACTTATTAATTGATTGGCGTTGGGGGGAAGCTTATTTTGCACAAAAATTATTGGACTTTGATTTAGCCGCCAACAATGGAGGTTGGCAATGGGCTAGTGGAAGTGGTTGTGATGCAGCGCCTTATTTTAGAGTATTTAATCCACGCTTACAAACTGAAAAATTTGATAAAGAATTAAAATACATCAGGCATTGGGTGCCTGAATTAGATTCTTTAAATTATCCCCCACCCATAGTCGTGCATGAAGAAGCGCGTGTGCGCGTATTGGCTGCTTATGCAAAGGCCTTGAAGGAATAAATCTTATGCGTGTAAATTAGAAAATGTTTTTTCTAATTGAGCTATCGCCTTTCTCCCTGCATCACCCATATCAACACTAAAATCGTTCACATATAAATTTATATGTTGACGCATTACAGCTTCGGACATTTCTTGAGAATGAGCTTTAATATAGTCTGGTAAAATTTCGTAACTATTAGCAAATGCATATTGCACACTTTCTTTAATAAGGGCATCTAGCATCGCAATATCAATGGGGTTAATATCATTGCGCGCAATAATTCCACCCAGTGGAATAGGGGCATTAAAAGTTTCTTCAAAATAAGTGCCCAGGTCCATCCATTTACTTAATCCCTTTGCTGCATAGGTAAAGCGGTTTTCATGAATAATTACACCAGCCTCTACGGCACCACTTAATACGGCCTCTTCAATTTCGTTAAATACTAAAAATGTTTTATTAGTAGCCTTGGGGAAAGCTAAGCTAAAAAGCAAATGAGCAGTAGTATTAATTCCAGGAATGGCCACGCGCATAGTATCCACATCAGGCTTGGCTCCTGGCTTATTGGGATCTTCCTTGTAAATTAATAATGGTCCAACGCCTTTACCTAAAGCGCCACCACTATTTAATAAACTGTAGGTATTTTTTACCAAGGGCCAAACACCGTAACTAATTTTTGAGAAAGGAAGCTTTCCTGCAATGGCCCATTCGTTTAAAGTTTGCACATCTTGTAAATGCACTTTAAAAGTATAGCCTTTGGTATCTATTTTATGATTTACTAATGCATCAAAAATAAATGTATCATTAGGGCAGGGAGAAAAACCTATCTCAAACTCAGGCATGGTTAGGTAATTTATTGAGGGCGTCTAAGTATTGCAATAAGGTTTCATTTAAATTATAAATAGCTTCTTTCATTTTCCAATTAGCTTTATTTCTTTCGCCCACATAATTTGAAACCGCACGAATTTGTATAAACGGAATATTTAAATCACGACCTATATAATGTAATGCTGCACCTTCCATTGATTCCAATGAAGCTTTATAACGGCCATTATATAAATCTATTTTATTTTTATCGGTGCTAATAGTATTCACCGTCACTCCTTTTTTAGTAGGCAAGTTTAAAATGTTGTATTGTTTGAGCCAAGGATTAGGTAATGACTTTTTTTCATAAGGAGCGTCGTTGGGCTTATCTAACTTCAAATCAAATAAATCTTTCCAAACTTTATTTTCTGTAACGCCAATATCACCTGCAAAATCATCTTTCAATGCAAATACTTTACCCAATGGAATTTTTTTATCAAAACTTCCGCAAATACCTATTTGAATAATAAGGGTAGGTGTTTCTTGTACAAACATTTTCATGATTGAAACACTACTGGCTAGTAGGCCAATACCTGATTCATGAAAGCCAACCGAAAAACGTTTGTTATTGGTTGCAAAAGCAGGGTTAATTTTTTGAAAACTGGGCATCCATTCCCCATTGGTAGCCGCCGTAATAATTACACGCATAAGGCAAAGGTCGGGAAAGGCCTGTTAAAAATGGTTAACTTGGCCATCAAATTTATATCTTTACAAAAATATTGGAGACATGGTGTATTTAACAAGGGCAGAACATTTTAATGCAGCACATAAATTAGCCAATCCTAATTGGAGTAAGGAAAAAAATGAAGAGATCTTTGGAGCTTGTGCA
>CAMBEQ010000002.1 GCA_945865545.1 Sediminibacterium ginsengisoli | reverse complement strand
AAAAACTTTTTTTAAATACAAAAACAATGAAACAATTATTTATTTTATCCCTAGCTTTTTTAGCCGTTACTGGTTGCAGAAAGATTGAAATGGATGGCGAAAAAGAAATCTTCGTAGTAACGAAGGAAGTTGCTCCTGTAGGTGTGGTATCAAATACCATTACTTTAACAGGTAAAATTACAAAAGACACTACTTTATTTGCAAAAGATGTAAACTATCTTTCTGGTATTGTATATGTGACAAAAGGTGTTACACTTACAGTAGAAGCAGGTGCAAAAGTACAAGGTAAATCTGGCTCAAATGTATCAGCCTTAGTAATTTCTCGTGGTGCTAAATTAGTGGCAAAAGGAACATCGGAAAAACCAATCGTGTTCACTTCTGCTTCAGCTAATCCTCAGTCTGGTGACTGGGGTGGAATAGTTATATTAGGAACTGCTAAAGTAAACCAAGTATTAACTTGGAAAGGTACTGCTGTTACTGGTTTAACTTCAGTGGAAGGCGGTATTAATGATACAGAAGTAGGTTATGGTTTAGCTGGTTCTGGTGATGCTGCATTCCCTACAGGAAACGATGCAGATAATTCTGGTATTTTACAATATGCAAGAATTGAATACGCTGGATACGCTTTCCAACCAGATAATGAGTTAAATAGTTTAACAATGGCTGGTGTGGGTAATGGTACAACTATTGACCATATTCAAGTTACTTATGCAAAAGATGATGCTTACGAGTGGTTTGGCGGTACAGTAAACTGTAAGTATTTAATTGCCTACAAAACTCAAGACGATGATTTTGATACAGACTTTGGATATTCTGGGAATGTTCAGTTTGGTATCGTCTTAAGAGATTCAGTTATTGCAGATATCTCTCAATCTGAAGCATTTGAATCAGATAATGATGGTAAAGGATCTTCTTTAACACCAAGAACCTCAGCAGTTTTTTCAAATATCACTGCCATTGGACCAAGAGCAACTTTAGCTAGTGTAGGAAATACTTTATATAGAGCAGGAGCACATATCAGAAGAAATACAGGTATTTCTATCATGAACTCTATTATTACTGGTTGGCCTATTGGTCTTAATTTTGATGTCGCATTAGGAAATGTAGATAAGAATATTAATGACAGCAGTATTAGAATTAAGAACACTACACTTGCTGGTAATACTTCAAATATAACTTTAAGTGGTACATCTACTGTTGGAACTACAGCTGCAAGCTTATTGACTTGGTTCTCAACTCCTGCATTTGGCAATACAATTTTAACAAATGCAACAGCGGATAGATTAAAATTAATTCAACCATTTAACTATACAAGTCCAGATTTTACTCCTTACGCTAATAACTCAACTCCATCCACTACTCCAGCAACACCTAGTACTGATCCTATAACTGCTGCTACTTGGGGTTCATTAGGTACTTGGGATAATGTCAACTTCACTAAAAATGGTTCTTTCACAGATGCTAAATTACAAAATGCTTTCTTTGAGAAAGTTACATTTAGAGGTGCAGTTGCAGTATCTGGCGATAATCAAACATGGTGGAAAGGTTGGACAGTTTGGAAATAAGCTAGTATTTAAAAAATTGATAGATTCTATATACAAAAGCGTTCCGAATTTTCGGGACGCTTTTTTTAGCTATAATAATAAATTGAATAAATTATAGTGACAAGAAAAATTTAATATTCTATCAAGCCCCCTAAAATATAAAAGCTTCTTCCTAATTAATATATTCTTCTACAAATTTCTCGCAGTAGTTTTTAATCATTGCTCTTACGCTTCTAAACTGCTCATTAATTTCATCCTCTGTGCCAGTTGCTTTGGCGGGGTCTGGAAAATTGTAATGTAATTTAACTGCCTTGGTAGGAAAATAAGGACAACGCTCTTTTGCATTATCGCAAACGGTTATTACGTAATCAAAATCGACACCAAAGTATTCGGTAATATTATTAGAGGTATGGTGTGCAATATCAATACCAATTTCTTTCATAGTGGTAATGGCTTTTGGATTTACACCATGTGTTTCCACCCCTGCAGAATATACATTGGCTTTACCCGCTGTCATAGCTGCTAAAAATCCATGGGCTATTTGACTTCTACAACTATTGCCTGTACATAAGACTAAAATATTTTTCATAGGTATTTTACATTCAATTTTAATATCTATCCAATAATTCTATAAATAAATTTTTTATTAAAGCTATTATTTAGCAACAACCTGCACCCGGCACACAAACCGCTTTTGGTTTTTGTGCAAATACAGTAACTGAGAATATGCCCATTTGAGAATTTTTAAAAGCAGCAATTTCTGTTGGGTTTAAATAATTTACTAAAATATCATCAGGGATAATAATGGCTTTTTCTTTTTGAATGAGTACATTTTCAAAACCATTGGCATCAATTAATTCCATATACACTTGTTTTTGTATAGCCCCTGATACACAACCAGCATACATTTCGGCAGCGTTTCTTAAACCTTCAGGTAAGGCGCCTACTAGTACTACATCTGATATACTAAAATGTCCCCCCGGTTTTAATACTCTAAAAATATCCTGTAGCACCGCATGTTTGTTGGGTACTAAATTCAATACACAATTACTTACCACTACATCCGCAATATTGGAAGTAATGGGCATGTTTTCGATATCTCCTTGTCTAAACTCAACATTATGATAGCCCATTTTTTCAGCATTGGCTCTAGCTTTTTCAATCATGGCGGGAGTGAAATCTATCCCAATTACTTTACCACTTGCACCAGCACTTCTTCTTGCTACAAAGCAATCATTACCAGCGCCCGATCCTAAATCCACGACCACATCTCCTTCTTTTATTTTAGCAAACTCAGTTGGCAAGCCACAGCCTAGGCCTAAATCGGCACCTTCTACATAGCCAGGTAATTGGGTATAATCGTCTGACATGATATTGTAAATTTCGGTACTGCAACCACCTGCACCACAACAAGAAGACATATTGGTTTCCTTGTCTTGTAATGCAATTTCACTGTATTTTGCTTTTACAATTTCTTTTAATTCTAATTCTGTTTTCATAACATTAATTTATATTTTTTAACAACAAGATTTTGCTTTGTACGTAGTATTAAATAAGCCGTCAAATAATTTCCCTATTTTTTCCCAATTAGATTCGTCAATACAATAACAGGTTTTTACACCAGTAATTTCTCCTTGTATTAAACCAGCTTCTTTTAATTCTTTTAAATGTTGCGAAACAGTGCTTTGTGAAAGGGGTAGCTCGTCCACGATATCGCCACAAATACAGGTTTGCTTTTTTAGCAATAATCTAATGATAGCCACTCTGGCTGGGTGGCCCATGGCTTTAGCTAATAAGGCTATTTGTTCGTCTTTTTCTGAATAGGGGGTCATAGTTTCTTATTAATCGTAAAATTACGATTAATAAGCGATTTGCAAAATATTTTAAATGTTATTTTTTATATACTGATCAATCTCATAAAAAAGACCCAGTCTTTTGAACCAGGTCTTCTTAAACAATAAACACCAATAAACGATCAATTATTCGTTAAAGGCTTCTGCAACGCCCTTATTTAAAATTTTTCCAGCTTTAATATTTAATCCTTTTGCTAAGGCCGCATTATCAACACAGGCTTTCTCCCATCCTTTATTAGCAATGGCAATGGCATAGGGTAATGTTGCTTGTGTTAAGGCTCGAGTAGATGTTTGCGGAACCGCCCCTGGCATATTGGCTACGCAATAGTGTAAAATATTTTGCTCCATGTACACTGGATTTTCATGCGTAGTAGGTTTGCATGTTTCAATACATCCTCCTTGATCTACTGCAACATCCACAACTACAGTACCTGATTCCATTAAAGCTAAATCGACTTTTTTAATTAAATGCGGTGCCTTGGCACCATGTAATAATACAGCACCAATTACTAAATCAACAGTTGGTAATTTTTCTTGGATGGCTAATACGGTAGAATATTGTGTAATCACATTCGCTGGCATTACATCCGATAAATATCTTAATCTTGATAAGTTCGTATCCATAATGGTAACGTTGGCCCCTAAACCTGCAGCCATTTTTGCTGCTTGTGTTCCAACAATTCCACCACCTATTATTAATACTTCGGCTGGTTTCACGCCTGGCACACCGCCTAATAATTTTCCTTTTCCTCCGAATGGTTTTCCTAAATAATAAGCGCCTACGTTTACTGCCATTCTTCCTGCTACCTCCGACATTGGTACTAATAAGGGTAAAGAGCCATCAGGTAATTCAACGGTTTCATAGGCAATACATACTGCTAATGATTTCATCATGGCTTCGGTTAATTCCTTAGAAGCTGCAAAGTGGAAATAGGTAAATAATATTTGTCCAGCTTTAATCAGTGGGTATTCTACCGCCAAAGGTTCTTTTACTTTAATAATCATTTCTGCAATTGCGTAAATTTCTTGTGCAGTATTTAATATACTTGCTCCTGCTTTAATATATGCATCATCTGCAAATCCCGAACCCACTCCTGCTTTAGTTTCAATATACACTTGGTGACCTTGTCTCACTAGGGCATCTACGCCTTCGGGGGTCAAACCTACACGGTACTCTTGTATCTTAATTTCTTTAGGAACGCCAATAATCATGGTTTCTTGTTTTTATTTCGGTATAAAGTTCTATTAAAAGGAAATATTATTTTCAAAACTAAAAAAATCAGTAAAATATACTTAAAATATCTATTTTTTAAGTAAAAATTAGTATTTTAGGGTAAGTAAATTGACATTTTTCAGTAATAATTACTTCCTATGATTTTAGACGAGCTTGATAGGTCCATATTGCGACTACTTCAGTCAAATGCATTAATCACCATCAAAGACATTAGTGCCGCTATCAATTTATCCATGAGCCCCATTCATGATCGAATTAAACGATTAGAACAGGAGGGGGTTATTCAAAAATATGTGACCCTGTTGGATCGAAAACAATTAGACCTTGGTTTGGTAGTACATTGCCAAGTAACCTTAGACAAACAAACTAGAAATAATTTTTCTGAGTTTGAACAAACCATTGCCCAATTTCCGGAGATTATTTCTTGCAGTTTGGTTTCGGGCAGTTTTGATTATTATTTAAAATTAGTCACCAAAGATGTAGAGACCTACAATAAATTTTATCAAGAAAAATTAGCTGTGCTCCCAATGGTGGCACATATTAATAGTTTATTTGTAATGGATGAAATAAAAACAACCACCGAACTTCCTCTATAAAAAAATACTATGTACAATATCCCTCATTTTAAAGCTAAGGATCATCATGAAGTATTGGACTTCATGCAAGCGAATCCTTTTATTACTATCTGTGGTGTCAATGAAGAAGGCTACCCAGTAGCGACGCAAATACCAATTTTATTAAAAATAGAAAATGATACCATAATAATTAGTGGTCATATGATGCGCAAGCAAGACCACACCAATGCATTTGAAAAAAATAATAAAGTGTTGGTTATTTTTTCAGGTCCTTCTGCTTTTGTGAGTGCCAATTGGTATACTGAAAAAAATATGGGAAGTACCTGGAATTACCAGTCGGTTCAAGCAAAAGGTAGTTTAGAAATTAAAGATGAAAAACATTTAAAAAATTTATTAACGGAATTGACTTTACATTTTGAAAAAGATTCCAATAGTCCTACACAAGTAAAAAATTTATCGCCCAAATACATGGAGCAAAATATGAAAGCCATTGTTTCTTTTGAAATTATAGTTGAAAATTTGCAACATGTTTTTAAATTAAGTCAAAATAGAGATGACGTTTCTTATGAAAACATTAAAAAAGAATTAAGCAATGGCAATGCGGCTTGTAAGCATATGGCTGCTGCAATGAAACGTCCCTTGTAATGGTATTAATAATTTGAAGCAATAAAATATTTATTTTTTACTTGGCTCAATTAAGTCCCATAAATTTTCATAGATATCCTTGAATACGGCAACTGTTCCATATTCTTCTTTGTGAGGTGGGATGGTAAATTCAACGCCTTTAGAAATATAATTTTGATAATCTCTTTCGAAATTATCGGTATATAAAAATAAAAATACACGTCCACCTGTTTGGTAACCTATATATTTTTCTTGCTCAGGGGTTGCTGCTTTTGCAAGTAATAACATACAGCCATTTTCTGCACCAGTAGGTTGCACCATCACCCACCTTTTGGTTTCGGATAATACCGTGTCTTCAATTAATGTAAAGCCTAAAACTTTAGTAAAATAGGCAATGGCTTCATCATAATCTCTTACTACAACTGCAATATGTGCTAAGTGTTGTTTCATAGTTCAAATGTACAATTATTTAAAATCTTTCTTTACCTTTATTACTCTATTTATTCCCAAATAATACAATATCAATGGCTGCTGTAAAAAATTTAATATTTGATTTAGGCAACGTCTTGTATGATATTGACTTTAAAAAAATGAATATTGCTTTTGCAACTATTGGTATTGAGGGTTTTGACCAATTCTTTACATTAAATAAATCGCATCAATTGTTTTTAGATTTGGAAATGGGATTTGTAAATGAGCAGGAATTTTATGACGGTGTAAGAACTTTACTTAGTTTGCCTTTAACCAATGAGCAAATTGTTTTTGGTTGGAATGCATTACTGGTTGGATTTAGAAAAAATAGTATTGAGTGGATTAAAGAAAATAATTTCAGGTATAATACTTTTTTATATTCCAATACCAATCAAATTCACCATGATCATTTTATACAAGAATTTGAAAAAGACGTAGCTAATTATTCCTTTGTATCTCTTTTTAAGACCGCTTATTACTCGCACGAAATGGGTATGCGGAAACCAGATCCAGCTTCTTTTAATTATATTATAGAGAAAGAAGGGTTGTTGGCAGGGGAAACCCTCTTTATAGATGATAATGAGCCCAATATTATCGCTGCTGCCTCGGTGGGCCTACAAGTGCTTCATTTAAAAGAGGGGATGAGGGTGGAAAAGGACATCGCTTCCTATTTATAGACCCTTATTTTAGAGTCCTATTTCTTCTTAACTTCCTCAAATTCAATGTATTCTGCTTCTACCGGGGCCTCTTTTTTGGGTGCGCTTGCAGTGGCCGTATTGGGTTGTTTTGCATTTTTAAAGGCTTCTGCCTGTTGTTGTTGCATTTTTTCCATATTGGCCCTCACTGTTTTTACCCCTTTACTTACAGGCAGCACTACTTGGAATATTACTTTGTATAAAAAGTAGATCAATATTCCGTAAAGAATTAGCTTCATCATATTGCAAAAATAAGGCGCTTGGCAATATTTTTGGGATATTTCATCCTGTTTTATTACCTTTGGCAAAGAATAGAAGAAAATGTGAAGGGAACGATTTCGTTCCCTTCTTCTTTTTTAAGTATGCAAGCAAACGAGATCATAGACCTAGTAAATCCAATTTTGGAGCAACTCCTTAAAGAGGAGCCCAACTACTTCTGTGTTCAGATTAAAGTAAAGCCAACCAACAATATCAAAATATTTTTGGACGGTGATGAGGGCTTGCCCATTGAAAAGTGCACTTTCATCAATCGGAAATTATACCGAATTATGGAAGAAGCGGCCTGGTTTCCAGAAGGAGATTTTTCCTTAGAAGTGTCTTCGCCTGGAATTGACGAGCCGTTATTGTTGAATCGTCAGTATGTAAAAAATATAGGGCGTAAAGTAGAAGTCACTTTTTTGGATGAAAGCATTAAAGAGGGAATTTTAAAAACGGTTACAGAAAAAGATATTTTAATAGAATGGACAGAAGGGAAAGGTAAAAAAGCAGCAGTGCAAGAATTATTAATTCCTTTTGAACAAATAAAAACAACCATAGTTCAAATTCAATTTTAACAAACAAAAAATCAGGCAGAAGTCTGAAAAAAAATTATGTTATGGCAAGTATAAATTTGATAGAAGCCTTTCAGGAGTTTAAAGACGCAGAAAGCATTGATCGCCCTACGATGATGAAAGTAGTGGAAGACGTTTTCAAAACCTTATTAAGAAAAAAGTACGGTAGCGATGAAAACTTTGATGTAATTGTAAACGCTGAAAAGGGTGACCTTGAAATTATTCGTCGTCGTCAAATTAGAGACGATGATGATGTGGACAATCCATTAGAGGAAGTGTCCTATTCTGAAGCAATAAAAATACAACCCGATTATGAAGTAGGGGAAGATTTATTAGAGGAAGTAGACATCTTAGACTTCGGAAGAAGAGCCATCCTAGCGGCTAAGCAAACATTGGCTTCTCGTATCAACGACTTGAAAAAAACTGCTTTAGTAAAAAAATACTCTGACAGAATTGGTGAAATCATCAACGCTGAAATTTATCAAGTATGGAAAAAAGAAGTGTTATTGTTGGATGAGGAAGGCAATGAATTAATCTTACCAAAGACAGAGCAAATCCCACAAGATTTTTTCAAGAAAGGAGAAAATATTAGATCGGTAATTGCAAGAGTGGATATGAAAAATAATTCACCAGTCATTATCTTATCTAGAACAAGTCCATTATTCCTTGCAAAATTATTAGAAATAGAAGTACCTGAAATTTTTGATGGTTTAATCACTATTAAAAAAATCGTACGTGAGCCAGGAGAGCGTGCAAAAGTGGCAGTGGAATCTTTTGATGATCGTATTGACCCAGTGGGTGCTTGCGTAGGTATGAAAGGAAGTCGTATTCATGGAATAGTTAGAGAATTAAAAAATGAAAATATTGATGTGATTAATTTCACCACCAATACGCAATTGTTAATTCAACGTTCTTTAACGCCTTCAAAAATTAGTTATATGAATATTGATGCTGAAAAAATGCACGTTGATGTGTATTTAAAAGCAGATCAAGTTTCATTGGCCATTGGACGTAGAGGGGTGAATATTAAATTAGCTTCTGAGTTAACCGGTTATGAATTAGATGTATATCGTGAAGACGAAGAAATTGTGGATGAATTTGATATTGACTTGGATGAATTTACAGATGAAATTGAAACATGGATTATTGATGAATTCAAACGTGTGGGTTGCGATACGGCAAGAAGCGTATTAAACTTAGGCGCTGAAGAATTAGAAAAAAGAACCGATTTAGAGAAAGAAACGATTGCAGATGTGCGTCGAATCTTACAAGAAGAATTTGATAAAGGTGAATAACCTTTGGTTTTTGAAATATATTTGTATTAGGTGACTCGTTCCGTTAAATCGGGACAAAAAACAACAGAATGTCAGAATTGAAACTACCAAGACTGTTAGCAGCTGCTAAAGAATTCAACATCGGTCAAGATACCTTGATTGAATTCTTAGTGAAAAAAGGTTTTCCCAAAGAGGACCTTAAGGCTACAGCTAAATTAACTGAGGATCAGTATTATTCTCTGCAAGCAGAATTTCAAAGCGATAAAGTAGCTAGAAATAAAGCAGACCATGTAGAATTACCTAAAAATGCTGTTGCCGATAAAGACAAGGCTAAAAAGCCTGTTGTTGCCGAAGTAGAAGCGCCTAAAGTGGAAGCAAAGCCTGCTGAAAATAAAGCATGGCCTGCAGTAGAAGAAGTAAAGCCAGCCGAAAAAGAAGAAGCAGAGAAACCAAAGAAAACAAAAGTAGCTTCACCAGAATTGGAATCTCCTAAGGTAGTTGATAAAATAGACCTTTCTTTAATTGATTCTTCAACTAGACCTAAAAAATCTGCTAAAAAAACAGAAGAACCTGAAGCAAAACCTGCTAAAGAAACGCCTGCAAAAAAATCTGCTAAAAAAACAGAAGAGCCTGCACCCGCTAAAGAAAAGCCAGCGCCTGTTGATCATTCCATAGCTCCTGAAAATGTGCATGGAAAAATTGAAAACATTTCTACCAAAAAATTAGAAGGTCCTAAAGTAATGGGTAAAATTGATTTACCTATTAATAGCGATACGCGTCCTAAACCAATGAGTCAAGAAGAAAAGCGTAAACGTAAACGTATACCTTCTCAAGGCGGTAACTCAAATCAACCTCAACAAGGAGGTGCTCAGGGTGGCGGACAAAGGCCAGGTGGTGGGTATCAAGGTCAGGGTGGTGGAGCAAGACCAGGTGGTGGATATCAAGGCCAGGGTGGTGGAGCAAGACCAGGCGGTGGAGCAAGACCAGGTCAAGGGGGTGCTCGTGGTGGAAACAGAAATGCACCTCAAACTGCTGAACAAAAAGAAATTGGTCAAAAAGCAATTCAAGATAAGATTAAGGAGACACAAGCTAAATTAGCTGGTGCCGGTGGAAGAGGAAAAAGTTTGAAATCAAAATACAGACGTGCTAAAAGAGATGAAGCTGCAGAAAATGAAACCAATGAAATAACAGATAATAAATTACAAGTTACCGAGTTCGTAACAGTAAGTGAGTTATCTAGTTTGATGGATGTAAGTTTTGCTGATATTATTAGCAAGTGTATGAATTTAGGCATCATGGTTTCTATTAACCAACGTTTAGATGCAGAAGTAATTGAATTAGTGGCCAGTGAATTTGGATTTGAAGTAGAGTTTGTTGGATTAGAAGATGCCGAAGAAATGGATGAAGAAGAGGAAGCAGAAGATTTAGCCAACTTAGTGGAGCGTCCTCCTATTGTAACCATTATGGGTCACGTAGATCATGGTAAAACTTCTTTATTGGATTATATCCGTAATGCGAATGTCGTAGCTGGAGAAGCAGGAGGAATTACACAACATATTGGAGCTTATGAAGTGACTTTGCCAAATGGCAAGGCCATTACATTCTTAGATACGCCAGGTCACGAAGCCTTTACAGCGATGCGTGCGCGTGGTGCGAAAGTAACCGATATTGCAATTATTGTAGTAGCTGCGGATGATGCAGTGATGCCTCAAACCAAGGAAGCCATTAGTCACGCGCAAGCGGCGAATGTGCCTATGATTTTTGCAGTCAATAAAATTGATAAAGACGGTGCCAACCCTCAAAAGATTTATGAGCAATTATCTCAAATGAATATTTTAGTAGAAGCTTGGGGTGGTAAATTCCAAAACCAAGAATTATCTGCTAAACAAGGTTTGAATGTAGATTCTTTATTAGAGAAAGTTATTTTAGAATCTGATTTATTAGATTTAAAAGCAAATCCAAACAGAGAAGGTTCTGGAAGTATTATTGAAGCTTCTTTGGATAAAGGCCGCGGTTATGTAGCTACGATATTAGTTCAAAATGGAACTTTACGTCAAGGTGATTTAATTTTATCTGGTCAATATTATGGTAGAGTAAAAGCGATGTTTAACGAGCGCAATCAACGTATCGAAGTAGCACCTCCTTCAACACCAGTGGTAATTTTAGGATTAAATGGCGCGCCACAAGCGGGTGAGAAGTTTAAAGTATTCGAAGATGAAGCGGAAGCAAAAGAATTGGCCACTAAACGTGCTCAATTATTAAGAGAGCAAGGTTTAAGAACTAGAAAACATATTACCTTGGATGAAATTGGTCGTCGTTTGGCCTTAGGCAACTTTAAGGAATTAAATATCATTATTAAAGGTGACGTGGATGGTTCTGTAGAGGCATTAAGTGACTCTTTACAGAAATTATCTACCGAGGAAATTGCGATTAGAGTTATTTTGAAAGGGGTGGGACAAATTTCTGAATCGGATGTATTGCTTTCTGCTGCTTCTGACGCCATCATTATTGGATTTAACGTAAGACCTTCTATGCAAGCCAATAAGTTGGCTGAAACGGAAGGGGTAGAGATAAAATTATATTCTATTATCTACAACGCCATTGACGAAATTAAGAGTGCGATGGAAGGTATGTTGGAGCCAAAAATTCAAGAAAAAATTGTGGCCAACGTAGAAGTAAGAGAAGTATACAAGTTTGACAAAGCCACGGTGGCTGGATGTTTTGTATTAGATGGTAAATTAAGTAGAAATAGTAAAATACGTATTATTCGTGATGGTATTGTGGAGTATCCAAAAGGCGAAGGACAAAGCGCAGAGCTGGGTAGCTTAAAGCGTTTCAAAGATGATGCCAAGGAAGTGGTTTCTAATATGGAATGCGGATTAACTATTAAAAACTTTATTGATTTAAAAGTGGGAGATATTGTGGAAGCTTTTGAAGAAGAAGAAGTTAAACGTACTTTATAAAAAAATTAAGATTTACAATTTGGAAGTAAATTCTAAGTAGTAGTATTTTGTATCATAATAAAAATATTGATGAAATTATTTAAAGTTATTTTTTCTTTTGCTTTTCTATTAAGCTCTTTTCATTCAAAAGCGCAAATAAAAAAAGTATTGGCAGATAAAATTGTAGCCACTGTTGGCGATAAATATATTTTAAAATCCGATATTGAAAATGCGATTTCCGATTATAGAAGACAAGCCCAAGGGCAAGAGAATGTGATTTTGCCCACTGGTTGTCAAATTATTGAGGGGCAATTAATTCGTAAGGCATTGGTTTTACAAGCACAAAAAGACTCCATCAATGTTACTGAAGAAGAAATAGAAAATGCAATTGATAGCCGTATTAGAAATTTTATTCAACAATTTGGCTCTAAAGAAGCCTTAGAGGAAGTAGCAGGTAAGTCGGTTATTCAATTAAAAGAGGATTTTCGTTCTTTGATTAAAGAACAAAGATTAGCCGATCAAATGCAGGAAAAAATAGTAGATAAAATAAAAATCACCCCTAATGAAGTAAAGGCCTACTATGAAACAATAAATGTAGACAGCTTGCCTTTGTACGAAAGCGAGGTGCAGGTTATTTCTTTGGTCATGCATCCAAAGGCTAATAGAGATGTGGAAGAATACGTTATTCAACAAATGCTTGGCTATAGAAAACAAATTGATGCGGGTATTAATACTTTTGATCAAATGGTTAAACTATATTCTGAAGATCCTAGCGCTAAAGAAAATTTGGGGCAGTTTAGTTTAAATAGAAATGAACGCAATTATGATCCAGCTTTTATGTCTGGGTCCTTTAGATTAAAGGAAGGTCAAATTTCTGCACCCATCAAATCAAAATTCGGTTATCATATTATACAACTCCTTTCAAGATCGGGGGATGATGCAGTGGTAAAACATATTTTACGTATTCCTCCTATTGCGAACGATGAGATTAAAGAAACCAAGCTTTTTTTAGATAGTCTTAGAAAAGAAATTATTGCTGGTAGAATGTCTTTTGGCGAAGCGGTCAATAAAAATAGTGATGACGATCAAAGCAAATTCAGTGGTGGTGCAGTGACTGCTCGTGATGGATCTACCTATGTAAACATTGATCAGCTAGATAAAGAAATGGTGATGTTGATTAAAAATATGAAACCAGGTGATATTTCTGAACCTCAATTGTTTGAAGATGAGCGTGGAAGAAAAACATTAAGATTGGTTTATTTTAAAGAGAGAACTACACCACATAAAGAAAACTTAAAAGAAGATTATAATAAAATTTCACAGAGAGCTTTAGAGGTTAAAAAATCTAAAGCCTTAGAGACTTGGTTTAAAGTGAACGTGCCAAGTTTTTATATTTTTATAGACACCGACTACCAAAGCTGTACAGAATTAAAAGACTGGAACAAAGTAGCTACTGAAATGGCTACAGAAAAAGTGTATTAATATTTTTATGCAAATCACATCATTTCCCAATAAGGATAGAGGCCATGTTCAATTTGATTGGTTAGATACCTACCATAGTTTTAGTTTTGGTCAATACCATGATCCTAAGAAAATACATTATGGAGCACTTCGAGTGTTAAATGATGATAAAATTGACGAAGGCATGGGTTTTGGGACGCATCCTCATGATAACATGGAAATTATTACCATTCCATTATTTGGCGACTTACACCACCGAGACAGTACTGGACGTGATTGTATTATCAAAGAACATGATGTTCAAATTATGAGTGCAGGAAGTGGCATCCAACATAGTGAGGTAAATCCAAATAAAGACAAAAGAGTAGAGTTATTCCAAATATGGATTTTCCCTAAAGAGCGTAATATTACCCCTAGGTATGACCAAAAATCCTTCCTTCCCAAGGATAGAGAAGATCAGTTGTTAACCGTTGTTTCGCCCAATGACCCCAATACTTTATTCATTAATCAAGATGCTTGGTTGTCTTTAGGCCACTTTATTAAGCCTTTTACTTCTGAATACGCTTTTCATCAGAAAGGGCAAGGATTATACGCAATGTGTATTGAGGGCAATTGTACTATTGGGGGCCAGCATCTTGGTCGTAGGGATGCTGTTGGAATAAGCGGGGTAGATTCCGTCTCCATTGAGGCCGCTGCTGGCGCCGACCTTTTATTGATTGAGATTCCATATTTTATTGCTGGCGCTTAGTTGAAAAGTTTTTTACTACTTCAGACTAAACAATACCGAACTATTGTAAATTTGTAGCTCCTTAAACTCCATCATGAGCGACGAAATCAAACACGAGTGTGGGCTAGCCTTCATTCGACTTAGAAAACCACTTTCTTATTATCTTCAAAAAAGAGGGTCGGTTACCTACGGATTAAATAAGCTCTACCTGTTGATGGAAAAACAACATAACCGTGGACAAGATGGGGCTGGTTTGGCTACGCTCAAGTTAAATATTGAACCCGGTAATCCTTTTTTATACAGATTGCGTAGTAATGCACAACAACCCATTGCCGATTTATTTTATAAAATTGGCTTAGAAATTCAAGAGCTTGAAAAGTTTCAACCTGATATTTCCAAACATCCTGGTTTAATGAAAGGTCATTTGCCTTTTATGGGGGAGATTTTATTAGGGCATTTGCGTTATGGCACCCAAGGGAAAAACAATGTTGAATTTTGTCATCCTTTTATCAAAAGAAATTTAGTCCCTGGAAAAAATTTAGCCTTAGCAGGTAATTTTAATTTAGTCAATACGGATGAGCTTTTTGAACATATCAAAATAGATCCAGGTCCTTTTGAAAAAGAAAGTGATTTAGCAGCAATGATGGAAGTGATACATCATTTCTTGACTTTGGAAGAAACGATCAATCCCAATAAACCGAATATTGCTGATGCACTAAAAAAAGCAGTTCCTTTATTTGATGGAGGATTCACTGTTGGCGGATTGGTAGGCAATGGCCATAGTTTTATTTTAAGAGATGCCAATGGTATAAGACCTGCTTATTATTATATAGATGATGAGGTGATTGTTGCTGCAAGTGAAAGGGCAGCCATAAGAACCACTTTTAATGTGGCTGAAAATGAAGTGCTAGAACTAATGCCAGGGCAGGCTTTGTTGATTGATGATGAAGGAAAATATAGTATTGAACAAATTATTGAACCTAAAGAAAGAAGGGCTTGCTCTTTTGAAAGAATTTATTTTTCAAGAGGAAGTGATGAGAAAATTTATAGAGAACGCATAGCCTTAGGGAATCATTTAAGTAAAATTGTTTTAGAAAGAATTGAAAACGATTTAAAAAATACCATTTTTTCTTATATCCCTAATACGGCTGAAGTAGCTTTTTATGGTTTACTCAAAGGCATGGAGGAATACCTAAATAAGATTAAAGTGGAAAGAATCTTAAGTTGGGGGAATGACGTGGATCCTGAAAAATTGGAAGCGATGATTAATCGAAAGATTAGACAGGAGAAAATTGCTATTAAAGATGTGAAGTTGCGCACTTTTATTACAGAGGATACCAATAGAAATGAAATGGTGCAACACGTTTATGACATTACTTATGGCACCGTTCGCAAAGATGAAGATACTTTAGTAATTATAGATGACAGTATTGTAAGAGGAACCACCTTGAAAGAGAGCATCATAAGAATGTTGTCTCGTTTAGGACCTAAGAAAATTATAGTAGTTTCTTCAGCACCTCAAATTAGATATCCTGATTGTTATGGCATTGATATGAGTAAAATGAACGATTTCATTGCCTTTAGAGCAGTGATTGCGTTATTGAATGACAAAGGAATGAACAATGTGATTGACGAGGTATACCAAAAAATTATAAAATTAGAAGCGGCCAATCAATTGCATACAGAAAATGTAGTGCGTCAATTGTATAAGCCCTTTACGCCCGAAGATATTTCAGATAAAATTGCAGAGTTAATTACCCCTGAAAATATTAAAATTCCCGTGGAAGTGATTTATCAAACTATTGAGGACTTACATGAGTGTTGCCCTACGAATACTGGGGATTGGTATTTTACAGGCAATTACCCAACTCCAGGGGGCAATAAAGTTTGTAACAAAGCCTTTAAAAATTATATTGAAGGGAAAAATGTAAGAGGGTATTAATCAACTTTTACCCAGTACTAGGGGGAATCTATTTATATACCTTTTTTAAAACTTACGTTGAATACTAAGCATCTACTTAGACTCTATAGCAAATTGCATTGATATTCATGCCTGCTCCAACGGATGCAAATATGACTACATCACCTTTATTTAATAGATGCTCTTTGTATTTTCCGTGTTTAACCATATCATACAAAGTTGGGATGGTTGCCACCGAGCTATTGCCTAAATCATGAATACTCATAGGCATTATATTTTCTGGAATGTCTTTGATGCCGTATAATTTAAACAGGGCTTTTATAAAACCTTCATCCATTTTTTCATTGGCCTGATGCAAAAAGAATTTTTTTACTTCATGAATATCAACACCTGCCTTTTCAATACACTGCTTCATTGCAATAGGCACATTTTTAATAGCATACTCGTACACCTTACGTCCTTTCATTTTAATATATCTGGTTGCCTCTTCTCCTTCAGGGTGATAAGACTTACCTAAGTATAAAAAATACGTTTCGTCCATACAATGGCTTTGAACACTGCTTGCTAATATACCACTTTGTGCATCTGTTGAATTTTCAACAATACAAGCTCCAGCACCATCACTAAAAATCATACTGTCTCTGTCATGTGGGTCTACAACACGACTTAGTGTTTCAGCACCAATGACTAAACATCTTTTAGCCATACCTGATTTGATGAAGGAATCTGCCTGAATCACGCCTTGTATCCAACCAGGACAACCAAATAAAATATCATATGCCACACAATTAGGATTACGAATGCCTAATAAATTTTTTACTCGTGAAGCAATAGCTGGAATGGTATCCGACTGAGTGGTTCCCGATAATACATTACCAAAATTATGCGCTACAATAATTTGATCAATGGTTTCGGGATCAATGCCTGCATCTTTAATGGCCAATTCAGCCGCTTTGGTGGCTAAGTCGGAAGTATTTACATTTTTCTCCGCATATCTTCTTTCGTAAATGCCAGTGATGTCTTTAAATTTTTCAAATATTTCTTCATTGGGGGTAGTGATTTTTAGGCCATCTTCCCCGTAAAAACTATGCTCCTTAAAAGAGCTATTTGAAATTACAACTCCAGGAATATAACTTCCAGTTCCAGTAATAATTGTAGCCATTTATAAAAGTGGTTATTGTTTAGCAATGCTTGGATAGACTAAGGTAGGAATTTATAGTGAATCTAAATATATTTGTCCCCTTTGTGCCTTTTTACTTCAGCCACATATTCTTTTATGGACTGCTCTTTTTCTTTGCTGCAAATTAGTAATACATCTTTTGTATCTACAATAATAAAGTCATCTATACCCTGCACTACCACTAACTTATCTTTAGGTGCATTGATCATACACTTGGTAGCATCAATTACTATTACATTGTTAGAGGCAACTGCATTTCCAAAATAATCTTTTTCCATATTTTCATAGGCACTATTCCAGGTACCTAAATCACTCCATCCAAAAGCAGAAGGCAATACATACACATTGTCTGCTTTTTCCATAATAGCAATGTCTATAGAAATATTAGTACACTGAGGGTATATTTTTTCTATGGCTTGCTTTTCATTTTCTGTATTGAAATTTTCTTTTTCTTGATCAAACAATTCAAACATTTCTGGCTGGTACTTTTCAAATGCTTTTAAAATAACGCTGGCTTTCCATGCAAAAATTCCAGCATTCCATAAAAAATCACCACTTGCTAAAAAAGATTCTGCAATTTCCTGTGTTGGTTTTTCAGTGAATGTTTTCACTTTGTATACCCCATTACTCACTTCTAAGCCTTCATATTGAATATATCCATATCCTGTATTAGGATTTGTTGGCTTAATGCCTAATGTGGCTAAAGCATTGATATTGGATACAAAGTCAAGTGCTTTTTCAACAATTTTTTGAAAATTTTCTTGTTCTAATATAAGGTGATCACTTGGAGCTACTATAAAAGTGGCTTTAGGATCTATTTGTGCTAATTTAAAAGAAATGTAAGCAATACAGGGTGCCGTATTTTTTTTACTAGGTTCTGCTAATATATTTTGTTCAGGCAATTGAGGCAATTGCTTTTTCACAATATCGACATACTCAGAAGAGGTAACAATGAAAATATTTTTGGCAGGTATAAAGGGCAGATATCTTTCGTAAGTCCATTGAATTAAAGTTTTACCCGTATTTAAAACATCTAAAAATTGTTTAGGATAGGCCGTCCTACTCATTGGCCAAAATCTACTTCCAATTCCGCCGGCCATGATGGCCACATAATGATGTTTATTTTGCATAAGCGCTAATAATTTATAAAATTCCTTCTTTCATTAAATCGTGAATATGTATCATGCCTACATATTTATTATCGGATGCTACAATTAATTGACTGATATCGTGGTGTTCCATTAATGCTAAAGCTTCTACTGCCAATGCATTTGGGCTAATGGTAACGGGAGCGGCATGTGCAATTTGTGCAGCTGTTAAATTTTGTAAACTTGTATATTTTTCTAACATACGACGAATATCTCCGTCGGTAATGATGCCCAATACATTTTCTTTTTCATCCAATACAACGGCAGCACCTAATCTACTTTTTGAAATAGTTAGAATCACTTCTTTTAAAGAGGTGGTATTAAGTACAGAAGGTTTTGGATTTACCTGCGCCATTTGTCCAGTTGTAAGTGTTAATCTTTTTCCTAAATTTCCACCTGGATGAAATTTTGCAAAATTGATTGCTTTAAATTCTTTTATTTCCATTAAGCACATGGCTAATAAATCACCCATGACCATTTGAGCCGTGGTGGAAGCGGTAGGTGCTAAATTATGTATACAAGCTTCTTTCGCTACCGTGGTGTTTAAAATCCATTTTGCTTCTTTGGCTAAATAACTTTCCATATTACCCACCATGGCCACTAATGTATTTCCAAACTGTTGAATAAGCTGTACTAAATTTTTGATTTCAGGGCTTTCGCCACTTTTGCTAATAATTAAAATAATATCATCTGGATGAATGATACCCGAATCGCCATGGATGGCATCGGCTGCATGTAAATACAATGCCGCAGTTCCGGTGGAGTTTAAAGTGGCTACTATTTTTTGCGCAATAATGGCACTTTTGCCAATTCCACTTACAATCAATCTGCCCTTTGAAGAATAAACAGCTTTGACTACTTCCACAAAGGAAGTATCTATATGAGATTGCAATCCACTTAAAGCGGCAGCTTCAATTTCAAGCGTCCTTTTTGCAATAGAAATGATTCTTTGGTCCATAGGCGGTATAAGAAGCAGCAAAGTTAATGTTTCATCGACATTGATGCTCTATTTTTCGAAAAGCTTTATTTATTTTAAAATAGTTGACCGAGTTTAAACAATAGTGAATTATTTTCGTTAACTTAATTACCAACTTACACCGAAACAGCTGATTTTAAGATAATTACAGATGGCGACCACTAAAAAAACCATAAAGAAGGCCCCAGCCAATACTATAAAGGAATCCCCCTTTAGTTTAGCGTCCATTTTGAGCGCTTTGGAGCAATACTTTGGTTTTAAAGCATTTAAAGGAACACAGGAAAAAGCCATTCTATCCCTTTTAAGTGGAAGAGACACTTTTGTGATTATGCCTACAGGAGGCGGGAAAAGCTTATGTTATCAATTGCCTGCTTTAATGCTTCCCGGATGTGCCATCGTCGTTTCCCCTTTGATTGCCCTAATGAAAAATCAAGTAGACTTAGTAAGAGGATATAGTGAAAATGATGAAGTCGCCCACTTTTTAAATTCTTCTTTAAATAAGGCACAAATTAAAGAAGTTAAATCCGATTTATTAAGCGGTAAAACCAAATTATTATATGTTGCCCCCGAAACTTTAACCAAGCAAGAAAACTTAGATTTTTTTAGTGATTTACAAGTTTCTTTTTTTGCAGTGGATGAAGCGCATTGTATTTCAGAATGGGGACATGATTTTAGACCAGAATACAGAAGGCTAAAAGAAATGATGGAAGAAATAAATCCATCTGTTCCTATTATTGCATTAACGGCCACTGCGACACCTAAAGTACAAAGTGATATTGTAAAAAACTTAGCCTTACGCGATGCTGAAGTTTTAATTTCTTCTTTTAACAGAGCTAATTTATATTATGAGGTACAACCCAAAGTAAAAAAAGAAATTACGGTTAAACATATAGTGAGGTATATCTCACAACATAAAGGGAAGAGTGGCATTATTTATACACTCAATCGAAAAACAACCGAAGAATTGGCAGACTTATTAAAAGCCAACAAAATAAAAGCAGTAGCCTATCATGCGGGACTGGATCAAAAATTAAGAGCAGACAGACAGGATCAGTTTTTAAACGAGGACGTTCAAGTAATTGTTGCCACTATTGCCTTTGGAATGGGTATTGACAAACCAGATATTCGATTTGTTATACATTATAATATTCCTAAGTCGATTGAAAATTATTACCAAGAAACAGGTCGTGCAGGTAGAGATGGGTTAGAAGGAAATTGCATTTTATATTATTCTCATAAAGACGTTTCTAAACTCGAGCATTTTTTAAGAGACAAACCACTTAATGAAAGAGAAGTAGGAGCGCAGCTTATTGATGAAACAGTTGCATTTGCAGAAAGCGGTGCTTGTAGAAGAAGAAGTTTATTGCATTACTTTGGTGAAAGCTGGGCCGATACCAATTGTGGCAATTGCGATAATTGCTTACATCCAAAGGAAAAAATTGAAGCCAAAGAGCAGTTAGTACAATTATTGAAAGTGATTGAAGTATTGCATGAGCGTTTTGTTGCAGATTATGTCATTCAAGTCTTAGCAGGAGAATATACTCCACAACTTGGATTATATAGACATGAAAAATTGCCTGTATTTGGAATAGGTAAAGAATATGATAATTTATTTTGGAATAGTATGGTGCGCCAAGCCATGTTAGACACCATGATTGAAAAAGACATTGAAGAATATGGATTGTTGAAAATTACTACTAAGGGGCATAAATTTTTAAAGAAACCTACTAGCTTCAAAATTGTAATGAATAATGTTTTTGACGACGCCAATGCAGAAGATGATGAACAGGAAGAGGCTGATGGAGCCGGCACCACTGATGATGTGTTGTTTGAAATGTTAAAAAATTTAAGACAAACTGAAGCCAAGAAAATAGCCTTACCGCCCTTTGTTATTTTTTTAGAAACTTCTTTACAGGATATGGCCACTTTGTATCCAACTACTTTAGAAGAATTGGAAAGATGTCAAGGAGTAAGTAAAGGGAAAGCGATTAAGTATGGAAAGCCTTTTGTAAAAATGATTGAAAAATATGTGGAAGAAAATAATATAGAAAAGCCAGATGATTTTGTCATGAAATCGGTGGCCAATAAATTCAACCATAAAATTTACATCATTCAAAATGTAGATAAGAAAATTCCATTAGAAACTATTGCAAAAAATAAAGATCTTAAACTAGAAAATTTATTAGAAGAAATGGAAACCATTGCCGCTAGTGGTACTAAATTAAATTTAGATTATGCCATTGATGAATGGTTGGATGAATATGATCAGGCGGAAATTTTAGAATACTTCAAAAATTGTGAGACTTCTTCCCTTCAAATTGCTCAACAAGAATTAAGTGAGAACAACTATTCATGGGAGCAATTAAAAATTATGCGTATTAAATTCTTAAGCGTGGTAGGTAATTAAATTAGCGGGTATAATTACTATTCGCACTTAAATACGCATCCACTCTTTCCCCAACATTTTTCCTTATACTTGTGTAATATAAGTTGTAATCGACAAAATGATAATCCTCACTTTTATATAAAAAGCTACCAAAAAAATGGGGCTTTGGTGTCCATAAAACACCCCCATGGTTAATAGCACCTACTACAAATGGGATTATTTTATTAAAATTATAAAGCACAGCTCCTGTGTTTTGGAATCGGTCCACTTGAGTTAAATTACTTGACCAAGAAAGAGGGTTGGTGACAATAGCTGTAAATTTTTCTTTAGCAACAATTTTATTTACATACCCTTCATGAAAAGTTCTCCAGGAGCAAATACATCCTGTTGCATTGGGTTTTTCGCAAGCGTTGAGTGTTGTATAAATTGCAGGGTCAACTGGCATGCCTACTACATAAGCCACTACTAATTTTTTACTCAAAGGGGTATTATCAAAGAACTCTTTTAATAATCGAATGGTATGGGTGGAACCTTGACTATGAGAAGCAATAATAATAGGTCTTCCATTATTGTAATGCTCCATATAATATTCAAAAGATTTTTTCACATCTTGATAGGCTATTTCAAAAGCGGCCAATGCATAACCAGTATCTACTTTATTATTAGGTGTATAAGATTTAATATGTGCTTGACGATACCTTGGTGCAAAAATTCTTCCTGCTTCATTGAATATAGAAGCTTGGTTAAGAATCACATAATAATCTGTTTTAAGATTGGTTTTGTAATCATTGAAAGAAGCAGTCCATCCATAAGGTTTAGTGCTATCTAAATAAGTAGTAGGGTGTACAAAAAAAACATCTACATTGGTATTTGGATGATAGTTAGCTTTTAAAGGAGCAGGTATACTATCGGAGGGGTCCTGCTTATCGGGATGAGCTGCCCAATATTGCATATTGCTATAATCAGGAAGGTCGGCATAAATTTGTTTAGCGTATTCAGGCTCCAATTTGGTGTAATTGCTTTGCGCACAGCTGCTCATGATGATTAGGACAAAAAGGGGGAAATAGTTGCGCATTAAATTTAAGTTTTTCATGATTTCAGATGCAAAGGTAAACTAGGTTATTTGAATAAGACAAACAGAAGGCTATTTTGTTTAAATAAAAACAGGGTATGCATAAAAATTAATATTTTTAAGTAGCAATTCTAATTTATTTTGAAACTAATACGTCATATACCCTTTTTAACGGCTGTTTTTAAACACAGTTTGACTGCTTTTGGAGGGCCACAAGTGCACTTAGGATTAATGCAGCATCGCTTTGTAGACCAACGTAAAGATATTAGCGCAGAGGAATTGATGGAATACAATGCCTTTTGTCAATTACTGCCAGGTGCTTCTTCTACCCAAACCATTATTCTGGTAGCCCATAAAAGAGGGGGAACCTCCTTGGCTTTCATTACTTTATTGGTATGGATTTTACCTGCTACTTTATTAATGGCCTTAGTAGCTATTTTGTATAGTTATTTTGATTTAAAACAAGAGCTAAAAAGCTTAAGATTACTGCAACCCATGGCCATAGGATTTATAGCTAGTGCTACTATTATTTTGTATCAAAAAGCAATTAATAGCACCATCACTAAAGTTATTTTTATTATTAGTAGTTTAATTATTTTAATAAGTTTTAAAAATCCATGGGCCATTCCCTTTGTTATTATTATGGCTGGGATAGCCACTAATTTTAGTAAGAAAAGAATTCCCAATGACGGCGCAGCTCCAAAAGCGTTGAAGTGGGGGAGCTTAATTATTTTTAGTTTGCTTTTTATTATCGCAGGTTTTTTATCAGAGCAAGCTTCTAGAAATAACTGGCAAAATAGAAAGGTCTTTAATTTATTTGAAAATAATTATCGTTTTGGTAGTATGGTATTTGGAGGTGGAGATGTACTCATTCCCATGATGTATGAACAATATGTTGCTAGACCTAATTCTGAGTACATCAAAAAAAGTAAAAGAGAGGTTTTGAAAATTTCTAAGGAAGCATTTTTAACTGGATCCGGTATGGTGCGTGCAATGCCTGGTCCTGTTTTTTCAGTGGCTAGTTTTACCAGTGCTTTGTTATTAAAAGACGAAGGAATGCTAAGGCAATTTACTGGCGCTTTCCTAGGAAGCTTAGGGATTTTTTTACCCAGCTTTTTTATGGTGTTATTTTTTTTCCCGATATGGCAAAACCTAAGAAAGTATGCTATTTTTTATAGGTCTTTGGAAGGTATTTATGCAGCAGTAGTAGGCATTATGCTGGGGGCTATGTTGTATTTTATCAAAGATATCTTAATTGATATAAAACAATTAAGTAGTTTCACTTTGATGAGTTATTTATTTGTATTGGTAGCAAGTACTTATCTTATTTATACGCATAAAATTGCATCACATTGGATAGTTGTAATGACTATAGCTTTAGGTTTTTTAACTACTTTACTTTAAGAATATTCCCAAAAGGTAAAAACCTGTTAATTGTCTTAAGTTCCAGTTAAATTTAATATAAGCTTTCTTAATATTGCACTCGACATGAATATAAAGCGCTACTTAATCTTATTTTTTTTAATTGTTATGTTTTCCAAGACGAAGGCGCAAAATATAATAGTGAGTGGTGTAGTTTTTGATATTTCAGGAAGACGACCCATTGAATCGGTCATTGTTTTTAGTAATAATAATCATGCTTTTACCGATTCGCTTGGCAGGTATAGCATCACCGTCAAATCCAAAGATTCTATTTGGTTTTCTTTATTTGGTAAAAACACACATAAATATCCATTGGATACCGTAGAAGACCTTCGTAATTTTAATGTGATGATTCACGTGACCGGTTTTGATTTGCCGGAAGTAAGCGTTAGAAATAGCTACTATCGGCTAGACTCCATCCAAAATAGAAATGACTATGCACAATTTTTTAATTATCGACCTCCTGGAATTCGATTGGGTGGTGGCAACCAGCAATTACTAGGTCCCAGTGGGTTAACCATTGGATTGGATTTAGTTGAAATTATTAATATGTTTCGTGTGAAACGAAATCGAAATTTGCAATTTCTTCAAACAAGGCTTTTAAAACAGGAACAAGAGAAGTATGTCCAATATCGATTTACCAAGCGGTTTGTAATCAAATTAACACGTTTGGAGGGGGAGGAATTGGATCGTTTTATGAATTATTGTAGGCCTTCCTATGAAGTGCTAGGTTTATTGAACGACCTTGAACTGGGCTATTATATAGAAAAAAAATACCAAGCCTTTAAAGGCAAACATTAAGCTACCCTTAAGGCATTGGCCGTTCATCTATAATATTTCATTAAAAACTATATTTTGGTTATCTTCAAGCCCTAAATTTAGCGTTTTGAGAAAAGTATCAATTTTAGCTATGGCTTGCACTATTATAGCCTTTGGCTGTAAAAACAAACCAAAAGCTTTCGATAAGTTCAATGCCAATGCTCCTGTTACCGTGGATATTGCCATTGCGGCCAACCAACTAGTGGACAAAGTAGTAGAAGTGAATGGGTCAGTTGCTGCTACTGATTTTGTGGAATTACATCCTGAAACAAATGGCCGTGTTGTTTTTTTACAAATACCAGAAGGGAAAACAGTACAAGCAGGTACCGTACTTGCTAAATTGAACGATGCCGATTTGCAAGCACAAATTGAAAAAATAAAAGTTCAATTAGAACTAGCGAATATTAATGAGAAAAGGAATTTACAATTGTTAAAAGTGCAAGGCATTAATCAAAGTGATTATGATGTTTCAATACAACAAGTAAAAAGTGCTAAAGCCGATTTAGCTTATACTCAATCCTTAATTGATAAGACCATTGTTAAAGCGCCATTTACGGGTCAAATTGGCTTGAGGCAAATTAGCTTAGGGGCTTTTATTAATACAGCCACTACCATTGCTACTTTGCAAAAAATAGATCACTTAAATATTGACTTTACCTTACCCGAAATGTATGGAAACTATGTAAAAGTGGGAAAGAAAGTTAAATTAGAAGGTATTAGTGAGTCCAATCAGCAATTTACTGCAACCATTACAGCCATTGAACCTCAAATTATAGCCACTACTAGAAATATTAAAGTTCGTGCGACATTGCAAGGTAAAATGCTGCCAGGTGCTTATGTAAAAGTGTACTTAAGTGATAATGTCCAAAAGCCTTCTATTTTAGTACCTGCCAATGTGCTTATTCCAGAATCTAAAAACAAACAAATAGTATTGGTTAAAAATGGTATCGCTGCACTTGTAGAAGTAGAAACTGGTTATCGAACAGCCACTTCAGTCGAAATTACAAAGGGCGTAAACGTTGGAGATACTATAGTGGTAGCCGGTATGTTGTTTGTAAGAGACGGTAACAAAATCAAAGTAGGTAAAACGCATTCTATTCTTGCTATTGCAAAATAGCTCCAAATAAACAGTATTATTAGATGAATATATCTGAACTTTCTCTTAAACGTCCTGTACTTGCCACCGTAATGAATATTGCTATTGTAATATTTGGTTTGGTAGGATTTTCTTTTTTAGCATTAAGGGAGTATCCCGCTATCGATCCTCCAATAGTGAATGTAAGGACTTCTTATACTGGAGCCAATTCAGAAGTAATTCAAAGCCAAATTACCGAGCCACTTGAAAAATCTATTAATGGAATTCCAGGAATTAGAACCATCAATTCTTCTAGTTCGGTAGGGTCCTCTAATATTACAGTTGAATTTAACTTAGGGGTCAATTTAGAAACGGCCACCAATGATGTGAGAGATAAAGTAAGTCAGGCCTTGCGTAATTTACCACAGGATGTGGACGCACCTCCTATTGTTTCTAAAGCGGATGCCAATGCCGACTTTATTGTAATGATGACTTTGAGAAGTAAAACAAAAAGCGCATTAGAATTAACAGAGTACGCAGAGAATGTTTTGCAACAACGTTTCCAAACCATTGATGAAGTAAGTAATGTTTCAGTTAGAGGAAAGCGTTTCTCCATGCGCATTTTCCCAGACCCCGATTTATTAAATGCTTATGGCATTGCATTCAATGACATTCAAACTGCTTTAAACAAAGAAAACGTCGAGTTACCGGCTGGTAAAATTTATGGTCAAAAATCGGAGTTTATTATTAGAACTTTAGGAAGGTTAACTACTGAATCAGATTTTAGAACGATCATTTTAAAACAAGGGGCTACCGGGATAGTAAGATTAGGCGATGTGGCTAAAGTAGAATTAGGCCCTGAGGAGGAAGATCAAGGTGTTTATTTTAATGGGGTACAATCAGTAATGATTTCCTTATCGCCGCAGCCAGGGGCCAATTATATTAAAATTGCGGATGAGTTTTACAAACGTCTTGAAGAAGTTAAGAAAAGCAATAAATCAGATATTGAATTTGCAGTTCCCATTGACAATACAAAAAGTGTTCGTCAAGCATTGCAAGAAGTTAAGGAAACTATTTTTATTTCATTTAGCTTAGTGGTATTGGTTATATTTTTCTTTTTTAGAAACTGGTTAATTGCCATTAGGCCATTAATTGATATTCCAATTTCATTGATTGCCACTTTCTTTATTATGTACATTGCTGGATTCTCAGTGAATGTATTAACCTTATTAGCCATTGTACTCGCAACTGGGCTAGTGGTGGATGATGGAATTGTGGTCACGGAAAATATATTTAGAAAAATTGAAGAAGGCCTGCCTTTGAAAGAAGCAGCTCGTGAAGGAAGTAAAGAAATCTTCTTCGCGGTAATTTCCACCTCTATTACATTGGCGGTGGTATTTATGCCTGTCATCTTTTTGCAAGGGTTTGTAGGTTCTTTATTTAAAGAATTCGGAGTAGTAGTGGCCAGTGCGGTGTTAGTATCTGCTTTTGTATCCTTAACTATTACACCTGTATTAAATGTTTATTTAAACAGGAAAGATGGGAAGCATGGTAAATTTTATGAGCAAACCGAACCTTTCTTCAAAGGAATAGAAAATGGTTATAAAAATTTATTAAATAAATTTTTGAATGTCCGTTGGATGGCCTGGGTAATTATTACAGTATGTATTGGTCTAATATTTTTTCTTGGTAAGAATATACAAAGTGAATTAGCGCCCATTGAGGATAAAGGAATGGTAAGGGTTACTTTAAGTGCCCAAGAAGGCACCAGTTATGAGGACATGAGAGGAAATTTATTAAAAACAATTCGATTGATGCAAGATTCTATACCTGAACATGCATTTACATGGGGTAGTGTACCTGGATACGGTGGTTCAAGTGGTAATAGTTCAGCTTCTGGAAGAATTGGATTTATTCCAATTGAAAACAGAAATAGAACGCAAACTGAAATCGTAAGCGATTTAAATAAAAAATTTAAAAGGTTTAAAGACGTAAGAATATTTTCCATTGAAGAACAAACTATCTCAGTAGGTATGATGTCTAGAGGTTCTTTGCCTGTTCAATTTATTATTCAAAATTTAGATTTTTCAAAAATTCAAACGGTTATCCCTAAATTTTTAGAAGCAGCCAGAAAAGATAAAACATTCCAAAATGTGGATGTTAATTTAAAATTTAATAAGCCTGAATATGATTTAAATATTGATAGAATGCGTGCTCGAGATTTAGGTTTAACTACAGCCGATATTTCTCAAGCCTTACAGTCTGCATTTAGCGGTGCGCGTTCGGCCTATTTTATCATGAATGATCGTCAATACCAGGTGGTCACTCAAGTGGAGAGAGCGGACAGAACTTCTCCTACCGATATTAATAAAATATATTTAAGAAATAATAGAGGGGAGAGCATTCCTATTTCAAGTGTTTTAAAAGTAGTGGAGAATAGTAATCCTCCCAATTTATATCACTACAACAGATTTAATGCCGCCACTATTTCAGCATCACTAGCCGAAGGCAAGACCATTGGAGATGGCGTTAATGCAATGAATAATATTGCTAAAGACTTGTTGGATGAAAGTTTTCAAACTGCATTAAGTGGTCCTTCTAGAGATTTTGCAGAAAGTTCTTCCAATATTGCTTATGCATTATTGTTAGCGCTTATTTTAATTTATTTAGTATTGGCGGCTCAATTTGAAAGTTTTAAAGATCCATTTATTATTATGCTAACAGTGCCATTGGCTATAGCAGGCGCCTTGTTGTGCTTATGGTTATTTGGACAAACCTTAAATATATTCTCTGAAATTGGAATTATAATGTTGATTGGCTTGGTTACCAAAAATGGTATTCTGATAGTTGAGTTTGCGAATAAGAAAAGGGAAACTGGGTTAACCTTAAAAGCGGCAGTATTGGAAGCGGCAGTGCAACGTTTTAGACCTATCTTAATGACCAGCTTGGCAACAGCCTTAGGTGCATTGCCTATTGCAATAAGTTTGGGCGCAGCAGCCACCAGTCGTAAGCCCTTAGGTACCGTAATAGTAGGTGGGTTGATATTTTCTTTAGTACTTACTTTATTTGTTATTCCTGCAGTGTATACCTACTTGTCAGGCAAGAAGGACCATCCTATAGTTTAATGAGTTAGAAATATCTTTTAAAAAACGGCTTTACATTAAGGCCTACTGCTTAATTATTTTTTCTGCAATAAACAGTGCTGTTTCTTTTTGAACACCTTCTACATCTTTTGATACCAAAGGAGAAGCAATTACATGGTTCCCTGTATTGGGCATTGCTTTAATAACTTTTAAATTATTAGGGGTGCTAATTTCTGAAAACATTTTTTTGATGGCACTTACTTTAACTACGTTGTCTTGATGGGTTTCGTCTTTGTAGTAAAATAAGGTTAAGCAAGGTTGATGTATTTTTTCAAACAACTTTTTATTCATGGTCGCCTTGATTAGATTTTGCAATTCTACAGCAGCTTCTAATCGATAATGCGGACTCCAATATTTGGGGTAGTCTTTATTGGTATATTTTACATTATTAAAATTTCCATTTTGAACCAGCCTTGCCAATTGCAAGCCCCATGGAATATTTAGTAAGGAAGCACTTATTTTATTAATTTCTATATTGGGTGAAAACAAAATAAGTCCAGCAATTTCTGGGTAGCTTGCGGCCAATTGAAGAGACAAAGTGCCTCCAGAAGAAGTGCTCATCAGAATAACTTTCTTGCCTATTTTTTTCCCAATGGCATAGGCTTCTTTTGCAGATTCCCATAAGTTTTCTGCTGTAAGATTTTGCATTAAATTGGAGCCAGCAATACCATGTTCTGCCAATCTGGATAAGTATAAATTACAATGAAATTGTTTGGCAATATTAAGGTGCACAGGATCGCCTTCTATTTGACTTGCACTAAATCCATGCAAATAAACAATGGCATATTCAGTGGGCTGGTGTGCTGTATCCGCCCAAATAATTTTAGCTTGATTATTTGGTTTTATCTTGTGACTACTTTCAATGCTACTTACGTAAGCATCGATAGGTATTAGATCTGAAATAGCAGGAAGTACATCATCAAAATAGGGCTTTTCTGGATGAGGCCCCAGAAGAAAAATGCCAACAATGTTGATTAGAATCCTACAACTAAAAACCAACTTGCGCATTTAGATACATTTAAGCTAAAACTAGGGGAAATGCCTTGTTTTAAAAAAATTTTTTATGTACCTTAAATTTCTAAAATGTTAGTATGTCTCATAATAGATTTCTTTCCTTGGACGTATTTAGAGGCATGGTCATTTGCTTAATGATTATTGTTAATACACCAGGTGACGGTTCGGTTACTTTTGCTCCTTTTGTGCATGCTGCATGGAATGGGTTCACCCCCACCGATTTAGTCTTCCCTTCCTTCCTATTTGCGGTTGGAAATGCAATGAGTTTGGTATTACCTAAATGGGAAAAATTAAGCAATTCAACAGTGATGCTTAAAATAATAAAAAGAACAGCACTAATATTTTTATTGGGCTACCTTATGTATTGGTTTCCTTTTACCAGTCCAATGAGTGATACTCGTATATTAGGTGTGCTACAAAGAATTGCACTTTGTTATGGAATAGCCTCTATCATTACTTTATACATGCATGAAAAGGTATTGATGATATTGTCTGCCTTAATTTTAATTGGCTACTGGTATATTAGCATGCACTTTGGTGCTCCCTCCGATCCATTAAGCATTACTGGTAATGTGGGTATAGTTTTTGATAAATGGTTGATGGGGGAAAGTCATATGTATCATGGAGAGGGATTTGCTTTTGACCCTGAAGGATGGTTAAGTACCTTACCTGCTATTGTAAATGTGCTCATTGGGTATAGAGTAGGAAAATTCATTCAAGAAAAAGGCAAAACCTATGATGGGCTTACTCATTTATTAATGTGGGGTGCTGGCTTTATTTTTTTGGCTTTCATGTGGAATTATCAATTCCCTATCAATAAAAAGTTATGGTCAAGTTCTTTTGTGCTTTTGACGGTGGGTTTAGATATGGTAATTATTGCCACCATTATTTACCGAGTCGAATTGCATCACCAGCATCAGTTTACCAGCTTTTTTGAGGTTTTTGGCAAAAATCCATTGGTCATCTATCTTTTCTCTGAACTTTTGCTAATCTGCCTACGTCTTATTTCTATTGGTGATCAGTCCTTATTTGATTGGATTTATCAAAACAGTTTTGCTCATTTAGCCGCCTATTGGGCCTCCCTTGCCTTTGCTATTTCTTATATGCTTGTTTGCTGGTTATTGGGTTATATATTAAATAAATATAATATATATATTAGAGTGTAAATCTTATTATTCCAATTTCTCCCTTTTGTTTTTTTTAGGAGTTGAAACAATGTACCTTTGCAGCCTCAAAACAGTACATGGAAATAAGAAACATCGCTATTATCGCTCACGTTGACCACGGCAAAACCACCTTGGTTGATCGTATTTTACACGCTACAAAAGTATTCAGAGACAACCAGGAAACTGGAGACTTGATCATGGATAGCAATGAGCTGGAACGTGAAAGAGGAATTACCATTTTAAGTAAAAACGCATCTGTTACCTATAACGGAGTTAAAATTAACGTAATTGACACACCCGGTCACAGTGACTTTGGTGGAGAAGTAGAACGTGTTTTGAAAATGGCTGATGGGGTTTGTTTGTTGGTAGATGCTTTTGAAGGTCCAATGCCTCAAACTCGTTTCGTATTACAAAAAGCTTTACAGTTAAATTTAAAGCCTATTGTAATTATCAATAAAGTAGATAAAGAAAACTGTCGTCCAGACGAAGTGCATGATGCAGTTTTTGAATTATTTTTCAATTTAGATGCCACCGAAGAACAATTAAATTTCCCTACTTTTTATGGTAGTGGAAAAAATGGTTGGTTCAACGATAGCTTAACGCAATGTGAAGATATTTTCCCTTTAATGGATGGTATTTTGAAATATGTACCTGGACCAGATGTAAAAGAGGGTCATACACAAATGCAAATTACTTCATTGGATTATTCATCTTTCTTAGGTCGTATTGCCATTGGTAAAGTTGAAAGAGGAACTATTAAAGAAGGACAAAATATTGTATTGGTAAAAGCAGATGGCAGCTTAAAGAAAAATAAAGTAAAAGAATTATACGTATTTGAAGGAATGGGTAAGCGTAAAGTATCAGAAGTTGTTTCTGGTGATTTATGTGCTGTGGTAGGCTTAGATGATTTTAGTATTGGTGATACCATTGCCGATCCTGAAAATCCAGAAGCATTGCCTGTGATTAGTGTAGATGAACCTACGATGAGTATGACCTTTAGTATTAACAACTCTCCTTTCTTCGGTAAGGAAGGTAAGTTTGTAACTTCTCGACATATTCGTGATCGTTTAATGAAAGAGACAGAAAAGAATTTGGCTTTGCGTGTAGAAGAAACAGATAGTGCAGATAGTTTCTTGGTATTCGGTCGTGGTATTTTACACTTAGGGGTATTAGTAGAAACCATGCGTCGCGAAGGATATGAATTAACAGTAGGTAATCCTCAAGTATTGGTAAAAGATATTGATGGTAGAAAAAATGAACCATTTGAAATATTGGTCGTAGATGTTCCATCTGATTATAGCGGTAAAGTAATTGACTTGGTTACCCAAAAGAAAGGGGAGATGTTAATTATGGAAACCAAAGGAACCATTCAACATTTAGAGTTTGACATTCCTTCAAGAGGATTGATTGGTTTACGTTCTCAAATGCTCACCCAAACTGCTGGTGAAGCTGTAATGGCCCACCGTTTTAGCGAATACAAGCCTTGGAAAGGACCTATTCCTGGAAGAAGCAATGGCGTACTAGTTGCGAAGTTCTCTGGATTAACCACTGCTTATTCTATTGATAAATTACAAGACAGAGGCCGTTTCTTTATAGAACCAGGTGAAGAAATTTATGCGGGCCAAGTATTGGCTGAGCATATTAAGCCAGGTGATTTAAATATCAACGCGGTAGAGATGAAAAAATTAACCAACCACCGTGCGAGTGGAAGTGATGATAGTGTTCGTATTACTCCTAAAGTGCAATACTCTTTAGAAGAGTGCATGGAATACATTCAATTTGATGAGTGTATTGAAGTAACACCAAAATCGGTTCGTATGCGTAAATCTATTTTAGACGAAAATAATAGAAGCAAAGCCACGAAGGCAGCCTCTAATTAAGTAGGTAGCCAATTTTTTTTGAACAATAAATTGGTAAAATACTTTTCTGATGACTTATTAAAAAGCCCCTCGAATTTTCGGGGGGCTTTTTTTATCTTATAAAACTCGTATTATTTATTCAGGACGACACCTATTTCATTTTTACAAAAGTAGTCCTAAAAGTAAAAATATCTTTAGATGGGTTTGTTCAAGGCCTTCCACAAAATATCTTTTAGTTCTACTAAATTTTTTTGTATGGCAGAGGAAATAAAAATATGTGGAATATTTTTAGGGAGCTCTTTGGTAATAGCGTCGGTTAATTCTTGATCTAGTAAATCTGATTTGCTAATGGCAATGATAAATTCTTTCTGTAACAATTCTGGATTGAATTGTTCTAATTCGTTTTTTAAAATTTCAAATTCCTTTTTGTGATCATTCGAATCTGCAGGTATTAAAAATAGCAAAACCGCATTGCGTTCTATATGTCTTAAAAATCGATGTCCTAATCCTTTTCCTTCTGCTGCACCTTCTATAATACCTGGCAAATCAGCAATACAAAATGATAAATTATTGCGGTATTCCACCATACCCAACTGAGGTGTTAAAGTGGTAAAAGCATAATTAGCAATTTTAGGCTTAGCGGCGGTTATCACTGAAAGTAAGGTAGACTTACCTGCATTAGGAAATCCAACCAATCCTACATCCGCCAATACTTTTAATTCAATATTCTTCCAGCCTTCTACTCCGTCTTCTCCGGGTTGCGCATATTCGGGTACCTGTTGTGTAGGGGTAGCAAAATTGCTATTGCCTAGGCCACCTCGGCCCCCTTTGACCAAAATCACTTCTTGTCCGTCTTTTAAAATTTCTGCTTCCACTTTTCCTGTAAGCTCGTCCCGAGCAATGGTACCCAAAGGCACTTCAATAATAATATCTTGACCATCTTTACCGGTACACTTATTTTTAGTTCCATTTTCACCATCATCCGCAATTACATTTTTATAATAGCGTAAGTGAAGTAAGGTCCAGAGTTGCGCATTGCCTCTAAGGATGATATGACCTCCACGGCCACCATCTCCACCATCAGGTCCTCCTTTTGCAGTTAATTTATTGCGAAGAAAGTGTTTACATCCAGCACCACCATGCCCGCTATGGCAAAAAATTCGGATGTAATCTATAAAATTGTTTCTTTCTGACACTTAGTTGTAATGAATGGCAAAGTTAACTAAATCTTACGGCTAAAACAGTATTATTATAGTAGCTGTCTAAATGCAAATTGCTTATTACAAAAGCTAATAAAGTAGCAGTATTGTTTGCTTAGAATGTAAGTGAGTATAACACCGTTATGGTTTTATTTATTGGCTTTTAATCCGTCTATTAAAATAGCCACCATATTTTGTTCTAATTCAGAAGCACTTATTTTTTTGGTAGATCTATGCCAACTTTCAATACCACTTACTGCGTGTAAAAATATTAATACCACCGTAGGCGCGTCAATAGCTTTGATTTCTTTATTTCTAATTCCTTCTTCAATAATCGCTGCAATCCTTTTGCGGTATACTCTTCGTTGATTTTGATAATTTGATAAATAGGGATCTGACAAATGTTTCCATTCCCTGTCACTTACATATACTTCCTCGTAACTATTGATCATTTCGCTGATGTGAAAGCGTAATAATTTTTCCATTTTTTGAAGAGAGCTGATGGGCTCAGACTCAATCTCATCCATTTTTAGTACAAATCTATTGGCCACATTAAAAACCAATTCATGGAGCAATTCGCTTTTTGATTTGATGTGATTGTATAAGCTAGCTGCTTCTACCCCTACGGCCTCTGCTAAATCTCGCATGCTTGCTGCTTTATATCCTTTTTCTCTAAAAAGAGTGGCTGCTTTACTAACAATTACATCTTTTCTTGATCCGTTTTTCTCCGTTTTAATTCTGCCCATATAACTATAAAATTGGTAATTTGTTAGTACGAAATTATAGAATTATTTCTTTTAAAAGGGGTTATAATTTAAAAAAACAAGCTATTTTGTTAGTTTTTTGATTATCAACCACTTAGAACCAATTCTGGCTCTTATCTTAATCTAAAATCTACTTAGCAGTAAAAATCGTAGTTTCGCAGCTGAAAATTAAATAAATAAACATGTCATTAGTTGTTGTAGGATCCATGGCCTTTGATGCCATTGAAACCCCATTTGGGAAAAGTGATAAAATAATTGGTGGAGCGGCCACCTATATTGCATGGTGTGCTTCTAACTTCACTACGGTGAAGCAAATTTCTGTTGTTGGAGGTGATTTTCCTCAGTCTGAATTAGATGCACTTGCGGCAAGAGGAGTCATTTTAGAAGGCGTTCAAATAAAAAAAGACGAAAAAACATTTTTCTGGAGTGGTAAGTATCATTTAGATATGAACACGCGTGATACAATCGAGACCCAATTAAATGTATTAGAAAATTTCCAACCTGTTGTACCAGACAGTTATCAAGACTGTGAAATTTTAATGTTGGGTAATTTAGTACCAGGAGTACAAAGTAGTGTGATTAAGCAAATGAAAAATCGACCTAAATTAATCGTAATGGATACGATGAATTTTTGGATGGAAATAATGATGGACGACTTATTGCATACTATTAGTTTGGTAGATGTTTTAATGGTGAATGATAGTGAAGCACGTCAATTAAGTGGTGAATACAGTTTAGTGAAAGCGGCGAAAAAAATTATGGCAATGGGGCCTAAGTTTTTAATTATTAAGAAAGGGGAACATGGAGCGCTTTTATTTCATAAATCTGAAGTGTTTTTTGCACCTGCCTTACCATTAGAAGATGTATTTGATCCTACTGGTGCTGGAGATACTTTTGCTGGTGGTTTTGTTGCACACTTGGCAAAAACAAAAGATTTTTCTTTCAATAACATGAAGTCTGCAATTATTGTAGGTAGTGCTTTGGCAAGTTTTTGTGTAGAAAAATTTGGCACTCAACGTTTGACTGAAATTAACGAAGCGGATATTAAAGAACGCATACAATCGTTCGTTCAGCTGGTTAATTTTGATATTGAATTAGTATAAATTTGGTGATTCATTGGTTTCGAATTAATTTCGTTCAAGACATGACAAAATATAAACATACAAAACAAATTATGAAACCCCTGTAATAGGAAGGTGCTGATTGTTTGTATGCTAAAAATATATTCAGAAGCCTTCCAAGAAATTGGGAGGCTTTTTAAATTTATAAAATAAATAAAAATGAAAGTTGCAGTTGTTGGTGCTACAGGACTAGTAGGCACAAAAATGTTACAAGTTTTAGCGGAAAGAAATTTTCCAGTAACTGAATTAATCCCAGTGGCTTCTGCTCGTTCCGTGGGTAAGGAAGTAAGCTTTAAAGGGAAGTCCTATAAAATAGTGGGTATGGGAGAGGGTATTGCAGCTAAGCCAGCAGTGGCTATTTTTTCTGCAGGTGGGAGCACTTCATTGGAGTGGGCGCCAAAATTTGCATCAGCAGGAATTAGGGTAATTGATAATTCTTCTGCATGGAGAATGGATCCTACTAAAAAATTAGTAGTCCCAGAAGTAAATGCATCCGTATTAACTGCAGATGATTTAATTATTGCTAATCCCAATTGCTCTACCATTCAAATGGTAGTAGCTTTGCAACCTTTGCATGCAAAGTATACAATTAAAAGAGTGGTGGTAAGCACCTATCAAAGTGTTACAGGTACCGGCAAAAAAGCAGTTGATCAATTAATGGAAGAAAGAAAGGGAGTTAAAGTAGCAACCGAAGATAGGGCTTACAAATATGCTATTGATTTAAATGCCATTCCGCAAATAGATGTTTTCTTAGACAATGGATATACCAAAGAAGAAATGAAAATGGTTAAAGAAACTTGCAAAATTATGCAAGATGATAGTATTAAAGTAACAGCCACGACTGTTCGTATTCCGGTGATGGGTGGGCACAGTGAGAGTGTGAATGTAGAATTTGAAAATGAGTTTGATTTAAAAGAATTGATAGCCGTATTAGCTGCCGCGCCAGGAGTAGTAGTTCAACAAAATGATGCCGAACAATTTTATCCAATGCCTTTATGGGCGCACGAAAAAGACGAGGTGTTTGTGGGCCGTTTGCGCCGCGATGAAACACAAGCGAAAACTTTAAACATGTGGATTGTGAGCGATAACTTACGTAAAGGAGCTGCTACCAATGCGGTGCAGATTGCGGAATATCTAGCAAGTAAGGGGATTATTTAGTTTTTATTGTTTATTTAAAAAGTCAAACACATTGTATTCTTCTCTATCGTCATGGCCACTAAAATATGAACTAAAAGTCTGAACTCGCACTTTGTGCTCAGACATGCAGACTTTTTAACGTTCGAATTTATATATTTCTTTACGCTATGACTCAAAGTTCAGAATACAATATATTTGACTTTTTAATTTTTTATAAGCTCCACAAAGTCTGCTTCCGTAATAATTTTAATGGTGGCTATTTTTTTGGCCTTTTCTAATTTGCTTCCTGCGTCATCGCCTACCACTAAATAATTTAATTTACTACTTACGCCACTAAGGATATGCCCGCCAGCTGCTTCGACCATTGATTCTGCATCGGTGCGTTTTAATTGGGTGAGGGTGCCAGTAAATAAAAAGTTTAATCCAGTTAAATTTCCATCCACCGCTTTGGTATTGGTTTGAATCATATTTAAGCCTAATGCTTCCAATGACTGGATGAGTTCGATATTTTTTGCCTCATTAAAAAATTGAAAAATACTTTTTGCCACTTTTACCCCCACGTCTTCAAAAGCTTGCAATTGCTCTTCGGTATAATTTTGCAAGTCTAAAATATGATGTACTTGAGAGGCAATTGTTTTAGCGGTAGTTTCTCCTACAAATCGAATTCCCAAAGCGTAAATAAATCGGTACAAGGGTTGTGCTTTTGAAACGGCTATGGCTGCTTTTAAATTATCAATACTTTTTTTACCAAAGCCTTCTAAGCCACTTACTTTTTCTAATTCCAAGGTATACAAATCGGGAATGGTTTTAAGAATCCCCAGTTCATAAAATTTTCTAATATTGGCTTCGCCAAAACTTTTAATATCCATAGCATCCTTACTTACGAAATGGATAATCTTTTCAATGATTTGTGCAGTACATAAAGGGCTATTGCATCTCCAAACGGCTTCTGTTTCTTCTTTTTCTAATAATGCATTGCATACGGGACAATGGGTAGGGAAGCTAATTTTTTTCTCTGTGCCTTTTCTTAAAGAGACAATGGATTGAACTATTTGTGGAATAACATCCCCTGCTCTTTCAATAATAACTGTATCGCCTAATCTTAAATCTTTTTCTTTGATATATTCTTCATTGTGCATCGAGATGCTAGATACCATGACTCCTCCAACAGCCACCGCCTTTAATTTGGCTACTGGTGTGACTGCCCCTGTGCGACCTACTTGAAATTCCACACTTTCTAAAATAGTAGTGGCTTGCCTTGCTTTAAATTTATATGCGATGGCCCATCTAGGATGATGCGATGTCATGCCTAATTTTTCTTGCAATGCGAAATCATTAATTTTTATAACCAGTCCGTCAATCTCATAAGGTAGGTTATCACGTTCTGCTTCAAAAGTGGAACAAAAAGAAATTACTTTATCAATGCCAGTAAGTAATTTTTTTTCTTTTTGCGGCGATCTAAATCCTAAGTTCCAAAGTAATTCTAAAGAACCACTATGGGTAGCTAGTAATTTGGTAACGGGTTTACCAGGAGCTGCTAAAAAATAACTGATATGATAAATGAATGCATCTAAATTTCTTTCTCCTACTTCTTTAGGATTTTTCATCCGAAGGCTTCCTGCTGCTGCATTGCGCGGATTTGCTAATGGCGCTATTTGTTTTTCTTTTAATTGCTCATTAAAATCGGTGAATGCTTTCTTGGTCATAATCACTTCTCCGCGAATTTCCATTTGTTGAATACCCTGCGCTAACAAAGGGATACTTAGGGGGATGGATCTGATTTGTTTTATATTGTTGGTGATGTCTTCACCAGCAATACCGTCACCCCTGGTAGAAGCGCGAACCAATAAATCGTTTTCATACAATAAGGAAATACTTGCTCCATCAAATTTAGGCTCTACACAATATTCCAGTATTTCTAGTTGAGCGCCTTCTTTCGCTTTTCTATCAAAATCTATTAAATCGGCTGCATCGTAACTATTTTCTAAACTTAACATAGGCACCAAATGCGCTACCGTCTCAAAAGAATTATTTAAACTATTGCCTACTCTTTGGCTGGGCGAGTCGGAAGTGATGAGTGATTGATTGGCCGATTCTAAAGCAATTAATTGTTGGTAGAGTTGGTCATATTCAAAATCACTAATAGTAGGTTCACTGGCTACATAATATTGATATTCATGAAATTTTAAAACAGTTTTAAGTGTTTCTAATTCAATGTCATGTGGATTTTTTAAGAAATCTATTGTAGTTTTTTGAAAATTTTGTATTTGGGACTTGTTGTACATGTGCTTATGAGTCTGCTAAAATACAAATTGTTTTATTCTTTTATTTCGTATTTTTAGTTCTGAAAAATTTATTTTTCTACAGCTCGAACTTACTCACAATTTAGGTGACCCTATCATATGCCCAATACGAATAAAACCATCTCTGAAACTAGTCCTATTGGGAATAAAGATGCAGTTCAATTGGTTCTGTCCTATCCCAAAGTGCCTTTGACCGTGGATTGTGTCCTATTTGGCTTTGAAGAAAACTCCTTACAGGTACTGTTAATTAAGAGCGATTTGGACCTATTCAAAGGCAAATTGTCCTTATTGGGAGATAAGGTAAACTCCAATGAAGATTTATCTACAGCAGCCAATCGGGTCCTAGAGGAAAGAACGGGCATGAAAAAAGTGTATTTAGAACAAGTACAAACTTTTAGTCAACCCAATAGGCATCCTGGGGGTAGGGTAGTAACAACGGTTTACGCATCGCTTTTAAATAGTAAACACCACTCATTAGAAATAACCGACAATGAATTAAACTGGCATCCTGTAAAGCAAATTTCTGAAATGGCTTTTGACCATAAAGAAATACTAGAATGCTGCTATAGATGGCTACAGAAGCGCATACAAGAGCACCCTTTGGCATTAAATTTATTGCCTGAAAAATTCTCTTTAAGACAATTGCAAAATGTATATGAGGCTATTTTAGACACTACTTTAGATCGTCGAAATTTTAGGAAAAAATTTGCCAGTATGGGCTTTTTAATTGATACCAATGAAATGGAACAGCATGTAAACCATCGCCCGGGTAAGTTATATAGTTTTGATTTTGAGCAATACCAGCTGCGTAAGAAGAATTGGGTAGGAATCGATTTCTAAAAAATGCTTTTGCTTGCCTATTATTTAATACCTTTATTCACTATTTAAACAGGTATTACTATGTTACATTCCATGACTGGATATGGCCGTTCCGAAGCCATTTTTAAAGACAAAACATTTTTGGTGGAAGTAAAGTCATTAAATGGCAAACAATTTGATTTGCGTTTAAATATTCCTTCCTTGCTTAAACCCTATGAAGTTGAAATTAGAAACAAATTAAATGAGACATTGTTTCGTGGTAGTATAGAGTGTAGTATATCTATTAAATCCAATGGTGTTGCAAAGCCAGTGAGTATTAATAAAGAATTGGCAAAATCTTATTATCAGCCAATCATTGAATTGGCTAATGAATTAGGTATTGAAAAAGAAAATATATTAAGTACTTTATTAAAAATGCCCGATGTGGTTTCCTCTAGCAATGAAGTACTGACAGAGGAAGAGTGGAGTTCATTAAGCGATTTGCTTCAGCAAGCCATAACACATTTAATTAAACATCGTCAAGATGAAGGAAAGAGTATAGAAAAAGATTTATTAGAAAGAGTAGCAGCTATCGAAAAGCAACAAGCTTTAATTGAGCAATTCGAGCCCAATCGTAGAACAAAAATAAAAGAGGGCTTGGTGAAATTATTAGAGCAATATGTAGGAGTGGATAAGTATGATAATAATAGATTAGAGCAAGAGCTTATTTATTATATTGAAAAAATTGATATTTCTGAAGAAAGAGTTAGACTCACCAATCATTGTGTTTATTTTAAAAGTATTTTAAAGGAAGTTGAACCTTCGAAAGGGAAAAAATTATCTTTTATATTGCAAGAAATGGGAAGAGAAATTAATACCACCGGATCAAAAGCCAATGATGTTGACATACAAAAAGCAGTTATTTTAATGAAAGATGAATTAGAAAAAGCAAAAGAACAAATTTTAAACGTGTTGTAAAATGAAGGGGTTAATTAATAAAGGGTTTGGTTTATTGATGGCTTTAGGATTGTTTTTAACAAGTTGCCAAACCATACCCCTTTTCGAACAAACTACTATTTTCCCAGAACACAGTTGGTCTGCGAAGCAAGCCAATGCTTATCAATTTAATATTACGGATACCAATGCTTCGTATAAAGTATATTTTGTTATTAGACATCATAATGCGTATCATTATAAAAATATTTGGCTGAAATTATCTATCCAATCACCGAATGATTCTGCCATCATACAAAATCTAAATTTAAATATGGCAGATGAAGGCAAAGGATGGCTGGGAACGGGCATGGATGATATATTTGACCAAAGAATTCCTTTAATGACTACGCCTACTCATTTTAAAAAGGGAATTACCACTTTCACGCTAGAACATACCATGCGCGAAGATCCCCTTCAAAATATTTTATCCACCGGTATTAGAGTTGAAAAGGTTAAATTATGAAATGGCCATTATTTAAAATAAATAAACTCAAATTAGTAAGTTTTATTTATTGGGTTTTCTTAATCTATATGATTGCCGCGTTTATTTGGTGGTATGTTGCATTAGAAAGACAGAATAATGAAATAGCTACTATTAAATTTCAATCTATTCAGTTAAACGATGCAACTTTAAAACAAAAAGTTAAGTTTATTCAAGATTTTCAATTACGAAAAACAAAACAATTTATTGGAGAAGGAATTACATTTTTATTTCTTTTTTTACTTGGTGCGATTTATGTGTATCGATCTTTGTTGAAACAATTACGTTATTCTAATCAACAACAAAATTTCATGATGGCTGTTACGCATGAATTAAAAACCCCTATTGCCATTTCTCATTTAAATATTGAAACACTTTTAAAAAGAACTTTGGACCCTGCTCAGCAAAACAAGTTATTAGAAGCCACACTTAAAGAAACTAAAAGATTAGATGCGCTTTCTAATAATATTTTATTGGCATCGCAATTAGATATGGGGCAGTATGAGGCCAATCGGCAAGAAATTGACTTATCAAAACTAGTGAAAGAAATAGTACATTCTTTTCAAGAACGATTCCCATTACGCTCCTGCAACTCTTTTGTAGAAGAAGCTATTTTTATTGAGGGAGAAACTTTATTAATTCAAATACTATTGAATAATTTATTAGATAATGCGCACAAGTATTCACCTGGCAATACGCCTATAGATATTCATCTGCAAATGGTCGATCATAAAATTAATTTAGCTGTAAAGGATCAAGGCATTGGTGTGCCAGTCATGGATAGAGAAAAAATATTTGAAAAATTTTATCGTGTAGGAGAGGAGAGTACTAGAGCAAGTAAAGGCACAGGCTTAGGTCTTTATTTATGCAAAAAAATCACTTCTTTTCACAATGCCACCCTTCAAGTACAGCCCAATGATTTAAAAGGAAGTATTTTCACTGTTACTTTTACTAACTCATAAGTATGGCAAAATTTGAAATACTATTAGTGGAAGATGAAGAGCATTTGCATGATGCACTAAAGTTGAATCTCGAAATGGAAGGCTATACCGTAAGTTCGGCTTTTGATGGACCAAATGCTTTAAAGCAAATACAACAAGCACATTTTGATTTAATTATTTTAGATGTGATGTTGCCCGAATTAGATGGCTTTGCCATTACCGAAACCGTTCGTTTAAATAATATTACTACTCCTATTCTTATACTTAGTGCAAAAAATACCAGTGCCAATCGGGTACATGGTTTAAAATTAGGGGCAGATGATTATTTGACCAAGCCATTTAATTTAGAGGAACTCTTATTAAGGGTATCAAAACTCATTCAAAAATCTACTGCCATTCATCAACCTGCTCAAGTTGAAGAGTACTTTTTCAATGGCAATACCATTCAATTTAAATCTTTAGAAGCCATCAATACTGTAGGAGAGAAAATAACTTTAACAAAAAAGGAAGCCATGCTTTTGAAGTTATTAATAGAAAATAAAAATACGGTCATTACAAGAGAAAGAATTTTACAAACGGTGTGGGGATACCATGTTTTTCCTAACACCAGAACGATTGATAATTTTATTCTAAGTTTTAGAAAATATTTCGAGCTAGATCCTAAAAACCCAGTTCATTTTATTTCCATTAGAGGGGTGGGCTATAAATTTCAAGATTAGGCCCTTTTTATACAATCTTTTGATGCTTTCAGCGTTAATTCTAGTAGTTAATACCAACACATGTCCTTAACTTCTATCAAAGACTATCTTGAACCTATTAATTTGGACCTGCTGTCCAAGGATGAAGGCTATCGAGATACCCAATTGGGTAAGCATATCAAAGCAAATGAGGGCGAAATTCCAGACATTTCAATGGCTGATTTAGTCATTATAGGCGCAGGTGAATCTAGAGGGGGCGGTTACGCTTTAAATGGATTTGAAGCAGCGGATGGTATTAGGGCGGCATTGTATTCACTTTATTATTGGCATACGCAAGTAAATATTGTTGATATAGGGAATGTGAAATTGGGTCAATCCATTCAGGATAGTTATGCAGCTTTAAGAACGGTAATATCAGAACTTCTTTTACAAAGTAAAAAAATAGTTATTATAGGGGGGTCACATGATTTAACCTTAGCCCAATATCATGCTTATACTTCTGTACCTACATTGGTGAATGCGGTTTTGGTAGATGCCAAGATAGATTTAGATTTGGAAGCAAGGCTTCCATCGGATCATTTTTTAGAAGAATTATTCACCGGCCTTCCGAATCATCTAAATCACTATGCACATATTGGCTTCCAAAGTTATTTTATGCATCCGCAAATGTTGGAGACCATTGATAAATTAAGATTTGATTGTTTTAGATTAGGTAAAGTGAGAGAAGATTTAGAGGAAATGGAGCCAGTGATTAGAGACAGTCATATGATGAGTTTTGATATTAGTGCTATTCAAAATGCTCAAGCGCCAGCAAATATTATTACACCCAATGGATTTAATGGGGAAGAAGCTTGTGTACTGATGCAATATGCTGGAATGAGTTGGAAAACGAGTACCATTGGTTTATTTGGATACCAAGCCGAGTTGGATACGAATCATTTAACAGCCATTCAAATGGCACAAATGATTTGGTACATTTTAGATGGAGTGCAAAAAGGAAAAAAAGAATCTCCTTTGTCTGATTCGGAAAGATTTAAAGAATTTCATATCGCTTTTGCTGATATTGAAACCAATTTTTTACAAAGCAAAAGCACTGGTAGATGGTGGATGCAAACGCATAATAATGAATGGGCGCCTTGTAGTTACAAAGATTATTTAGTAGCTTCCAATAACGAAATTCCAGAAAGATGGTTAAGAGCATTAGAAAGAGAATAAATATTTCCTCCTATTTTACGAGTATACTTTTTTGTAGTTTAATAAGTGCATGTTCGATTCAAAAAGCGCAACATCATTTATTACAGGACCCGTCTTTACAAGGTGCCCATATTGGTACGGCAGTGTACAATCAAAGCAATCAAACTTGGGTAGATCGTTACCAAAGCAATAAATATTTTACACCTGCGAGTAATACTAAAATTCTTTCCTGTTATGTAGGCTTGAAATATTTAAAGGATTCTATTCCAGGTTGGCAAATAAAAGAAACAGCGGATAGTATTTTTTTATTACCCATGGGAGACCCCACTTTTTTACATCCCGATTTTTCTTATCAACCCGTAGCAGATATTATTAAAAATACCAGCAAGCAAGTGGTATTGTGTTTGCCTACTACACCCGATACTTTTTCGATGTATGGCAAGGGCTGGGCTTGGGATGATTATGCCGATGACTATCAACCCGAGAGAAATAGATTTCCTATCTATGGCAATGTGGTAACAATAAGCAATACTAAGAATGGCACACACTTTCAGCCAAAATATTTTATTCAAGGACAAGAATTGGCTGCAAAGTATAGCGTTTGGACAAGGGATTTGCATAGCAATCATTTTTATACCACAGATAAATATAATAATGATCAACTTCAACAAATCCCATTTATAACAGATCCAACCTATAGTCTAACCAAGTCATTGATTGAAGATACACTCCATCCTAAATATCCATTGATTATCCAAAAGGGCTGGGATCTAAGTTCAGCTAGTCTTTTAAAAACAGTGCCTACCGATACTTTGTTAAAAATAATGATGAACAGAAGCGATAATTTTTATGCAGAGCAAATTTTATTAATGACCAGTGCGCAATTATTAAATAAAATTGATGAGGTAGCTACTATTAAAGCGGTATTAAAAAATGATTTAAATCTTTCTCCACAAACCACGCAGTGGGCAGATGGCAGCGGCTTGAGTAGGTTTAATTTAAATACCCCAGAAAATTTTATAGCCTTGCTGCAAACAATGCAAGCGCAATTTGGGTTGGATAGATTAAAAAATATTTTTGCACAAGGAGGGGAAGGAACTTTAGGAGCCTACTATAAAAATATACCTGGAGTCATCTATGCAAAAACGGGCACTTTGGGTAATCAGGTGGCACTCAGTGGGTTTATCGTTACCCAAAAAGGAACCGAGCTTATTTTTTCTGTATTGGTCGCTAATCATATAAGTCCTTCCTCTAGCTCGGTTAGAAAAGCGGTAGAAAAATATTTGACTACTTTGATGCGTCAATATTAATTATGTAAGGAGGAGGCTATCGAAGAATGGCCCGGTATATAAGGTTTAGATGGTTATTTACTAAATAAACCATTTAAATAATCTTCTTTAAATTCAATAAAAGTGGGTGCTCCTGAGGCGGTAATATTAGGTATATCGCATTCACTCAATCCTTCAATAAGTACATGCATTTCTTTTTGCGTTAAAGATTGCCCCGCTTTGATGGCCATTTGACGAGCCATACAACGAATTAATTTTTCTCTTTTACTATATTTAACCTCCCCGCTAAAATGTTTGAATTGTTCCAATAATAATTCTATTGCATTTTTTTCATTGCCCGCATTGACGTCGGCTGGAATTCCTTGTATGATAAAACTATTGGCTCCAAAGGCTTCTATTTCATAACCAATTAAGGCAAGGTCCTCTATTATTTCTTCTAATAAAATGGCGTCGCTCACGCTTAACTCTAAAACCACTGGAAATAAACTTTTTTGAGTGGCGTGTGGATGGGCACTGGCTTTTTGAAATTTCTCATACAAAATTCTTTCATGCGCTAATTGTTGATGGATGATGATGCAACCACTGTGACTTGGGGCTATAATAAAAGTTTGATGCAATTGAAGTAAGCTTGCTTCGGGACTAATTTGTAATGGGCTGCCGTCTTTATAGAAGCCCATGGAAGAGGCCTTTACAATGTAATGGTCCCTATCAATGCCTTCTTGACCTACTGTATTTTCTGCACTAGGTATAGTGGAAAAAAAACTTTTCCAATCTTGCTTAGAAGCATTTTCTGATTTGGATATAAAATGGGCTTGATTTTTTTTCGTAAAACCTTCATACAATGACTGACTCGCAGCTGTATTGGCATTTTCGGTAGTAAAGGGTTTTTGAATGGCATCTAATTGTTGGATGGAAGCGTCTAAAGAAAAATCTAAAGAAGGGGCAATACTAAATTGTGCTAAAGCATGTTTGACTGCCGCTTGAACAAATGCATAAATTATTTTATCGTCCTCGAACTTAATTTCTTGTTTGGTTGGATGCACATTAATATCCACCTGTGTGGGATCAACGTCAATGTATAAAAGATAACTAGGAAAATTTTCTTTGGCTATTAAACCATCAAAAGCGTTAGCCACTGCATGATGTAAGTAAGCGCTTTTGATATAGCGACGGTTTACAAAAAAATATTGATCACTTCTTGTTTTTTTAGCGGTCTCGGGTTTTCCTACAAAGCCGGTAATAGTAAGGTAATCTGTTTGTTCACCTACGGTCACTAATTTTGTTTGATAACTATTGCCCAATACCTGAATGGCTCTTTGTTTAAAGCTGCCGCCTTCCCAATGATATACATCTTGCCCATTACTGGTTAAACTAAAATTAACTTCCGGAAAAGCCAACGCAACTCTAGTAAATTCTTCAATGATATGTTTAAATTCGGCACTATTGCTTTTTAAAAAATTGCGACGAGCAGGCACATTGAAAAATAAATTCTTCATACTAATCGTTGTACCTGCTGCACAGGCCACTGAACTGGTTTCGGTTACCTTGCTATTTTCAATTTCTACACTGGTACCTAATTCATCTTCGGCTCTTCGGGTTTTTAAACTTACTTGCGCTACAGCGGCAATGGAAGCCAAAGCTTCCCCACGAAATCCCATCGTCCTTATCTGAAATAAATCTTCAATGGTGGTTATTTTGCTTGTAGCATGACGGGCAAATGCATTTTGTGCATCTTTTGGACTCATGCCTTTCCCATTGTCAATAACTTGAATTAAGGCTTTACCTGAATCGTTGACCAATAAGCGAATTTCGGTAGCACCTGCATCTACTGCATTTTCCAATAATTCCTTTACCGCACTGGCAGGTCTTTGAATGACCTCCCCGGCAGCAATTTGGTTGGCAATGTGGTCTGGAAGTAAGTGAATGGTATCGGACACTTTAATCGCTTTTGAAGTGTGTAAAAGTAGTAAATTTGCCTCTTAAAATTTCATCTTATGCCAAGAACGGCCGACATTCAAAAATTGCCCCACCATTACTTACCTGCAGCCTATGTTTTAACGGATTGGGCCAGTATTGAATCCTTTTTTAAGGAACTGTTGGAAAGGCCTATTGACCAGGTGGCAACACTTGAAAAATGGCTATTGGACTTAAGTGAATTAGAGGCATTTATTAGTGAAGATGCTTGCTGGAGACAAATAAAAATGACCTGCGATACCACCGATAAATCATTGGAAGAGGCATTTAATTATTTCTGCATGGAGATTCAACCCAAAATGCAGCCTTATGCGGATGCCCTTAATAAAAAATTAATTAACTGCCCCTATACCAAAGAGCTAAATCAAGAATTGTATTTTACTTATTTAAGATCGGTTAAAAAAAATATAGAACTTTTTAGGGAAGAAAATATTCCCATACAAGCAGAATTAAGTGTACTACAACAACAGTATGGAACCATTGCAGGAAAGATGACTATTAGTTTTAGAGAACAAGAATATACTTTACAACAAGCGGCTCAATTTTTGGAAGATGCCGACAGGGGAGTGAGAGAAGAAGTGTATCGTAAAGTGTGTGATCGTCGCTTGCAAGATCAAGATAGCTTACATGATTTATTTTCCAGCTTGGTACAAAAAAGGAATCAAATAGCATTGAATGCAGGCTTTGCCAATTATAGAGATTATAAGTTTGTGGAATTGGGCAGGTTTGATTATTCGAAAGAAGATTGTTTTCAGTTTCATGAAGCCATTAAATTGCATGTACTTCCTTTGATTGATAAAATTTATGCGCGTAAAAAAAAGAAATTAGGCTTAGCTACTTTAAAGCCATGGGATACAGAAGCAGAACCCGCAGGCACGCAACCTTTGAGGCCATTTACCGACGGAAAAGATTTATTTGAAAAGTCAGTGACCTGTTTCGAGCAGCTCAATCCGTTTTTCGCGGATTGCTTGAAAAAAATGAATGAGTTAAAACATTTTGATTTAGAAAGTAGAAAAGGAAAGGCACCTGGCGGATACAATTGTCCTTTGGCGGAATCGGGTGCGCCATTTATTTTCATGAATGCAGCAGGGCAAATGGGTGATGTAACTACTATGGTACATGAAGGAGGGCACGCTATACATTCTTTTTTAGCGCATCCGTTATCACTAAGTGGTTTTAAAGAATACCCTATGGAAATTGCCGAAGTAGCAAGTATGTCTATGGAATTGTTCACCATGAATCATTGGCAATCTTTTTTCGATAAGGAGTCAGATTTAAATAGAGCCAAAGAGCATCAATTAGAACGTACGATTACTATTTTCCCTTGGATAGCTATTATAGATAAATTTCAACATTGGGTGTATGAAAATCCAAATCATAGTATTCAAGAAAGAACAAACACTTGGAATGCTATCACTAAAGAATTTTCTACCGATAGTATAGATTACTCAGGTTTAGATTCGTTTAGAGCTATTTCTTGGCAAAGACAATTGCATTTATTTGAAGTGCCTTTTTATTATATTGAATACGGCATTGCACAATTAGGGGCTATAGGCATGTGGATGCAATATCAAAATAATCCAACTAGTGCTTTAGAAAATTACATGAATGCATTAAGTTTAGGAGGCACAAAAACATTGCCCGCTTTGTATGAGGCAGCAGGAATTGAATTTAATTTCTCACCTAATTATGTAAAAAAATTAATGGACTTTACCAATAGGGAGTTAGAAAAATTATATATTTAATCAATTAAAAAATTAATAATGAAAAAGATATTGTTTTTAGCCATTGGGATGATGACTATTTTGATACTAAATGCACAAGAACCTCAACAACCTAAATTGGCAAAAAATGACCCAAGTTTAAGTACTTATTTATTAGATAGTGTAGAAATACCTTACGATAAAGTTGGAAAAATAAATACAGAGTTGATTGAATCTGTGAATGTATTTAAAGGTCCAGATGCCATTGCAAAATTTGGAATTAAATACAAAAATGGCGTGGTGATGATTAAATTAAAAAAAGCTAAATAATATTTTTTGCTTTTAATTAAGCTGGCTCATTATTGGATGGCGCATTAGAAGGACCTTGATTTGGTCTTGAAGGACCATTGTTGGGTCTTGGACCATTGTTATTATTTGGTCTTGGTCCGCTTCCACCTTGATTGGGTCTATTAAAATGGCTATTATTGGGTCTATTGTTATTTGGCCCATTATTCGGTCTATTGCTAGGTCCTGCTGATGCATTGTTGTTGCGGTCTTGACTTCTATCATTATTCCTATCGTTACCTCTATCATTATAGTTGGGTCTACGATCGTTGTTATTTCTTTGTTGATCTCTGCGACGACGATCATTTTTCTCTAATGTCCTTAAGCTTATTTGTCCAACCACATCCACAAAGGAAGGTTCCACTTCTTTTGGTTTGCCACTAATTAACTCAATAGCTTGTAATTCTTCAACAGCAATTCCTTGTTTGTTCAATTGTTTTATTTCTACCACGCGGTCAATGGTTAACGGATAATGCTTTGTGTTATTAGGCAAAGTGTACCACATTAAATTTTTGAAAATATCTTTCTTAATTAAAAATGCTTGACCCATCACGGTTTGTAAAGTATCGGCATAATCAGGAAATGCTTGTAAAGCATCCAAGTAAGTATCTAATTCAAAATTCAAGCAACATTTTAAACGACCACATTGGCCACTTAATTTGGTTTGATTGATGGATAAATTTTGATAACGTGCTGCAGTGGTGTTAACGCTTTTAAAATCGTGTAACCAAGTACTACAACATAATTCTCTACCACAACTTCCTATGCCACCCACTTTTGCTGCTTCTTGTCTAATTCCAATTTGGCGCATCTCTACTTTCACTTTAAACTCACCCGCAAAAGTTCTTATTAATTCTCTAAAATCGATACGGTCATCGGCAGTGTAAAAGAAAGTACCTTTTTTCCCATCGGCTTGCAATTCCACCTCACTCAATTTCATCTCCAACCTAAGGTCTCTGGCAGCGGCTCTGCTTCTGGATAACATAGCGGCTTCTCTGCTTTTACTTATATGGTAAGTTTCTAAATCACGTTCGTTGCTGGGTCTTAGAATTTTTTTCATCTCAGGACTAAATTCATCTGTCCCTCTTTTCTTTAATTGTATTCTAACTAGTTCCCCTGTTAAGGAAATTTCGCCTAGGTCAAATCCATTGACGCCTTCTACAGTTACATAGTCCCCTTTCTCAAAATGTTGTAAGGTAGTGTTTTTGAAAAATTCTTTTCGGCTGCCTTGTTTAAAGCTTACTTCCACCACTTTGCATTGAGTGGCTACATCATCAATTGGCAGGTCACGAAGCCAATCATGTACATTGAGTCTGTTACAGCCACCAGTACTACAACCACCATTGCTTTTACAGCCGTTAGGCGTTCCTGTTCCACATGATCCACATCCCATATATTCTAAGTTCTACTGTTAATGATTAAAATACCTTGCATCGGTGCTAAGCGCCTTATTTCTATTTCACGACCTATGCTTCTGTCAAAATTAAGGATTTGTTCTGAATGATATGATAGAACTTGATGCCCAAGGCCATAAATAGCATTTTTGCGTTGGCATTGCGCTCAATATAATAGGTGGCTTTGTCTATTTCCTGAACAATGGCCTCCATTTGCCCCACTCCAGCAATTTTATTGATTCTTAAGGCAAAATCCTTTAAATCAGGGTCCAAGGGAAGGTCATTACCCAATACCTTTAAACGGATACTTTGTTCTAATAAATGGTTAAAATACTTTAAAAACTGCTTTTGAGGCTCACGGCCCATTTTACTCATGTCGTCTACCCATTTCATTTGAGCTACCGGCCCATTTTTAAGAATAGCATTGAGCCATTCTCTAATTTGCGTTAAGAAGTCGGCATCACTGTGTTGTAATAAATGTAAAGCTTCTCGGTAATTGCCATCCGACATAGAGGCTATTTGACCTGCTTTTTCAGGTTCTATTTTTCCTTTGGAAATTAAAGCTTCTTCAATGGCCTCTTTGGATAGTCGAGGCACTTTAATAAATTGGCATCTACTTAAAATGGTGGGTAAAATATTTTCTTCACTGGCAGCAACTAATAAAAAAATAGTATTGTCTGGGGGCTCTTCAATTAATTTTAATAATTTATTTCCTTCTTTACCTAAATATTCTGGCATCCAAAGCACTAAAACTTTATAAGCACTTTCAAAACTTTTGAAAGAAAGTTTTTTTATAATTTCAGCACATTCGTCTGCACTAATATTTCCTTGTTTATTTTCGGCCTTGATAAATTGGAGCCAATCAAAAGCGTTGCCGTAGGGATAAATATTAATAAACTCTCTCCACTCTTCTATGAAGTTGGCGCTAATATTTTTTTGTCCTGGTTTTTCAGTAATGGATGGGAATGAAAAATGCAAATCGGGGTGCATTAAACTACTTGCTCTATGATAAGCAGGTAAAGCAGCAATTTCATCGGGACTATAAATTTTTACTGGCGCAGTACTATCGGCGGCGGCTCCAAATAAATCGGCTGCGTCTGAAGCTTTTTGATTAGGGATGCTCACAATATATTGCGCAAAAGCAATGGCTAAAGGTAGCGCCCCTGAGCCTTCTGGGCCAACAAACAATAAGGCATGACTTAGCCTTTGTTGTTGCACCATTTGAACCAATTGTTTTTTTAAAGGTTCTTGTCCAATTACTTCACTCAATAACATTCAACGAAGATAATGGATAGTTTATAAAAGGGAGCCTATAAAATTATTTCAAATACGACAAAATCGCATCGCTATCTGGCTTTACATTACTTGGAAAATAAGCAATCATTTTTCCATTTTCATCAATTAGAAATTTATTAAAATTCCAACCAATGCTTGCATCTAATACGCCATTTTTTGCTTTTTGAGTAAGCCATTGATAAATAGGTGCCGTGTTGTCGCCTTTTACATCTATTTTATCTGTCATTGGGAAAGTGACGCCATAATTTTTTTTACAGAAGGCGGCAATGTCTTCATTACTACCTGGTTCTTGTCCACCAAACTGATTGCAAGGAAATCCAACGACTACTAATTTGTCTTTGTATTGCTCATATACTTTTTCCAAAGCTTCATATTGAGGGGTATAACCGCATTTAGAAGCCGTATTCACAATGAGCATTTTTTTACCTTTATACTTGGCTAAATTCAATGTACTGCCATCGATACTTTTTACATTAAAAGTATGAATGCTTTGAGCTGATAAGTTAAGGCTAAAAGCCATTAATAAAGTGCTTAAAATAAATTTCATAATTAGGGTTTGAGTTTTAAAAATAACAAATTATCCTTAAAAAAGTTGACTAGAGTGTATAAGTGGCTGCAGCCAGAGAAATGGACAGGGGTTGGCCCCACCACAGGCAATTTGCAGCTGCTTCAATGGTAGCGCCGGTGGTAATCACGTCGTCAATAAGAAGTAAACTAGCCCCCTTAATCGGGGTTGGGTCAGCTAGCACAAATACATGCTCGAATGGGTCAGTTCTTTGCAGCCTTCCTTTAAAGGTTTGGCTGCGGGTGGATCTTGGCTTTTTTAAAACGGAAGCTATTTTTAAAGCAGGTAAAATTTGTTGTATGCCCTCACAAATAATAATGGATTGATTAAAACCTCTTTGTCTTTCTTTTTTTCTAGAAATAGGAATAGGGATGAGTAAATCAATTGTATTAAAACGACTTAATTGTTGAATGGCGCTACCAATAATTCTTCCTAATAACCAACCTGCTTTTTTATTTTGTTTATATTTTAATTCGAAAATTAAAATTTGTACAATAGAATCTTTAGAAAAAAATAAACCTGCACCCGCTGTAGAAATTTTACATCTTCCCAAAAAAACTTTTTCAATCATATTATTTTCAATCTGGAAAAGATCGGTATACGGTAAATTATTTTCACAGGTTGTACATAAAACGGAATGGGCTAAAAGTTGGTCTGTGCCACATTCTAAGCAAATATGCGGATAAAATAAATGAAGAAAAGCACGAGTATAATTTACTACTTTATTATAAAATAAAAGCAGCATTAAAAAAATAATTGATACGCTTCATCTACTCTTTCAATAGCTACAATTTCAATTGTATGTTTTTTGGTATCCAGTCCCTTGCTATTAAATCCAGCGATATAAATTTTTTCAAATCCTAATTTTTCTGCTTCTGCAATTCTTTGTTGAATTCTATTTACTGCTCTTATTTCTCCATTCAATCCCACTTCACCTGCAAAACAAATGCCTTGTGGAAGTGGAATGTCTTCATAAGAAGATAGCAAGGATAATATAATTGCTAAGTCTAAGGAAGGGTCTTCGATTTTTAAGCCCCCTGCAATGTTTACAAAAACATCTTTCATACCAAAGGCAAAACCACCTCGTTTTTCTAATACGGCCAATAGTAATTGTAAGCGTCTTAGGTCAAAACCAGTGACTGTTCTTTGAGGAGTACCATATACACTTTGCGTTACAAGTGCTTGAACCTCAATTAATAAGGGGCGCATTCCTTCCATAGAAGCAGCAATGGTGCTACCACTTAGGGATTCATTTCTTTGAGCAATTAAAAAAGCGGAAGGGTTGGTGACTACTTTCATGCCTTCACCGGTCATTTCATAAATACCTAATTCACTAGTGCCACCAAAACGATTTTTTAAAGTTCTTAGCATGCGATAAGCATAATGCCTATCTCCTTCAAATTGCAACACAGTATCTACCATGTGTTCTAAAATTTTTGGACCTGCAATAGTTCCTTCTTTGGTAATGTGTCCAATTAAAAAAACGGGTGTTCCAGTCTCTTTAGCAAAGCGTTGAAATTCGGCAGCAGTTTGTTTTATTTGAGAAACACTTCCAGCAGCAGCTTCAATTAAATTAGATTCTAAGGTTTGTATAGAATCAACAATGACTACGGTTGGTTTTAATTTTTTAATGGCTTTAAATATAGGCCCAGTATGCGTTTCAGTAAGTAAGAAAAAATTTTCATTTTTTAAATTTAATCTATCGGCACGCATTTTTATTTGCTGAATACTTTCTTCTCCGCTGATGTACAAAACAATTTGATCCTTCATCATCAAACCTTGTTGCAAGAACAAAGTGCTTTTTCCAATGCCAGGTTCACCTGCAACTAAAACTATAGAACCGAGTACAATGCCACCGCCTAAAACACGATTTAATTCAGGGTCAGAACTATCAATTCTTTTTTCCGTTAAACTATTTACTTCGTTGATTGAAATGACTTGGGTCCCTTTTTGGTTGTTGTGGTAGCCTTCCCAACTGTCTTCTTTTTCTTTTCCGCTATCGATAAGCTCTTCGGTAAATGTATTCCATTCATTACAAGAAGGGCATTTGCCTGCCCATTTGGTCGATTCATAACCACAATTATTGCAAAAAAAAGCCGATTTGGACTTACTCATGATGTAAATATAAAGAGAATCGAAATTTAAATTTAAGTATTAATCGCAATTTATTTATTTGAAATAAATTATACATTTATAATTTATTTTAACTGTAATACATTTAAAAACAGCTATTTATACATTAATTAATTATATAATAGTATCTAAATTTTTTATAAATTATTTTTTTAAATCACAATATATTTATTTAGAAATAATTACATATTAAATTATTTTATAAAATTTTAACATTTTATTAGTATATTTATTTACCGAGATACTTAACGGTATTCGGGTTTTATTTCATTAAACTTAAAACAACAACATGAGAAAAAAACTACTATGGTGTTTGTTTCTTGCATTTTTCTCTTTTAAAGCTGCAATTGCACAAAACGCAAATGTAACTGGAAAGGTGTCAGACGACAAGGGGGCTGCAGTTGAAGGCGCTCTCGTTTCAGAGAAAGGTTCGACAAAAAACAAAACACTTACTGACGCAAATGGAGTGTTTACGATCAGTGTTAAAAGCGGTGCAATTTTGCAAGTTTCGAGTGTAGGGTTCCAAAAAATTGAAGCACCTGCAAAATCTGTAACCAACTTTTCATTAAAAAATCTTAACCAGGATTTGGGGGAGGTGGTTGTTACATCATTTGGTATCAAGCGTGAAAAAAAGGCCTTAGGATACGCGGTATCATCTGTATCTAAAGAACAATTAGAATTAAGTCCAGAAACGGATGTAGCTAGAATATTAAGCGGTAAAGCGCCAGGGTTAAATATATTAAGTACAAGTGGTCTTAGTGGATCTGGTACAAATATTAATATTAGAGGTATCAGTACTATTACAGGAGGTTCTCAACCATTATTTATTGTGGATGGAGTTCCTTTTGATGCAAGTACCAATGCCACTTCTAATTTTAGTTTTGGTAACCAAACACCAAGTCGTTTCTTAGATTTAGATCCTAATACGATTGAAAACTTAAACGTATTAAAAGGTTTGAGTGCAACTACATTATATGGTGAGGCAGGTCGTAATGGTGTAATCTTAATTACTACTAAAAATGGTTCTACTCAAAAAATAAAGAAAAAAACAGAAGTGACTGTTTCTCAGTCTATGTTTACTACTGAAGCAGTCTTACCAGAATACAATCAATTGTATGGTGGTGGTTTTGATAACTCTGTAGGTATTGCATTTTTTAGTAACTGGGGAGGTTTAATGCAAAATCAAGTGGTAAAGCATCCTTATGATAGATCACCTTGGAATATTGAGTATCCTGAATACAAAGGGGCTCCTTACAATGTAAAATATTATAATAGTGTACCTAGATTCTTTAGAAAAGGAGCAATGAGCAATACCTCTGTTAACTTAGCAGGTTCTTCAGATAATGCCAATTATAATATAAGTTATAGTTACACAGATGATAAAGGTTATGTTATAGGTAACGGACTTACTAAGAATGTATTTGGAATGGGTGGTAATGCAAGATTGACTAATAAAATTACAGTAAGTGGTACTGTGAATTTTGCTATTACAGATCAAGTTTCTCCTCCTACTTCAGATGGTTATGGTAATAATCCTCAAAATGCTTCTGTATTTGGTAATACAATGTTTACCCCAACTTCTATGGATTTAATGGGGTTACCCTATGAATTACCTTCTACTCACTCTTCTATTTATTATAGAAATGGTAATGATATTCAAAATCCTCGTTGGAATTTGTACAATACTTTTACTGGTGATAAAACCAACAGAACTTATGGTCAAGTGTCTGCAAAATATGAAATTCTTAAAGGTTTGAATTTAACCTATAGAACTGGTTTTGACGGATACTCTGAGTTTAACTTCTACTCTTCTAATAAAGGAGGGGTCTACCAACCATTAGGGGTATTGCGAACAAGTACCGCTTTTAATATGATTTGGGACCATAGTGCGATTTTAAATTATGACAAAAGATTAAACGAAAATTTCACAGTAAATGTGGATGCGGGTGTTAACTCTAGAAGCAAGGATTTCTCTCAAGATGGATTAAGAAGTACTGAACAATTAGTGTATGGTTTAATGACGCACAATAATTTCGTTTCTCACCTTACAACTGGTGAAGGGGGTAATGAATTAAGCTACAAAACTTCCAACTTAAGTTTGGGTGTTTTTGCTCAAGGTACTGTGGGATACAGAGACTATACTTATTTAACCATTGGCGGACGTAATAGCTGGGCTTCATCAGTAGAATCTGCTAACAGAAGCATCTTTTATCCTTCTGCTAGTTTGTCTTATATTCCTACTTCAGCTATTGAGGCGTTGAAAAATAATAAATACATCAACTACTTAAAATTAAGAGTTGGTTATTCAACTAGTGCGAATTTTCCTGATCCTTATTCAACTCGTAATGCGTTGGTCATTGGAACTAAGATATTTACTACTGCAGGTGGAACCAATGTAAATTATAATTCATTAGCTAGTTTCTTACCTAATCCCAATTTAAAACCAGAGTTATTGAATGAGAAAGAAATTGGCCTGGAGGGTAAGTTCTTTAATAGTCGCGTTAGCTTAGATTTAACTTTCTATCAAAAAATAGCGAATGATCAAATTTTAAGACGTGACTTAGATCCATCAACCGGTTTTACTTCTACTCAAATAAATGCGGGTAATGTTGAAAACAAAGGTATTGAGATGGCCTTGGGTTATGATGTGATCAAAAATAAAAATTGGAGATGGCATACAGATGTATTGTATACACTTAATAGAAGTATGGTTACAGGTATCCCTGCTGATATTACTCGTATTGTTATTGCAGGTTATTCTAACCAAGGTACTTTTGCTCAAAATGGCCAACCTTATGGTGTAATTGTAGCAAACTATTTTGAGAAAGATGCCAATGGAACTCGATTGGTGGGCCCTGATGGAAACTATATCGCTAGTAACGATATTAAAGTAATCGCAGATCCAAATGCTTTATATCGTTTATCTAACATTAATACGATATCTTATAAAGCCTTTAGCTTTAAAATGCAATGGGATTATTCAGTGGGTGGAGAAATGTATTCTGGTACAGCTGCTGCCTTGATTGGTCGTGGTGTAACAAAAGATACTCAATTTGATCGTTATTTACCATTGATACTTCCTGGAGTATTAGAAAATGGTCAACCTAATAATATTCAAATTTCTGCCTCTCAAGCATTTTATGGCAATAGTATTACCAATGGTGCGCCCAATGAAAGTGCTATTTACGATGCTACTTTTGTAAAACTTAGAGAAGCTGCATTGTCTTATAATTTGCCAGCAAAATATTTGACGACAACTCCTTTTGGTTCCTTATCCATGAGCTTATCAGGAACCAATTTATGGTACCTTGCGCCTAACTTCCCTAAATATATCCATTTTGATCCTGAAGCTTCTGCTACAGGGGTTGGAAATGGTCGTGGATATGAAGCCATTACAGGTCCATCTAGTCGTCGTTATGGTCTAAGCATAAAAGTAACATTCTAAAAATTTTAAAAGATATATTATGAAATATAAAAAAATTGTTTTTGGGCTATTGCTAGTTGCTGCAAGTTTTACGGCTTGTACCAAACAGCTAGATAGCCTTCTAGAAAACCCTAACTATCCTAGCATGTCAACAGCGGATGTTGACTTGTATTTAAATTCTATTCAAATTAGTTTTAATAGTTTTCAAAATCAAGCTTCATCGAATGGTGCTGGGATGTCACGTCTATCTTATTGGGGTGGACCAAAATATAATAATGGAACAACACCAGCCGGTTTTGATGGAATTTGGACCACCGCCTATACTAGCATTTTTGCGAATGTGGATGCGATGATTCCTTTGGCCATTACTCAAAAGAAATATGCTCATTCTGGTATTGCTCGAATTTTAAAAGCCTATACTTTAGGAACCTTGGTTGATCAATTTGGCGATGTACCTTATTCTCAAGCAGTGAAAGGATCTGGAAACGAAACCCCTGCAGTAGATAAAGGTGCAGCAGTGTATGCAGCTGTAATTAGTTTATTAGATTCTGCTATAGCAGATTTAAAAAATCCAGCTTCAGCAGCAGCACCAAAAGTTGATTTGTATTATGGAGGTTCTAAAGCCAATTGGATAACCTTTGCTAAAACTTTAAAATTAAAGTTTTACATGCAAGAGCGTTTGGTGGTTTCAGTGAAAGATAAAGTGCAAGCTTTAATTACTGAAAATGATTTAATCAATACAGATGCTCAAAGTTTTAGATTTAAATATTCTAAAATACTTCAACCAGATAGTAGACATCCATGGTATGGTGGCTACAACGACAATGGTGGCGGTGGTTATTTATCAAATTATTTTATTTGGAAATTAGCCGCTGAAAAATGGGGAGGTGATGTTCAAGTTGGTAAAACAGCAACAGCTGTAATAACAACTGGTGATCCAAGATTGCGTTATTATTTCTATCGTCAAAATTTGAATTTGGCATCTTGGGCTAATTCAGAAACTGAGCCTTGCTATTTAAATTCACAGTGGGGAACCTCTACGTTTCCAGCTTGGTACCCTTCTGTACCAGATCAAACACCATTTTGCGCTGTTGGATCGGGTTATATAGGAAGAGACCATGGTGATAATAGTGGTGGACCCCCAGATGGTGCTTATGTATCACAAGTAGGTATCTATCCTGCTGCTGGTGAATTCGATTACAACCAAGCTAAAAAAGTAACATTTGGAATGGGTGCTGGTGGAAATGGGATTAATCCAATTTGGATGTCTTTTTATACTTCTTTCTTAAAAGCGGAAGCAATAGAAGCATTGGGTGTAACTGCTCCAAAGACCTCGGCAGATTATTTCCTTGAAGGTGTTGCAGGATCTATCACTAAAGTGACAGGATTTATTTCTGAAATTGGGTATGTAAATACATCTATCCCAGCAACTACTTTAGCGAATGAAGCACAAATTACCAATTATAAAACTTTAGTAAGCAATTTATATACAGCAGCAAGTACAAGTTCTGCCAAGATTGATTTAATTATGTCTGAATATATGATTGCAGCTTGGGGAAATGGGGTTGAACCATACAATAACCTAAGAAGAACGGGAAGTCCTAAAAATGTTCAGTTGGTAGTAGGTGTTCAAGCTCCTGGTTTATTTACTAGATCTTTCTACTATCCTTCTGTATTTGTTAATAGAAACTCAAATGCCCCTGCACAAAAATCAGGTGCAGCTGCCAATAAAGTTTTCTGGGATAATAATCCAGACAATTTCATTAAATAAATTTTAAATCAAGAATTGTATGAAAAAAATAATTTATTCTTTAGTTTTTTGCAGTCTCCTGTTTGCAGTGAGTTCTTGTAAAAAAACAGATGGCCCAATAAATCCATTGTCGTCCATCGACAATTTTAAAGTGGGTTCTTACTTGATTTTAGATAAAACAATCAATGAGAATTTCAATTTAAACTCTATAGCGACTTCTGCTGTTGGTGTAACTGTTCATCAGTTTGCTGGCGGGGAAAAAATTGACCGTATTGAAATTTGGGCTTCTGCAAGCTCCGATTACGATACCACCAAATGGAAAAAAGTAAAAACAGTTGCTTATGCTGGCGAAACAGTTAATTTAACTGTAAACGGAGCAGAATTAGCCACTGCATTAGGTGTTGCGAGTTCTAGTTTCAAACCTGGTTCAAGTTTTACATTTTTTAACAGAATATTTACTAAATCAGGTGCTAGATATGATGTAAATAATACAGGAACCAACGATGGTTCTGGTTTAAATGGTGGTCCTGAATACAAGGCTAGCTTTGTATTTAATGGACTTATTATTTGCCCTTATACCTCTTCTATGGCAGGAACTTATAAAGTCATTACTGATGACTGGCAAGATAATGTACCAGGCGATATTGTCATAATTAAAGATGGCCCAACTGCGAACACTTTAGATATTAGTGGAGCTTGGCCTGGTAATTCTATTTCAATAGTCCCTCTTGTGAATCGTTTAATTATCAAAATTGACCCAGCTACAGGTGTTGTAAGTGTGGATAAAACCATTTTTGAAGACGCTTCTTATTTTGGTCTTGGAAAAGCTACTTGTTATGCCGGTTCTGGTTATGCTTTTGCTTGTACAGGTAGATTACAACTATCATTAAGTGTATCTGTTGAAATTGGCGGCGATTATGGTAAGATGAGATTGATTTTACAAAAGCAATAATTTTACGTTCGCGTAATTAAAAGCTATAAAAAAACTCCCCCCGATTCATTCGGGGGGAGTTTTTTTATTTGATCTATTGACTAGATGCAAAATGAAGTTTTAGATGAATAGGTACCTAGGTAGTCTCCTCTAACCTGTCTCTAAGTAGTTCTATATTAGATGACAATTTCTTCTTGTTGGTCGTCCAAGAATTGGTATTTCACCAAATGACTTGCGTTGGAAGCTTGTGATTTAAGCTTAATCTTATACTTGTTTTTCCAACGCTTTATAATGCTTGTAAATAGCCCCTTGGTTAAATGGGAATGAATGATAGGGTGCACCACTAAAACCAGGGATTTGTGCCCGTGCGTGGCTAGGTAAGCCAATTTTTTCTCCATTTCATCCTCTAATAATAAAGCAGAAGTTATTTTGCCAGAACCAGCACAGGCAGGACAGTCTTCGGAGGTATTAATATTGACTTCGGGTCTAATTCTTTGGCGCGTGGCTTGTAATAACCCAAATTTAGAAATAGACAAAATAGAATGCCTAGCACGGTCGGTTTTCATATGCTCTTCCAAGGCTTCTTGTACTTTTCTTCGGTTGTCGGGTAGTTTCATGTCAATGAAATCGACTACTATAATGCCTCCTATATCTCTTAATCTTAATTGTCTGGCTATTTCTTCGGCAGCCTCCAAATTGGTTTGTAAGGCATTTTCCTCCTGGTTATTGCCTACACTTTTAAATCCACTGTTCACGTCAATCACGTGCAAGGCTTCGGTATGTTCTATAATTAAGTAAGCACCGCTATTTAAATTAACCGTTTTGCCAAAACTAGATTTTACTTGTTTCGTAATACCATATTGGTCAAAAATTTCCTGATCACCACTGTATAAACTTAAAATATTGGTTTTATGCGGTGCAATCCTTTGAAGATAACTTAGCGTTAAATCATATATTTTTTTATCGTTGACTACAATTTTATTAAAATCTTCACTTAATAAATCCCTTAAAATACTATTGGTTTTACTTTCCTCATTCATAATTCTAGCAGGAGGCAAAGCGCCTTTCATGTTAGATTGAATGTTTTTCCAGTTTTGTGTTAGGGTAAGTAAGTCCTCATGTAATTCGGCAGTACTCTTTCCTTCTGCAGCAGTTCGAACGATGATACCAAAGTTTTTAGGACGCACTGCGTCCAATATTTTTTGCAATCTTTTACGCTCTTCTCCTGAATGAATTTTTTTGGATACCGCCACCATTTCATTGAAAGGGGTCAATACTACAAATCTTCCCGCTAAGGATAATTCACAAGTCAATCTTGGTCCTTTGGCGGCAATAGGCTCTTTTAAAATTTGTACCAATAGTGTAGGCTTACCATTGAGTACTTCACTTATTTTTCCTGTTTTAATTATTTCAGCGGCCGTCTGAAATTTTGAAAAATCAAATGATTGGTTGTCATCATTCATAGACAACTGCGTAAACTTGATCACAGATTTTATATAGGGACTTAAGTCGGTATAATGCAAAAAAGCATCTTTTTCAAATCCAACATCTATAAAGGCTGCGTTTAAACCAGGTATAATTTTTTTTACTTTCCCTAGGTATAAATCGCCCACAGACCAACGGGCATCCATCTTTTCGTTGTGTATTTCAACCAACTTTTTCTCTTCTAATAAGGCAATTTCTACCCCATTTTCTGAGCTATTAATTATTAATTCTTTGTTCACGTATAGCAACTTTTTAAAAACAGTTTGCCAGCAAAATAGCGAGCAGCTGCTTTATGTTTTTTGAATCACGACCACTTTACAAAGGAAGGAAAAGGTAAGGTAAAGTTGCTTAGTAGATAAGTGGTGTGCAATTGGAAAAGAAGACAAGCGTATTTGAATTCAAATACGCTTGTCTATCGATATAGAACTATTTGTTCTTTTTCTTATGACGATTCTTTCTTAAACGTTTTTTTCTTTTGTGCGTCGCAATTTTATGACGCTTTCTTTTTTTACCACAAGGCATGTCGAATAATTTTTGTTATAAAATGTTATTTCTTTAATTGTTGAATTCGCTTAGATACTGCTTCTTTTGCTTCAGGATTGACTACCATTGTTTTTATTTTGGTATACCAATTAATGGCAATTTCTTTTTGATTGGTTAATTCATAACACTCGGCTAGGTTCACCATGGCTTCGATATGATTAGGTTCGTCGTTTAATACGATTAAAAAGCGTTCTATGGCTTTTTCGTATTGGCCTGACTTCTTTCCACCCAATGCTAAAATAAGTTGACCATAGAGGTTATGTGGGTTTTTATCCACTACTTCTTTGACCTTTAATATACCTTGCATCGGATTGTCTGAAATATTTCCAAACAAGTAGCAGGCGCCTAAATTTATTTTTGCCGAATCATTTATTGGGTTGATAACCAATGCTTTCTCTAAAAGAACTTTTGCATTACTTGCCATCCAATTTTGAAGGGCAGGCGGTGCATCCGGGTTGATAAAGTTATCTACCAACTGTTGGGCTGCAAAAGTGAGGCTTTTTTCATTATTTTCCAACAAAGCAGCACTGTAAGTATAATATAAATAGGGTTCTATTCTATGAACCTCCTTTGCCCAAAAAGTAGCAAGGGATTGATAGATAAGGATACTATCCAGTTGTTTTTTGCTTGTATTTAGTTGATTTTCAATGCTTAATAAGGAAATCTTTTGATCCGCTGTTAAGGATGTTTTAGCGCCATCAATAATGGACTTAGAGCTAAGTTCTTGATTATCAGCTACTTCATTAGAAGTGGCCGTTTCCTTTTTATTAGATCTAGGAACAAATAGGTACAATATGCTAATTAATAATAGGCCAACTACAATAGCAATGAATTGGGGTTTCTTCAAAGTAGGTCAATTTGTTGCAAAGGTAAGTTACTTACGTTTGCTTTTTACTTCGTTGACAAATTCTTTTGCTGGCTTAAAAGCAGGTATAAAATGTTCTGGAATTTCTACGGCAATATTCTTTTTAATATTTCGTCCAATTTTTGCCGCTCTTTTTTTAGTAATAAAGCTGCCAAATCCACGTATGTATATGTTTTGGCCGTTGGCTAAATTCTCTTTCACTTCTTTAAACATAGTTTCTAAAGTAACTAATACGTCCACTTTAGGTATTCCAGTTTTGTCAGATATTTGATTGATGAGATCAGATTTTCTCATGAAATTTATTTTTGTGGTTCAATACTAAAAATAAAACAATTTTTCCTTTTTTCAATTTTATTCTATTATTTTTTATTCCTTTTGATCCATTTTGAACCATAATTATAAGCTTCTATACATATTAATTTATAATATATAATCATTATGTTATATATACTAGTGCCCTATTTATTAAAATGTGCTTTATTTTGGCCTTTTTAACTCATTTTTGTTCTTATGTCCACTTTCTTCACTCTTTTATTGCTAAAATGGAATAAAGACAGCAATCATCGCCCCATGCCCTGGAAAGGAGAGCTAGATCCCTACAAAATTTGGTTAAGTGAGATTATTTTACAACAAACCAGGGTGGAACAGGGTTGGGACTATTATGAAAAATTTGTCAAAAAATACCCTACAATTTTTAAATTAGCCAATGCCAAAGATGAACAGGTTTTTAAATTGTGGGAAGGTTTAGGCTATTATAATCGCTGCAGAAATTTATTACATACCGCTCGTTATATAGTAGATAAATTGGATGGTATTTTCCCCAATACCTTTGAAGCATTACTAGCTTTAAAAGGAATAGGTCCTTATACCGCATCTGCTATTGCTTCATTTGCATTTAATTTACCTTATGCAGTGGTGGATGGGAATGTATTTAGAGTGTTTTCTAGATTTTATGGAATAGCCACCGCCATAGATACCAAAGAGGGGGTTCAGTTATTTAATAAAATAGCGTTTGAAAATTTAGATAAAAAAAAGGCAGGACGCTACAATCAGGCCTTGATGGATTTTGGAGCTACGATATGTAAACCAATGGCCCCGTTATGTAATGGCTGCGTGATGCAAAAAAAATGTGTTGCTTTTAATAGCAATCAAATTAATGTATTACCTATTAAATTAAAACAAATTCAAAAAAGGAAAAGGTATTTTGACTTTTTCATTTTCAACTATAAAAATAATTGGCTCCTCCAAAAGCGCGGAAATGAAGACATTTGGGCAGGCTTGTACCAATTTTATTTAGTAGAAAACGACAGGATACCTCAGGAGGATAAGGCCTACTTTAAGCAAGTTTTTCAAAATCAATTGGCCTTGAGTGGTAGTGATATAATTAGCTCAAACATTTCCGCACCTGTGTATCAACTGCTTACGCATCAACAATTGACCATTAGGTTTGTTGAGGTGGTCCTTAAAACTAAGCCAGCCGTATTTTCTAATGCTATTTGGGTGCCTAAAACTAAATTGCGCAACTATCCTTTTCCAAAAGTGATCGTTGATTTTTTAAAAAATAGATAGATCGCTTAAATTTTTCTATTTGTCTTTTTAAAATCGGTAACTTTCCACTCGTAAAACAAGTTTATTTTGGAACCTCATTCGGGACCTCTTTTTATTTCCTCGATTAATTATTTGCTGCAGCTGCAACAAGATAGTGGGCTACTTATTTTAATGTCTCTTTTATTGTTTTTATCTTTTGTTATTGCCGGATCAGAAGTGGCATTTTTTTCTTTGTCTTACAAAGACATTCAATCCATCAAAAATAAACCTTATAGGCCCCTACAAAGAATTATTGTTTTGTTGGAAGAGCCCAAGAAGTTATTGACCTCTATGTTAATTGCAAATAGTTTTATAAATATTTGTATTATTTTAATTGCCAATGTAATTATTGATCATTTTTTTAGTTTTGACAAAATTGCCTTACCTGGTTTTGAATTTGTGGTGAAAGTGGTTTTGGTTACTTTACTTTTATTATTTTTTGGAGAAATCTTACCTAAGGTAATGGCTACGCAAAACAATATTCGTTTTGCACAAGACTTTAGCTTTATTATTCAAGGCGTGTATTTTATTTTCTCCAAGCCTAGTTCATTTATGGTGAAGTATACCAATAGTATTGAAAAAATATTGGCGCAAAAACGAAATAATAATTCCTATAGCATGGAAGAATTAGACCATGCCATTGAGTTAACTACTTCCCCTGTGCATCCAACGCATGAAACAAGTATTTTAAAAGGCATTGTAAAATTTGGGAATATTTCGGTTAAGCAAATTATGAAAACTAGGTTGGACGTAGATGGGGTAGAAGAACAAATTGGATTTAATCGTTTATTAGAACATATTAAAGAACACAACTACAGTAGGTTTCCTATTTATAAAGAAGATTTAGATACCATTGTTGGTATGATACATACCAAAGATATTATTCCGCATATCAATGAAGGTGCTAATTATAATTGGAGACCATTGATTCGGCCCGCTTTTTTTGTACATGAACAAAAAATGATTGAAGATTTATTGAAAGAATTTCAATTAAAACGCATTCACTTTGCTGTGGTGGTAGATGAATTTGGAGGCACCAGCGGAATTATTACCTTAGAAGATATTTTGGAAGAAATTGTGGGGGATATTAAGGATGAATTTGACGAAGAAGAATCCATGATTAAAAAAATTGACGACTATCATTATAGTATTGAAGGGAAAGCCACCATTAATGATTTTTGTAATTTTATTGACATCGCCACTAATACATTCGATGCAGTCAAAGGTGAAAGTGATACCATGGCAGGTTTGTTTTTAGAATTGGCGGGCCACTTTCCATTGCTACAGCAGGTAGTTAAATACAAACAATTTAGTTTTACAGTAATGGAAATTCAAAAAAATAGAATTCATAAAATTCAATTAATTATCACTCCTTTACCCACACAATTTTCTGATCATGTATAGGTTTTTATTGAGTATTTTTATTTCCTCCCTTTTATTTTTAGCGGCATGTAATTCACCCTTTACCAATAAAAATAAAGGCTATTCCTCCATTACTTTTCCTGATAAAACCTATCAGGTTTTTAGCCAAGAAAACTATCCTTATACTTTTGAATTTCCTACCTATGGCAAAATTGACAATAACGTCAATTATTTTGGCACAAGTAAAAAAACAGATTCCTGGATTAATATTCACTTTCCAACGATGGGGGCCACTTTATATATTAGCTATTCTAAAATGAAGACAAACCAGTTGGATACATTGATTAGAGATGCGTATACTTTTGCCAATAATCATAATAGCAGAGCCAGTTTTATAGATGATTCATTATTTTCTAATGAACAGGGGGTGGAAGGTGTATTTTTTCATATTGGAGGCGAAGTAGCTACCAGCTATCAGTTTTTTTTAACCGATACTACCACTCATTTTTTTAGAGGAGCACTTTATATTGATACCACACCTAATGAAGATTCTTTAGCACCAGTGAATGCTTTTTTATATCAGGACTTGAAGCATTTAGTAAATACATTTCGTTGGAAATAAAACTATCTTTGTCCCATAAATTTAACTATGATTATTATTGATTCCGTTTTAGTAAGTGATATGGTAGTGGAAGAGCAATTTGTTTGTGATTTAACAAAATGCAAAGGAGGTTGTTGTGAGGATGGAGATGCAGGTGCACCCTTAGAAAATCAAGAGAAAGATTTTATTAAAGAATACTATGATCTAGTGGAGCCTTATATGACTAAGGAAGGTATCAAAGAAGTAAAACAAGTAGGCCAATTTTTATATGACCGAGAATTTGGCTGGGTAACGCCTACCTTAAATGGTGAAATTTGTGCTTATGGTTTTAGGGATAAGGCAGGAATTATTAAATGTGCTTTTGAACAAGCCTATAATGATGGTAAGATTCCATGGAAAAAACCAATTAGTTGTCACTTGTTTCCCATTAAAGTTCAAAAAAGCAAGGCCGATCCTACTATGGAATACATGAATTATGAACCTAGGGAAGATCTTTGCAAAGCGGCTTGCAGCTTAGGGGTTAAACTAAAAGTGCCTGCTTATGTATTTTTAAAGGAATCCATTGTTAGAAAGTATGGGGAAACTTTTTATGAAGCATTGGAGGCTTCTGCAAAACATCTTAAGAATAAATAACTATTTTTGTCCTCATGGAAAACATCTTCGCCAAATCTTTTCTTACTAAAAGCAATGCCAAAGCAGTCGACTTAGAGCATAGAAAAAAAATCAATTTTAATATTGGCAAGTACAATGCTGTTGTTCCAAAAGGGAAGGAACAGTTTACCGATTTGGAAAGAGTTAGAGAAATGGCTAAAAATAGAAAATGGGAAGCTGTTGAACATTTAGATACTTACTTATTGCAATTTGAAGAACAGCTTACTAAAAGAGGTGGCCAGGTTTTATGGGCGGAAGATGCCGAACAAGCTTTGAATTTTATTGGTGAAATATGTGCTGAAAAAAAATGCCGTTCTATTGTGAAAAGCAAAAGCATGGTAACCGAGGAAATTCATTTAAATAATTATTTAGAATCAATTGGTATTGAGAGTGTGGAAACTGATTTAGGAGAATACATTCAACAAATGGATGGAGAAGCCCCTTACCACATTGTTACGCCCGCTATGCATAAGAGTAAGGAAGATGTGGCGAAATTATTCAATGAAAAATTAGGTACCGATATTAATTTAACTCCCGAGGAATTAACCTTGGTGGCTAGAAAAAATTTAAGAGATAAATATGTGCAAGCTGAAATTGGTGTAACGGGTGCCAATTTTATTATTCCAGATATTGGTGGTATTGCGCTTACCGAAAACGAAGGCAACGCTCGACTTTCTGCTTCATGGCCTAAAACACATATCGTAATTGTAGGTATTGAAAAAGTCATTCCTTCTATTACAGACTTGGGCTTATTTTGGCCGCTATTAGCCACTTTTGGAACGGGGCAACAAGTAACTGTCTACAATAGTATTATTTCTGGTCCTAGACAAGCTGATGAAACGGATGGTCCAGAAGAGATGATCGTTATTTTATTAGACAATGGACGCACCGATTTACTAGCCAATGCAAAAAGTAGAGAGGCTTTGTATTGCATTCGTTGTGGGGCTTGCCTAAATGCTTGCCCTGTTTATAAAAATATTGGAGGTCATTCTTACGACACTACCTATAGTGGACCTATTGGAAGTGTGATTACACCTCATTTAAGAGGCATGCACGATTACAAACATTTAAGTTATGCATCAAGTTTATGTGGTAATTGTACCGAAGTTTGTCCAGTGCGCATCAACTTACATGATTTGTTATTAGATAACAGAAAGCAATCGGTTGAAGGTGGGGAAAGTGGTTTTGCTGAAAATTTTGCTTGGAAAATTTGGAAGCAAACTTCCATGAGTCGAATGTTAATGAATCAAGGAACTGCACCTATAAAAAATTGGGTCATCAATAAAATGTTTAAAGGCTGGAGCAGCCAACGTGCTCCCTTGGAGTTTTCCAACAAAACTTTTAATCAACTTTACAAAGAAGGGCGTAGAAACTAAATCTACATACCATCTGCATCTGCCATTACTTCCACCGGGTCTTTCTGACTTTTCAAACTATTGTTCACCAAGTATACGCCCACTAAAGTGGAAATGGTTCCAATAATACTATTGAAAGACATTTTTTCATTCAGTAATAAAGAGCCTACCCAAATGGCTACAATGGGATTTACATAAGCGTATAAACTGGCAATGGCTGGCTTTAAATGTTTCATGCTATATACAAAAGCTACAAAGGATAGCACCGATCCGCCCAATACCATATAAGCCAAAATACCCCAGGTTTTAACAGGGATTTCATGGAGGGGAATATAATTCCCTGTGCATAGTGTAATTAAACCCATGGTCAATGAGCTAATTAACATTTGCCATCCTATAGAATAGTAAGGATTAATATCAATTTTACTTCTAGACATGATAATGGATCCTACACTCCAGGTAATCATAGCGAACAAAGACAATCCTACTCCAAATAAATAATGAGTACCATGCATTTGTAAACTGTCTTTATAAAAAATAAATAGTATGCCTAATAAGCCCAAAAACAGTCCCAGTAAGGTTTGTGGTGTTATTTTAATGGCTTTAAAATAATATCTTTCTATCAATACCACCGATAGCGGGTACAGTGCAGCAATTAACGCGGCTAAACCACTGGTAATAAATTGTAAACCATAAGTAGCAATTCCATTGGAAGAAACAAACATCAAAAATGCCATAGGAATCAACCAAGCAAATTGCTTTTTAGTGGGCAATTTTTGACCCATGAATAAAAAGAAAACTACATAAATAATACCACCCATTAACTGGCGAATGCTGGCTAGTTCAAAAGCAGGAACATGTGCAACTCCCATTTTACTTGCCACCCAGGTAGTACCCCAAACCACACTGGTAACGGTTAAGGCGAGGTATGCTTTTTTTTGACTGGCCATGTTTTCGGTTGCCCGATTTATTTCTTTTTTAATGTTTGAAATGTCTCAATTGAGTCATCACCATCGCTAAGCCATTGGCTTGACAATAGGCTACGCTATCTTTATCTCTTACAGAACCACCTGGTTGTATATAAGCTTCTATTCCTTGTTCATGTGCAATTCTTACGCAATCATCAAAAGGGAAAAATGCATCCGATGCTAAAGTAGCTCCTTTTAAATCAAAACTAAATTGCTTGGCTTTGTCTAAGGCATGTCTCAAGGCGTCCACACGACTTGTTTGTCCGCAGCCTTTGCCCACCAATTGTTTGTTTTTTATTAACGCTATAGCATTACTTTTTAAATGCTTGCAAATAATGTTTCCGAAAATTAAATCTTCTTTTTCTGAAGGGGTACATGGTCTTGCACCCACTTCTTCCCATTGGGTGTAATTGCCATGATCTAATCCTTGTTCTAAGGTTCCATTTAAAATAGATTTCTTTTGACTTGGGTTAAAAGCAACACCTGGCTTAAGTTGTAGCAACACTCTGTTTTTCTTAGTGGTTAAGATTGCCAATGCAGCAGGTTCAAAAGCAGGGGCAATTAATACTTCAAAAAATAATTCTTGAATGGCTTCGGCAGTAGCAGTATCAACTGTTGCATTGGTTACTAGTACTCCACCAAATGCACTTTCTGGATCCCCGGCTAAGGCAGCTTTCCAACTTTCGAATACCGTTTTTCTTTGTGCAACACCACAAACATTGGTATGTTTAATTATAGCAAAACTAGTTTTAGGCAATTCGCCTATAAGTGCAATAGCAGCATCTACATCCACTAAATTATTATAAGACAATTCTTTTCCATGCAATTGGCTAAACCAATTTTCTAAATGCCCGTAAAAAGTAGCTACTTGATGTGGGTTTTCTCCATATCTTAATACTTTACCTGGATTAAAATAATCACTAATCGCTATATCATAATGCATCACTACTTCAAAAGCCTTTGCAGCGAAAGCTTTTCTTTGTTCTATTTGAGTAGTTCCTTTTTGTTGAATTAAAATAGTATTCAATTGGGCATAATCGTCTTTGGCTGCAATGACCACTAAGTCTCTAAAGTTTTTAGCAGCTGCGCGAATCATAGAAGGGCCACCAATATCTATTTTTTCAATAATTAATTTTTCTTCATCCGTACTTTTTAAGGTTTCTTCAAATGGGTAAAGATCCACTATTACTAAATCTAATTCAGGAATTTTATACTGCTCCATTTCATTCAAATCTTGTTGTTCATACCTTCTTCCTAAAATACCGCCAAAGATAGAAGGGTGTAATGTTTTTACTCTCCCACCTAAAATAGAAGGGTAGCCAGTAACTGTTTCCACGCCAATACAAGGGATGCCTAAATCTTCTAAAAATTTTTGCGTTCCGCCTGTTGAGTAAATAGTAATGTTTTGTGCTTGTAATGTTTTTGCGAGGGGCTCAAGACCGTCTTTGTAAAAGACCGAAATGAGCGCCGATTTGATTTTCTTTTCCATAATCAAAGGTACTATCTTCTGCATTTTTTGTACGCGCAGCTTTTCCACAAAAACTAAACCAGACTGAATAACTTTACTAGCCTGTAGCCAACTATAAGTACAAGTAGGTATAACAGGTAGGCGGATTGTTTTTTATTTAGCCATTTATAGACTAACCATAAAACGGCATAATAAACTGTTATTTGAATTGGACCAAAATGAACTTCAATACTACTGCTTATGGGCTGTTCATAAAAATAGCGAATACAAGCGTTGATCCATACAATATAGCCCTCAATCCAGTGGCCCATGATTAAAGAGAGGCCTAATACTGAAGGGCATATAACTAAAATGACTAAGCAATATAGCAAAATATTACTTAATGGGACCATGATAAAATTACTTACAATAACCAGTGTAGCTATTTGGTGAAAATGATAAACCAAAATAGGCAAAGTAGTTAATTGTGCTGCGATACTTACACATAAATTACTCCATAAAAATGATAACAAAGGATTATCCATTGGCAACATTTTATTTAATAAGGGGTAAAATAAATGTATCCCTATCACCGCAGCGTAGGATAATTGCAAACCTATATTTTCTAAATTTTTTACATCAAACAATAATAATATCAAAATACCACCAGCAATAGTATTGAGTGTATAATTACTTTTCTGTAAAAATTTACCAATAAAATAAATACTAAAAAATACACTTGCTCTAACAATGGATGGACTTGCAAAAGCCATTAATGTATACAACCAGACGCCTGTTAAGACCATGAACAACTCAAGCAGTAAATAGAATTTTTTTCTTGGCATCCATTGGGTGAGACGGGTTAAATTTTTAAATATAATTTCTAGATGCATTCCGCTAATGGCTACAATATGTATAATGCCTAACTGTGTATAGGCCTGCAGTAGCTCTTTGTTTAAATCGGATTTTATACCTAACAATAAAGCCAGTGCAAAGCCATTGGCTTCTTTAGAAAAAATAGTGGTATTTATTTTTTTTACTACCCAATTTCGACAGCCTTCCACCCAGGGTTTTGGATAGGGAAGATGTATTAAATTTTTTTCTTGGGTGGCAAGATAAATAGAAATCCCCCATGACAATAGAATGAATAATACAAGTATACTTCTAAAAAAAGAGGGAATAGGCAATAGCAGGCTGCCTTGCAGAAGGAGGAGTCCAATGGCTATTATTACAATGGCATAAACAGGATAATGGCTATGGCCTAAAAATAGGTTCGCCATCATTAAACCTGCCATTAAGGTCCCAGCAATAAATAATAATGGATGTGCTGCTTTCCAATGGGCATTTGATTTTTCCATTGGGCATCTTACTACAAAATAGGTGAAGTTTTTTTTCGGCTAATACGCAAAAGGCTAGTTCAATTTTAGCTCCCTATTAAAAAAATAACTAATTTTTTATGTAATTCTGGCTTATTGTTTTTCCAAAACGCAATGGTTTCGGTTTTGATGTGTTCGTTAGGAGCTGTAATATCTACCCCAATACAAAGACGAGTTTTTGGATGGCAGTGTTGTAAAATAGCTTCTAATAGCTGATTATTGCGATAAGGCGTTTCTATGAACAATTGGGTGCATGCTCTTTTTATACTATCGGCTTCCAATGCTTGTATTTTATTTTTACGTTCTAAGGCATCAATGGGTAAGTAACCATGAAATTGAAATAAATTTCCGTTCATGCCACTGGCCATTAAAGCCAATAAAATTGAAGAAGGGCCAACATAAGGTTTTACGGTAGCGCCTATTTCTTGTGCAGCAGCCACCAGTAATTGACCTGGGTCGGCAATGCCTGTACAACCCGCTTCAGATAAGATACCAATATTTTTTCCTTGATGTAGTAATTGAGTGAAGGCTTTTATTTGTTCCGCTTCCACTTTATGTATTGGGTACCAAATGTAATTGTCGATGATCATTTCTTTCCATAGCTTTTTAAAAAAACGTCTTGCTGTTTTTTCATCTTCTACAAAAAAGGCGTCACATTGCTGAATCCATTTTACTACATCAGCGGGTAAAGCCTCCCAGCCTTCTTCATGCAAAACCATGGGTAATAAATAAACGGTTCCTGTTTTCATTAGGTGTTGTCTTTAACTTCTAGTGTATTTAATTGGGCAGCAATTAAAGAATAAAATGGGGCAGTGATCCAGCCGATGATAGGAATAAAATGGAGTAGATAAAAAATTAGTCCATTACCAATAGGTAATCCTTTGTGGTTATTTATATACGTTGCTGCAGCCACTTTGTTCTTATTTTCTGTTGCTAAACTGTAATCTAACATGGCAGCTCCTAAAAAATAGCATTCGATGAGTATGGTAAAAATGGGGGTAAACCATCCAATAATAGGCAAAGTACAAATGATCACTATGGGAATTAAATAAACGGTTTGCCAAAGCAGGTTGGTCACATTTAACAATAAGGCCCTGGTGATTAATTTTCTATAGGTAGCGCCTTTAAAAACAAAGGGTGTATTATTTTGAATGGCATCGATTCGTAAATGTAAATAAGCAAAAAAAGGAGCAAACAACATTAAAAAAAGATACTTAAACAAAGCAAAATAAAATAAGAGTAAAGTAAACCACAACCAAAAACTTCCCATCGTGATAAAGAATCCAATTAAGTCGTTGTTTAAAGCATCCACCCATGATTTTAATCCCGTTTTTAAAATAATAGATTCAATAAAAAAACTGGAGGATTGACTAAAGTAATTCATACCTACTACAAATAAGTAAGCATACACAATACCTGGAATAATCATCCACTTCCACAATTGATGTTGAAGAATAAAACGATGTGCTCTAAAATAAGCGCGAATGGCTAAAATGATTTCTTTAAGCAAGGGTTCCTTTTGAAGTAAATATACGAACTAGTCTTTTAGGACTGTATTTTCGTTCCAAAAGCCAAATCGCCTGCGTCGCCTAAGCCTGGTAGAATATAGCTTTTGTCATTAATGGTATCATCTATATCTCCACACCAAATGGGGATGCTTTTACCTAAAGCCGCCTCCACCATTTCAATTCCTTTTTTACTTGCAATGGCTACTACAATATGAATTTCTTTGGGCCTTTGATGCTGGGTGATGGCTTGAATGGTTTGCACCATGGAGGCACCTGTAGCCAACATAGGATCACATACTATAAGAACTCTGTTGTTTAAATCGGGACAACTTAAGTATTCAATACTTATTTCAAAGTTTCCATCCTCTTGGTGTTTTCGGTAGGCCGAAATAAATGCGTTGTCGGCTTTATCAAAATAATTTAGCATGCCTTGATGTAAGGGCAGCCCTGCTCTTAAAATAGTAGCCAATACGGGTTGTTCTGCCAATACTTTTGATTGATGAATGCCCAAAGGTGTTTGAGTAGCTTGTATTTTAGAAGGCATTAGTTTACTCATTTCATAAGCTGCTACTTCACCAATTCTTTCCAAATTTCTTCTAAACCGCATTCTATCATTTTGAATACTCACATCTCTTAATTCGGCAATCCAATTGCTCATTAAACTATGCTTCTCGCTTAAATGATGTACCATATAATTTATATTTACGATTTTAATTTTGCTTCCTTCTTCCTTCCAAAACTAAGTTTCTTATTCACTACTTTAAAATATTTTAAAGGCATCTCCGTCAAAAAGGCCTTTATCACTTAATTTAAGATGTGGAATGACCAACAAAGCCATAAAGCTTAAGGTCATAAAGGGGGAGCCCAATGAACTGCCCAAGGATTTAGCCATGGTATCTATTTCGGTATAGTCTGCCGCTACTTGATACGGATCTTGGAGACTCATTAGTCCCGCTACTGGAAGGCCAAGCACTTTGATAGCCGAACCCTGCACACAACTTATACCGCCTTGCTCTTGTATAACCGCATTAATGGCGATTAGGATTTCATCGTCTGTTGCACCCACTGCAATAATATTATGACTATCATGAGCTACTGTGGAAGCGATGGCACCTTTTGTAAATCCAAAGTTTTTTATAAATGCCATTTTAGGCGGTGCAGCATGGTATCTATTATAAACGACTATTTTTAAAATATCTTTATTGGTATCTGCAAGAAGCGCACCTTCCTCTATACTTAATGTCTCCCATAAGCAATTGGTGATTAATTGCCCATCGATGGCTTCAATTACAGGAATAAGCCCATTTTTTTCTGGATAATCAGTCGCAAGTATTTTGATGTCTTTCGCAATCATTGGAACTGCACTAAATTGATTGATGGCTTTTTCATGAATCATTGGAATGAGCGATTGTCCCTCCTCGGCGACTTTTTTTCCTTTGATATAAGTTTGAGCTACTTTGAAATCAATTAAGTCTTTGACTACAATAAAATTGGCAGGATCACCTACTGTAAATAAACCGGTTGGAAGTTGATAATGTTTTACAGGATTAATACAAGCTGCTTTTAAAACATTAAATGTATCTATCCCTTTTGCTACCGCTCTTGCACATAAAATATTAATATGGCCTTCTAATAAACTATCAGGGTGTTTATCATCGCTACACAACATGATGCTGTTGGGATGATCGTCTATTAATTCATACAAGGCTTCGAAATTTTTTGCTGCACTCCCTTCTCTAATTAATATTTTCATACCGTAGGATAATTTATCCAAGGCTTCGTCAATGGTAAAACATTCATGGTCGGTACTTATTCCTGTTTCAATATATTTTTTCGCTGCTTCGCCCATTAGGCCCGGTGCATGGCCATCCACTGGCTTACCTATTTTATGTGCAGCCGTGATTTTTTTCATTACCTCCTCGTCCTTGGATAAAACGCCAGGAAAGTTCATCATTTCACTTAAATAATAAATATCCTTACTTGCTAATAATTTAGCTACGGCATCACTATTTATGGCAGCGCCTGCCGTTTCAAATTCGGTTGCAGGCACGCAGCTTGGTGCGCCAAAGAAAAAATGAAAAGGCACTTTCTTTCCATTGTTAATCATATAATGAACGCCTTCCACGCCACACACATTGGCAATTTCATGAGGGTCGCTAATAGTGGCAATTGTTCCATGCGTTACAGCTATTTGAGCAAAGGAACTTGGAATAAGCATGCTACTTTCTATATGCACATGGGCATCAATAAAACCAGGAAGTAAAAACTGATTAGGAGCGGATTGTATGGCTTCAATAGAATTAACTATTCCATCTTTAACAGTGATGGAGGCAGGAAATATTTTTTTTCCTACAATATCTACATATTGCCCTGAAATGGAAAAGGAGTTATCCATACGTTTAATTTGCTATCACAAATTAAACCAATAACTGAACTTAAAGATAAGTGCCCTGTTTTTATTTTTAAATAAAGGGTCGGTAAAGTAGTTGTCGGTGTATACCAAGAAGAAGTCGCTCATAGGTTTGAACCTATATTGTAATCGACTATTTATATTGAAGTTATTGCTCTGTGTATTGTATTGTACGAAAGTGGTCCAGAACATTTTTGTACTAAAATTCCACTCCACCCTAGGTTGTAATAAAACTAAATTAGTACTACCATAAGGGTTAGGGAACACGATATTATTAAATTGAGCGCTTAATAATACATTAAAATGGGGTTGATTTCTATAGATAATACCCATGGCAATTCCTTTGACTTGCCCATTGTAAAATTGGCCTATATTCAAATTGCCTTCTAATCTAAATATCTTTCTCGAATCAGATGAATACTTTATCTGAATTTGATTGAAGACATAATTTCCAACTGGTAAGGGAACGCCATCAGTAAAAGAAATAGGATATAACAAGTTGACAATTGTATTTTTTAAATCAAAACTAAAAGTAGAGGTATTTTTGAATTGAAAATCAGATCCCAATTTGTTATCAGCTTGATTAATGGAATTGTCGGGATGTAGGGTGGCAAAACTTTCAATTTTCACAAACATTTTAGCAATGGAACCATTTTCGGGAAATAACCTATAGGTAAGCGAATTGAATAAGTTTTTAAAACCAACACGAATAGTAGTATCTCTTATGGCATCATAATTATCAATGCCTTGCACAAATCCTAAATCGGTATAATAGTTTTTACCTAAGCTTCCAATAAGGCTAACATAAGACCAATGTTTTGTATTTGTCATAAACCCTGTGCTTGCATAGATATCGTCATTATTTATATCAGCTTTAAAAGATTTATGTAGGTCGGTCCAGCTACTAAAAGTTCCTGTAGTATTTGAATATTCAAAAGTAACCCCTGCATTTCGACCATATTTATCTAATGGGTTTTTCTTGGCCTCTGCCTCTGAAATAAAATTCTCTCTATTTAAAAAATAAGTTTTTAAAACGGATCGCTTCAATACACTTCTTTGTAAAGTAAATGCAGTGAAATTCTCAGCCGAGTAATTTCCTTGTTTTCCTGTTTGCATATTCATCATACCAATACGCGTAGCGGGGTCTAAATTTCCAGACATTCTTGCACCAAATAAAATGGGAATTTTATTACCGTCTTTATCAAGTCCAATGGTTCTAGAATAAAAGGGACGTACAAAGGGCATACCAAAATTGGAAAATAAATCTGAATTTTCTAAAAAGAATCCTCTTCTTTCTGGAAGAAAAATATTGAATCTTGTAAGGTTCGTTACTTGTTGGTCTACTTCTACTTGAGAGAAATCGGGGTTAACGGTTAAGTCTAAATTTAGAGAAGCATTTAAGGCTACTTTTGCATCAAAACCACCGGTAGCATTACTGTTCAGAGATTTTCCATTTTCTTGATCTTCTATGCTAGTACCAGAAATGAAGGGCAGTAAAATAATATTATTTTTTGTAGTAGGCGTGGCGGCGGGCCAATTTAATAAACCCATATAGCCTAAATCATAACCCTTAAAGATAGGGGGTACTTTGGTAAATGTACTATATTCATTATTTTTTGCATCGGCCCTTAAAAAATTAATACCCCATTGTAATTTTTTAGGATCGTATCTGATAGATTTTAAAGGAATCATTATTTCTGCAACCCAATAAGAACCATAATCTTTGGTGGCAGAAAACCATTTGGTGTCCCAACTCCAACTAGGTTTATCTTGAAAAGTTAAACTTAATTGATCTTCTGATTGCACATTTAAAGCGCTTAAAAAAAAGAAAAAGCCATTAGTTTTTTTATTTAAAGGGTCTAGCATAATACCAACTCCATCACTCATGTCATACCCAATATCTCTTTTTAAACTTCTTGAGATAGCTATTCCACTATCATATACCTTGAATCCAAAATAAATATTTTCATTATCATAAGTAAATCTTACTTCTGTTGCGCGTTTGGCCTCTCCAATATCGTTGGGATATTTTTTCTTAAAATCTTTGGCTACATCTGTATTAGCCCAGACCGGTTCATCCAAAATGCCATCAATTTCAATTTTAGCCGTGGTGGGTTGTATATTTAGTTGAAAGCCTTTTTGAAATTCGGTAATGTATTGTGCATTCGAAATACTACTCGTAAGGAATAATATTAAAATGAACGAGTTACGAATTAGTTTCATGAGGTGCAAATATCCTTTTTGTAGGGGTTACAGCCTTATTTAGGCATAGATTTTTTTTAAAAATTATATAAGTGGCGCATAATTTGGCAAATGAGTAGGATAGGCCTAGGGACTACTCGCCATTTGGTGGCTCGAGGAGCCCTAAAAACTTGCCAAAACCTATGATGGACTGACTAAGAATTTTTTACCATTAAATACTAAACCAATAGCTGAATTTAAAAATAATAGCTCTGTTTTTGCTTTTAAATAATGGGTCTGTAAAATAATTATCTGTATACACTAAAAAGAAATCACTCATTGGTTTATAACGGTATTGTAATCTGCTATTGACATTGAAATTATTACTCTGTGTATTGTATTGAATAAAGGTGGTCCAAAATAACTTGGTATTAAAGTTGTATTCAACACGTGGGGCAATTAAGACCAATCTAGTACTACCATATTTACCAGGCAACTGAATTTGATTTAGTTGAGCATTTAATCTTAAACTCAAATTTGGCTGATTTCTCCAATTGATACCTGCTCTAATACTTTGCACTGTCCCATTATAAAATTGTCCAAAATTAAGATCTGTACTCCATCCAAAAAGTTTTCTAGCATCTGAATCATAGCCTATTCCAAATTGTGCATATTGATATTGAGCAGCTGGTAACGGCTCGCCATCTGTAAAACTTGTAGCGAAAAGAAGGTTGGTGACGTTATTATTTAGTTGTAATTGTACACTTGAAGCATTTTTTAAATTGGCCTCTATTTCAACAGCACTTTCCCATTCGTTAAAACTATTATCGGGATTAAAAATTACAGAATTTTCTGCACGGGCTTCAATTCTTCCTAGCTTTCCTTTCGCCGGCATCAATGTATAACTGATTTCAGAATAAAGATGTTTGTAGCCAATGCGAATACTCGTATCTCTTTGGGCATCGTAATTGCTTATTCTTTGAACGAAGCCCATATCAGTATAGTAATTTTTGCCCACATTGGCTACGTCTAACACAAAACCAAAATTTCTTCCATTGTAACTTAATCCAGCTTCTGCATAATTATTTAAGTCTTTGATGGTAGGTTTCATGGATTGATTGTAATTGGCCCAATAACTAAAACTTCCAGCTGGGTTGGAATATTCAAATGTAACCCCAGCATTGCGTCCATATTTATCCAGTGGGTTCTTTTTTTCTTCCTCCTCTGAAATGAAATTTTCTCTATTTAAAAAATAGCCTTTAATTAAGGATCTTTTTAAAACTCTTTTTTGCCATGTAAAGGCAGAAAAATTTTCTGGAGCATAATCGCCTGTTCTACCTGTTTGCATATTCATGGCACCAATCCTAACATCTGGCGATAAATTACCAGAAAGTCTTGCGCCAAATAGGATAGGAATTTTATTGCCTTCTTTATCTAAGCCAATGGTTCTAGAATAAAATGGCCGAATGGGAGGGATGCCGAATCCAGCAAATAGATCCGCATTTTCTAAAAAGAAGGCTCTTCTTTCTGGCAAGAAAATACTATACCTGGTTAAGTTGGTCACTTGGTTATCTACTTCTACTTGGGAGAAGTCTGGATTGATTGTTAAATCTAAATTCAAAGAAGAGTTCAAAGCAATTTTAGCATCAAACCCAGCATTACCATTTGTTTCGGTCTTGCTGTTTGATTTATCTTCGCTATTGCCACCTGTTAAATAAGGTAGTAAAATCACATTATTGGAATTCGCTGGCGGATTGGTTGGCCATTTCATTAATCCTGTATATCCAAGGTCGTATGATTTAAAATTTGGTCCAATTCTTGTCCATGTGCTATACTCGAAATTTTTAGCGTCGATTCGTACAAAGTTGACGCCCCAATTTTTATTTTCTGCACTATAACGAATAGACTTTAAAGGGATGGCAATTTCAGCAATCCAGTAACTACCATAATCTTTTGTCATAGAAAACCACTTGGTATCCCAGCTGTAACTGAGTCCATCATCATTATTCCCTGTCAACTGACCTTCTGATTGCACATTCAATGCACTTACCACAAAATAAAATCCGTTTGTCTTTTGATTCAAGGGATCTAAAACAATGGCAACTCCATCATTTCCATCGTGTCCAATATCTCTTTTTAAACTTTTGATAATGGCAGTGCCGCTATCGTATACTTTGAAGGCAAAGTATAAATTTTTTTCATCGTATAAATATTTTACCTCGGTTTGCTTTTTTGGTGTGCCAATATCATTAGGAAATTTTTTATTAAATTGACTAACTGCTTCCACTGTATCCCATGCAGACTCATCTAAAATTCCATCAATTTTAATGGGACTTGAAGTTTTAATTACATCAAGCTGATACTCTTTTTGAAATTCTGTGATATTTTGTGCTTGACATTTTATGACAAAAGACAGTGTAATACAAACTATAAAGAGTTTTCTAATCAAGCGCATTTTTCTGAATTAATTAAAGCAAATATCTTTTATGAAACGTATACATTGTATATTAGTTACGGAATCTTTTAAAAAAAGGACAAAAGGTTTATTCCCCGGCTAATAGGTCGGGGCGGCGTTCTTGTGTACGAGTTAATGCCTGTTCTTGTCTCCACTGCTCTACTTTTTTAGGATCGCCGGTAAGCAAAATAGGAGGAACTTCAAGGTCTCTAAAACTGGCAGGCCTAGAATAAACGGGTGGTGCCAATAAATTATCTTGAAAAGAATCGGTTAAGGCAGAGGTTTCATCATTTAATACCCCTGGAATAATTCGGCCAATAGCATCTACCAAAACGGCTGCTGCCAATTCGCCACCGCTTAACACATAATCACCAATTGATATTTCACGCGTAACATATAAGTCTCTAATTCTTTGGTCGATGCCTTTGTAATGTCCGCAAATAAGTAGTAATCTATTTTTTAAAGAAAGTGCGTTGGCTTGTTTTTGATCAAATGTTTTTCCGTCGGGGGTTAAAAAAATTATTTCATCAAATTTTTCTGTTGCTTGTAATTCATCAATGGCTTTGGCTAATGGCTCACACATCATGACCATTCCTGCGCCACCACCGTATTGGTAATCGTCTACCTGTCCATGTTTATTGATGGCCCATTTCCTAAGGGTATGTAACTTAATAGTAAGTAGTCCTTTTTCCTGCGCCCTTTTCATAATACTATGCTCAAAGGGGCTGGTTAATAATTCCGGCAATACCGTTAAAATTTCAATGGTCATGGCGCAAAGTTAATCTAATAATTCACCCAAATCACGTCGATCTTTTTTAGTGGGCCTACCAATTTTACTTAATCGTTTTCCAGTTTGGAAGGTGGACGCCACTTGTCTTACACGTTCTAATTCTTCTATAGGGGTAAGGTCCTCGTAGTATTTAATGGCTTCTGCATAGGCCATTCTGAATTCTAAAAGCTGGGTCACTTTAATTACCCAATTTTTATGCTCTGTTCTTGCTTCATATTCGTCGCCTATTACTACATTGCGCGAAGCTTTAACCGATTCGCCTTTCATTTTAACTCTTCCTTTATCAATGGCTTCTGTAGCTTGACTTCTTGTTTTAAAAACACGAATAGACCAGAGGTATTTGTCTAATCTTACTTTTTGTTTTTCTGTTTTTATTACAGCTGGACCCTTCATACTTTAAGCTTTTTTGGCTGCAAAAAATTGATGAAAATAAGGAATGGTTTCAATGCCCTTGTAAAAATTAACAATATCATATTTCTCATTAGGACTATGTAAATTATCACTGTCCAATCCAAATCCCATAAATACAATTTTCAAGCCTAGTTCTTTTTCAAACAAAGAACAGATAGGAATGCTTCCGCCTCCGCGCACTGGTATAGGCTCTTTACCAAAAGTGGTAGCAATGGCTTTGGCAGCACTTTGGTATTCATGTGAATCAATAGGCGTGATATAAGGTTCTCCACCATGATGTTCAAATGCATGAACAGTTATATTAGCAGGAGCAATTTTTTTAAAATGAGCCAATAGTATTGCTGTAATTTTTTCTGAAGATTGATTGGGCACCAATCTGCAAGATATTTTTGCAAATGCTTTAGATGGCAAAACTGTTTTTGCTCCCTCACCCGTATAGCCACCCCAAATACCATTCACTTCTAATGTGGGTCTTATTCCTGTGCGTTCATTCGTGCTGTATCCTTTTTCACCCCATACATTTTGAATACCTAAGTCGGTTTTGTATTCGGCTTCATCAAATGGGGCTTCGGCCATTTTTTTTCTTTCTGCTTCGGTGGATTCTATTACATCCTCATAAAAACCAGGAATGGTTATATGATTATTTTCATCATGGCAAGAAGCAATCATTTTAGAAAGGATAGTAATAGGATTGGCAACCGCACCTCCATATACTCCACTATGCAAATCTCGATTAGGACCCGTAATTTCTAATTCTATATAACTTAATCCTCTAACGCCAATATCAATAGAGGGGGCATCCATACTAATCATGGCAGTATCACTAATTAATATTACATCTGCTTTTAATAGTTCGGTATGTGTTTTTACAAAACTGGCTAAATTAGGACTGCCTATTTCTTCTTCTCCTTCTATAATAAATTTAATATTCGTGCACATCGAATTTGTTTGAGTCATTAACTCCAATGCTTTTACGTGCATATAAAATTGCCCTTTGTCATCGCAAGCACCTCTTGCGAAAATTTTACCGTCTTTAATGGTGGGTTCAAACGGGCTACTATGCCATAATTCCAAAGGATCGGCAGGTTGTACATCGTAGTGGCCGTATACTAACACAGTGGGAAATTTAGGATCTACCATTATTTCACCATATACAATGGGATGACCTTCGGTTTCATATATTTTTGTGATAGGGGCACCTGCCGCTTTTAAAGATTGTTCCACTGCTTTTGCACAAGCAATCATATCCGCATTGTTTTCACTTTTTGCACTAATACTAGGAATGCGCAATAAAGTTAAAAGCTCTTCTAAAAATCGTTCTTTGTGTTGCGCTTGATATTCTTTCCAGGAATTCATAGGATGCTTATTAAAGGGTAATTATTATAATTGATGTTTTAAATCGGAGAGTACATTTTCTCTGGTCCAATTTAATTTTTGCTGAAATACTGAAGTTCTTTTTTCACAATGCTCAATGGTGCAAATAGGACAGCTATAAACCATACAGCCATCGGTATGCACAAAAAATTCTACACTTTCTCCAAATTTATTTTTGATCAATTTTGTAAATTCATCCACCGCTGCATGGGCTTCATTGACATTAAAATACCAGGGCACTGTTAAATGACAATCAATATGCATTAAAGCTCCATATTTAATAACTCTTAAATTATGCATGTCAATCCAATTTGAATTACGTGTATGATTTAATTCAAGAATTACTTCATCTAATAATGCCATATCGGCTTCGTCCATAATACCTGCTAAAGATTCACGTATAATTTTATAGCCATTATATATAATCCATAAGCCCATTGCAATAGCAATAACGGCATCAATTATTTTATAGCCCGTATACAAAACCAATCCTATTCCTATAGTAATTGCATAAGTAGTATAACTATCAATTAGCAAATGCTGTCCACTAGCGCTTAATGCTAAAGACTTGTTTTTCTTACCTTGGGCTTTCGCAAATAATCCGGCTACCATATTTAAAATGGCAGTGGCCAATAAAAGCCAAATGCCATTGTCTAAATTATGCAAGGTAGCAGGGTCGAAAAATGTATTGATAGACTCATAAAGGATAATGAATCCTGCTGTAATGATTAAACTTCCTTCAAAAGCAGCCGAAACGAATTCTGCTTTACCATGTCCATATGGGTGATCTTTGTCTTTGGGTTTAGAAGCAACATATAAACTATATAACCCAATTAGTCCAGCTAATACATTCACTATACTCTCTAAAGCATCTGATAAAACAGACAGCGAGTGGGTCATGAAATAAGCAACAAATTTAAGTACGAATAATACAATACTTAAACTAGTTACAAAAAATTGAATTTTTAAATTCTGTTTTGACTTTTGCAAGGGGCTTCGTTAATGATAATTAATCTAAAAGCGTTGTTTATCGTTTAGCTTCTGCGTATTTTTTTTGCACGAATTCCCAATTCACTAAGTTCCACCAAGCGTTGATATAATCTGGGCGTTTGTTTTGATATTTTAAATAGTAAGCATGCTCCCACACATCCAAACCTAATATTGGAGTGCCTTTAGTTTCTGCAATGTCCATGAGTGGGTTATCTTGATTGGGTGTTGAGCTTACTACTAAGCTGCCATCTGTTTTTACTACCAGCCAAGCCCAACCACTTCCAAATCTAGCTTTTGCTGCATCACCCAACGCAGTTTTAAAGGCATCAAAACTGCCAAATGTTTTTGTGATGGCTTCAGCTAATGCACCTGTAGGTGAAGTAGCAGGCGCGGGCTTCATTAATTGCCAGAACAATTCATGATTAAAATGTCCGCCTGCATTGTTTCTCATTTTTGGAGAATAAGTAGAAATATTTTTCAGTAAATCAGTCAAATTTGTAACATTGGTATCTACTTTTTCTGCCACACAAGCATCTGCTAAATTTTTTGCATAAGCAGCAGCATGTTTGGTATAATGAATTTCCATGGTTAATGCGTCAATAAATGGTTCTAATGTTGCATAACCATAAGGCAAAGGTTGTTGAACATAGTCACTTAAAGCCATTGTAGAAGAGGAACTCAATTTTGTAAAAATAGGCAGGGTAGCCATAGCCATTCCTGCTTTGCCAGAAGTTTTTAAAAACTGGCGTCGGTTTTGGGTGTTATTTGACATAAAATTATTTTTTAAAGTACTTCCGTAAAGTTACCTTAATTGGGTGTAAAAGTCGATAGTAAAATTCTTGGTTAAATAGTTGAGAATCGCGCATTGCTTTGAAAGTCAAAAACAATCCTACCGGTATTAAAACTAAAGAAGACATCCACATTCCAAAATAAACGGACCATTCACCTGTTTTGGCAAATTTTTCTCCAAAATTATTGAGCAAGAAAAAAATGACAAAAAATATGATGGCTAATACCATCGGGGTGCCCAGACCTCCTTTTCTAATGATAGACCCTAGAGGAGCGCCAATTAAAAAAAGAACAATACAGGCGAAGGACAAAGTAAATTTCCGATGCCATTCAATGCCATGTAAAGAGGCAGCTGTTTTATTTTGATTGTATATTTCACTCAGGGTGACCATACTTGCTTGAATGGATGGAAACTGAAAGCCTGCCGTTTCTGAAATGTTTTTTGAAATGGAGTCAGGGATAATTTGTTTGAAATTAGTTATTGGGGGTATATTTTTTTGCGTTAAAAAAGTTTGATTGCTGTCCTTATATAACATGAAACGTAGAGAAGGGGAAATTTCATCGGCAATTTTTTTAATATAGATGCTGTCTTTATTTTTTAGTGAATCAATGGCATTCCCCAATTGCCTTATACTGAGCATTTTTGGATCATAAATATTATCACCATCCTTATTTAATTCAAAACTTTTTAAGTCAAATATTTTTTTATATTCTTTAAAATAGAGTCTGGTGAATTCAGTATTGGTAGTAGATCTTGCTCCTCTTTCTTGATATCGCCAACCGTTGTACATAATAAATTCAAGGAACTTTTTATTTTTAGAGACCCTCATCACACCCGATTCGGCCATAATAAAATTATCTTGTAAGGCGTATTTTTTTTCAAAAATTACAATGTTATGCATGACACTATCATTGCTTTCTTTTTTTCCGAGTTTGATCACATATCCATCAATTTTATCATAGAAAATACCTTCTTTCAAATCAATAGCAGGCTTGGCTATGATAATTTCATATTTCAAATTACTTAGTTTCATTTGAGTAACTGGAATAATATTATTAGCAAATAAAAATGCAATACCGGCTAAAAAAATAGTGAAAATAAATAAGGGGCGCATGAATCGAACTAGTGGAATGCCCGCAGCTTTTATAGCTATTAATTCAAAACTTTCTCCCAAATTGCCAAAAGTCATAATAGATGAAAACAATAAGGCAAGGGGTAAGGCAGTGGTCATGGTGCTTACACAAACCAATCCAATTAATTTTAAAATGGTTAAAAGGTCTAATCCTTTACCCACTAAGTCGTCAATGTATAACCAAAAGAATTGCATGGTGAGCACAAAAGTTGAAATAGCAAGTGCTGCCAAAAAAGGGCCTATAAAAGCCTTAAGAATTAGTATGTCTAATTTTTTGAACAATGCGATGTAGTGCTAACTACCAATGCGATGAAAGAGCTCTTTAATCTGATATTCCCAAAGTCTACTTTGGTCTTTGATTTCATTTTTTTCAGCAAAGTCTTTCACGATTAAAATAGTTTGATTAGAGATTTCAGTTTTTTCTATTCTAAATTCGAAGTACTCGTTTTTTTCGCCATGCAACCATTTAAATTTTATAAACTTATCAGGTTCTTGGTCTAATAATTCGGCCTTGTCTGGCACGCCACCATTCCATGAAAAACTAAACACATTTTCCCATTCGTCTACTTTATCTGCAAACCATTCTTGCAATCCAGATGGGGTAGATAGAAATTCAAAAAGTATATTTGGTGAACATCTCACTGGAAATTCAAGTGTAAATAATTGTTTCTTACTCATATATAACTAACTCCTCTTTATTATTGGTTGGTTTAGTGCAATAATATTAAATAAAGAGTAGGTTCCAACTATTTTTTATTGTTAATTAGTTAACAAACTGTCAAGACCTTGTTAATTCATTTTAAACTATTATATAAAATATTGATAGTCAATAAGTTAAACATAATTTAAGAATAAAAAATCAATGCATAAATAAAGTAATTATACTTAGATATTTGTTAGTGTTTCACTCCTTTGGTTCGCTTATCTTTGCTGCCCTAATGTAATAGTATGTTTAATAGTTTAAGTGAAAAATTAGAATCTGCGTTTAAACACCTGAAAGGTCAGGCGAGAATCAATGAATTAAATGTTGCCAATACTTTAAAAGACATCAGAAAAGCATTGTTAGATGCCGATGTTAATTTTAAAATTGCCAAAGAATTTACAGATAGTATTAAGGAAAAAGCCATTGGTGAAAAAGTAATCAATGCCATCAGTCCTGGACAATTGATGACTAAAATAGTTCAGGATGAATTGACTGCATTAATGGGATCTGAAGTGGCTTTGCTGGACCTGTCCAAAAGCCCCACTATTATATTAGTAGCTGGCTTGCAAGGATCTGGGAAAACTACTTTTTCTGGAAAATTAGCCACGTACTTAAAAGCGCAAAAAAAATCACCTTTGTTGGTGGCAGCCGATATTTACCGACCTGCTGCCATGGATCAATTAACAGTGTTAGCTGAACAAATTGGGGTAGATATTTTTGTAGAGCGTGAAAATAAAGATGCAGTTTCTATTGCACAAAATGCAATTGCTTATGCAAAAGCGAATAATAAAAATATAATTATTATTGATACGGCTGGTCGTTTGGCAGTGGACGAAATGATGATGAATGAAGTAACTAATATTAAAAATGCCATTCAACCACAAGAAATTTTATTTGTAGTGGATGCCATGACCGGGCAAGACGCAGTCAATACAGCGAAGGCTTTCAACGATCGATTAGATTTTACTGGAGTGGTATTAACTAAGTTAGACGGAGATACCAGAGGGGGTGCGGCGCTTTCCATTAAGTACACGGTGAATAAGCCCATTAAGTTTATGAGCAGTGGAGAAAAAATGGAGACTCTGGATATTTTTTATCCTGAGCGTATGGCGCAAAGAATTTTAGGCATGGGTGATATTACATCCTTGGTGGAAAAAGCACAAGCACAATTTGATGAAGCGGAAGCAAAAAAATTAGAGAAAAAAATTCGAAAGAATCAATTTGACTTTGAAGATTTTTTAACCCAGATTCAGCAAATTAAGAAGATGGGAAATTTGAAAGATCTTATGGGTATGATTCCAGGCATGGGAAAAAGTTTAAAAGATATTGATATTAAAGACGATGCTTTTAAAGGGGTAGAAGCCATCATTCAGTCCATGACTGTGGTGGAAAGACGCAATCCTGATGTTTTAAATCCGAGTAGAAAACAAAGAATAGCCAAAGGGGCAGGAAAAGACCTTGGGGAAATCAATGCTTTTATTAAGCAATTTGACCAAATGAAGCAGATGATGAAGCAAATGAGTGGATCTATGCCAGGGGGTCCAATGGGGGCTAAAATGCCTGGATTAAGAAGGTAATGCATTGATAATCAGTATATTTTAGGATAAATTTGCATTCTGTTTCCCTTTCTCCTATATTTGCAACCAGTTAACCCTATTTAATAACGCCTATAAATTTCTATTTAAAATGGCAGTAAAGATCAGACTACAGCGTCATGGTAGTAAAAAAAGGCCTTTCTACTTTATAGTAGTAGCCGACGGACGCGCACCAAGAGATGGTAAATTCATCCAAAAAATTGGTACTTACAATCCTTTAACAGTTCCTGCGACGATTCAATTAGATCGTCAAAAAGCTTTAGAGTGGTTAAACAAAGGAGCAATTCCTACCGACACAGTTCATAACATTTTATCTTACAAAGGAGTACTTTATTTAAAGCACTTACTTCGTGGAGTTAAATTAGGATTGTTTGATGATGCAACCGCGATGACTAAGTTCCAAACTTGGTATGCTGAGCATGAAGCAAAAATTGCAAGCACCAACGATACACACAAAAAAGCACAAGCTGCTAAAAAAGTGTATGTACCTGTTGTGAAAAAAGTAGCTGAAGTAGTAGAAGCACCAGTAGAAGTAGAAGCTGCTGAAGTAGCAGAAGCTCCTGAAGCACCTGCTGCAGAAGCAACTGAAACACCCGCTGAATAATTTTAATTAACATAGCTTTAAAACCCTGGTTTCCTTTTGGAAGCTGGGGGTTTTTTATGAGCACTCATCTCTGCGATAAAAGATTTAAATTTGTAGATGAACGATTATGTACACATTGGTAAAATGGTGGCGCCCCATGGAGTTGCTGGGCAAATCATTTTAGAACACGCTTTAGGGAAACCTATTTCATTTAAAGGAATTACTACTTTGTTTATTGAAAAAAACGCAGCTAGCTTTATACCTTATTTTATTGTCACCGCTAGCGCTAAAACAGAAACGCTTACTCATTTGCAAATAGAAGGCATTACTACAAGAGAAGCAACAGCCTTATTAATAGGAAAAAAAGTGTGGCTGCCTCAGTCCGACTTTCAAAAATTAGTAAATAAAAATTCACCCTTGGCGCTTATGGGTTATACGGTAGCGGAAAAAGGCAAAAGCCTTGGCGTCATACAGGAAATAATAGAACAACCACATCAATTATTGGTCACCATTCTTTATCAAGGCCAAGAAGCTTATATCCCTTTACATGAAGAAAGTTTAAAAGGGGTGGATCATGTTAAAAAAATAGTTTCCGTGGAACTACCCGATGGTTTATTAGACTTATATAGTTCCGAATCTCCTGCTGAATAAGCTTTTTTTAAATGCGCGTCAATAGAAAGGGTTAAGAAATTAATTAAAAGTCTACTAATTTAGTAGAAAATACATATCTTTGTTTTCTTATAATTAAAAACATAAGAATATGAGTTTAAGATTAGGCGATACCGCACCAGATTTTAAAGCCAAAACAAGTATTGGCGATATTAGTTTTCATGACTATTTAGGAGACAGCTGGGGTATTTTGTTTTCTCACCCTGCCGACTTTACTCCTGTTTGTACCACCGAATTGGGTCGAACCGCCGCCTTGCAAGAAGAATTTGCTAAGCGCAATGTGAAAGTATTGGCTTTAAGTGTGGATGGAGTGGAGAGTCATAAAAAATGGATCAATGACATTAATGAAACACAACAGGTTACAGTTGGATTCCCGATTATTGCAGACGAAGACAAATCTATTGCTAATGCCTATGATATGATTCATCCCAATGCTTCGGAAACATTTACTGTTCGTTCTTTATTTATTATTGGCCCTGATAAGAAAGTTAAATTAACCATTACTTACCCAGCTTCCACAGGAAGAAATTTTGTGGAAGTGTTAAGAGTAATTGATTCTTTGCAACTTACTGCTAAATACAGTGTGGCCACACCGGCTAATTGGATAGAAGGAGAAGACGTTATAGTAGTGCCTGCTGTAAAAACGGAAGATGCTTTATTAAAATTCCCTAAAGGCTTAAATATTGTAAAACCTTATTTACGCTATACTCCACAGCCAAATAAATAAATTAAATTAAAATTCACTTAAGCGCTATTCCATTTATCCAACTGCTTTAAACAAGCGGATAAATCTTTTGGCAAAGGAGCTTCTAATCGGAGCTCCTTTTCTTTATAAGTAAAAACCAATGTATGCGCATGCAATGCTTGTCTAGCCATTAAAGGTCTTTCTTCCTCTTCTTCTTTACTTAATTTAAAATTCTTCTTTTTGATAGAAGATAGTAATAATTTTTCCCCATCTCCATATACATCATCTGCAACAATAGGATGTCCTATTTGCTTGGCGTGTAATCTAATTTGATGGGTCCGCCCAGTATGAATTTGAAAACTGACCCAGGCGTATTGTTTGTAATATTTTATAACGCTATAAGTGGTGAGTGCTGCTTTTCCTTTGGCATTAATCACCATCGTTCCCTTTTTTATGGGGTGTTCCATGATGGGGTTATCAATGCTACCTTCTTCAGCTGGCCTACCTTTCACTAAGCCTAAATATTTTTTTTCAATAGTTCTTCCTTCAAATAACTCACTTAATAATTGGTGTGCTGCTGCATTTTTTGCAAAAAGAATTAAACCACTAGTATGTTGATCAAGACGGTGTACGGTAAAAATTTCTCCATATTTTTCTTGCAACATAGATTTTAGAGAAACTTCTTTACCAAATCGGTCGGGTATACTAAATAAACCAGCTGGCTTATTTAAGACAATAATGTCTTCGTCTTCGAATAAAATACTTAACATGCTAAAATTAATTGGAAGACTTTCGGGTGAAAGATTTGTTCATAAATTTTAATAACCTCACTTCTTTCTCTGCCAAGAAACGCCATTTGCCACGGTCTACATTTTTCTTGGTTAAATTAGCAAACATGACTCTATCCAAATGTCTTACATCATAGCCTAAATGTTCAAATATGCGGCGTACAATTCTATTTCGACCACTATGGATTTCAATACCAATCACATTTTTAGAAGTATTCGATAAATAACTTACTGCATCTGCGGCAATAAATCCATCTTCTAAATTAACGCCTGCCGCAATGGATTCCATATCGGCTTTGGTAACAGGTTTGTCTAAAGTGACTTCGTATATTTTTTTTATTTCGTAGGAAGGGTGGGTTAATTTTTGTGCCAAATCGCCATCATTGGTTAAGATTAAAACGCCAGTGGTATTTCTATCCAATCGACCTACTGGAAACATTCTTTGTGTGGTGGCGTTTTTAATAATATCCAATACTGTTTTTCTGCCCTCCGGATCTGAAGCAGTACAGATATAATCTTTGGGCTTATTTAATAAAATATAAACCGGTGTTACTTGTAATTGTAATACTTTTCCTTTTAATCTAACTACGTCTTTGTATTGTACTTTATAGCCTGGTTCTAATACAATATCTCCATTCACGGCAACATGCCCGGCTTTCACCAATTCTGCAGCCTCGCGACGTCCAGATATCCCTGCGTGTGCAATGTATTTATTCAAAGGCATTTGTTCAAATGGCGCTTCTGTTGAAGCGGTTACTTTTCCAATGGAAGCTGTTCTTTTTACATCGGCACGGTCCATAGAAGCAGGGGTTCTTTTATTGCTAGGGCTTGGCTTTGCATTAAAAGAAGGTTTTAATTCTCCATACTTTGGAGCAGCATTTTTGTGAGAGAAAGTGGGCGCGGTTTTGTTGGAAGGAATTCTTCTTTTATTATTGCCCAAGGGTTCGACAGCAATGCCTCGTTCTTTATCTTTTTTTCTTTGGCGCATGGCCTCCCCAGCGGCCCTCATTTCTATTTTAGCTTTTTTCTTTTCTTGTCTGTATTCTTCTTTAACAGCACTCCCTTTTTTCTTATTCGAAAATTTATCAAAGTTGTCAGATCTTTTGTTGTTCATTAGAAGCAGTATTAAAAATTATCTTTGTTGGCTAATTGACCACAGGCCGCATCAATGTCTTTACCTCTACTTCTTCTTATTCTAACATTCACTCTGTTTTTTTGTAAAATTTCAACAAAACGCTCAAAGCCATCTTCGTCGGGTTTGTCAAATGGGAAAACATCTACTGGATTGTATTCAATTACATTGATTAAATCGGCAGGTACTTGTCGGTATATTTTGGTAAGCTCTTCGGCGTCTTTTTCCGAGTCATTAAAGTCTTTAAATAATATGTATTCAAAAGTGACTTCGCTACCTGTTTTTTTATAAAAATAATTCAATGCTTCAATTAAGGACTTAATATTATTGCTTTCATTAATAGGCATAAGCTCATTACGCTTCTTGTCATTGGCTGCATGCAAGGATAAGGCTAATTTGAATTTAACATTGTCATCACCCAATTGTCTAATTTGTTTTACAATACCAGCGGTGGAAACTGTAATGCGCTTGGCACTCATTCCTAATCCATCAGGAGAAGTAATTTTTTCAATAGCTTTTAGCACATTGTGGTAATTCATAAGGGGCTCACCCATTCCCATAAATACAATATTGCTTAAATGCTTATCATAGGTAGCTTCACTTTGTTGCAGAATGTAAACTACTTGATCATATATTTCGTCAAACGTTAAATTTCTTTTACGAGTCATAGTTCCTGTTGCACAAAATTTACAACTTAAGCTACAACCAATTTGAGATGAAACACATGCTGTTTTACGAAGGGCTGTTGGAATAAGTACCCCTTCGATCATATGATCGTCAAAAGTTTTGAAACGCGTTTTTAAAGTTCCATCATCACTTAATTGTGTAGTGCTAATGGTCAAGGCAGGCAATTGATATTGATCCTCTAATTGCTTGCGTAATTCCTTACTTAGGTTGGTCATTTCGTCGAAGCTATGTGCATGTTTTTGCCATAACCATTCAACAATTTGTTTTACTCGAAATGGCTTTTCTCCTATTTTGCCTATAAAGCGTTCAATATCAGCCACTTCAACCTGTCTAATATTCTCTCTATTCTTCTCCATAATGCAAAGATACTTGATCGGATTTGGATACTTTTAATTCTTTTTTTTCTACCATTTCTTCCTTTGTTTAACCATTTTATTAAATTATTGGTTTGCCTTACTATTTTAATTGAAACGGAATCTTTTTACTTAAATTTGAATCGCACTTTTCTATATCAAAAATATAAAAATAGATAACAATGAAAAAAATTGTCCTAATGGCTTCAATTATGATGGGGGTTTTGTTTTCGGTTCATGCGCAATCCACCACATTAAAAGATTATTTTGGTAAATACACATTCCCAGAGGGAAGCCCAGTTACTGAAGTAAGCATCACTGCAGAAGATACAGTACTTACCATCAATTCTGCAATGGGTTCTACTGCATTAGACCGTAAAGGGATTGATTCTTTTTATTTGGCCGCTTATGATGCGCCAGTAGTTTTTAAAAGAGATGCTAGTAACGCGGTGGTATCCATTTCAATTACCGTTCAAGGTATGGAATTGGTTGGTACTAAAGCAGCAGCAGTTACTGCCTATAGAAAGGAAGATTTTTATAGTGAACTTTGGTTGAGTAAGTGTAAATAATTTTTAAAATTTATAATTCACCAACTCGGAAAATGGAATCGTAGTTTGAATACCCGTGTTGATGTTTTTTAAATTGCATTCTTTCTTTGCTAATTCCTCAGTTCCAATGATAATTACATTGGGAATTCCTTTTTTCTCAGCATATTTAAATTGCTTGTCAAACTTACTCTTCTCAGGGTAAATTTCACAAGCAATTTTTTTATTTCTAAGCAAGGTCATTTGTTCATAGGCGGCTTGCGCTTCTTGCTCTCCTAAATTAAAAAATAAAATCTGTGTAGTTTGTTCAATAGAAGGAGGGAATAAGTTTTTTTCTTCCATCACATCATAGATACGATCCACGCCAAAGCTTATTCCAACGCCCGGAATATTAGGCACACCAAACAAGCTAGTTAAATCGTTGTAGCGCCCACCACCACCAATGCTTCCCATGTCGGTATCCAATGCTTTTACCTCAAAAATAAGTCCAGTATAATAATTGAGTCCTCTTGCTAAAGTAAAATCGGCCACCAATTGTTTGCTCATTCCAGAAGATAGTTGATATTGAAGTACATAATTTAATTCTTCAATACCTTTCAATACACTTTCATTATCTCCTAATAACTTTTTAAGCTGTGCAATTTTTTCGTCATTACTCCCTGTAATATTTAAATATTGTTGAATTATTTTTTGTTGTGCATCCGAAAATCCTTTGGTATTTAATTCCTCTTGTACTTTTTCCCAACCAATTTTATCTAACTTGTCAATAGCAATAGTTAAGTCAATTAATTTTTCTTCGCCTCCACAAAATTGAGCCAGTCCTAATAAAATTTTTCGGTTATTCATTTTCACTTCCACAGGCAATTTTAAATTGGCAAAAACGTTTAAATACACCGACATTAAATCTACTTCGTTCAATAAGCTATCACTTCCCACTACATCTGCATCGCATTGATAAAATTCTCTATATCTGCCTTTCTGTGGACGATCGGCACGCCATACGGGCTGAATTTGATATCTTTTAAATGGAAAGTTGAGCGCGCCATGATGCATGGCTACATACCTTGCAAAGGGAATGGTTAAATCATATCTTAAAGCACGTTCTGTTAAGGCTAAACTACTTTTCCCCGCTAATAATTTTTCAACCCCTTCTAAAGTTTGTTGTTTTTTTTGTGGTAGATCTAGTCCGTTGTTTAAAATCTTAAAAATCAATTTATCTCCTTCCTCACCATATTTGCCCATCAAGGTTTCTAGGTTTTCCATGGCAGGAGTTTCCAATGCTTGAAACCCATATAATTCAAAAACCGATTTAATGGTTTGGAATATATATTGGCGCTTTTGCACTGTGGCTGCATTAAAATCTCTGGTGCCTTGTGGCAGAGAAGGTTTACTCATGCTTAGAAATTTATAAGTAAAGATAATTTTTTTAAATTCAACGGCTATTAATTGTTTAAATTGCTCCTTTAAATTAGCATTTTATGGAAAATAGACCAAGAGAAAAATCGGAGCGCTCTTATCGAATTTTTAGAAGCATCTATGATATTAGCATGGCTTTATTAATTTTAGGATGCGGGGTGCTTATGTTAGGGGCTAAATGGTTTAAACTAGAAGCCTTATTGAATGCAGGGGCCGACTTTAGAAATATTTTTGGGGCATTATGTTTATTGTACGGGGGCTTTCGATTATACCGAGGCATCCAACAAACTTATTAGTGCCCATTTGCTTTCAGATTTAAAATTAAATTAATTGTATGCGTTTCATTATTGGCCTCCTATTTACAACCCTTTTATTCAATTCATGTAATGTAAATGAATCTGAAAAGGCTTTGGAATCTACTTCAGAAGGAACCATTTCAATTACGGCAGAAGAGAGCTTTAAACCCTTTATAGAGGAGGAGTTAAAAGTGTTTGCGTCAAGTTATCCAAAAGCAAAAATTAAGGTTCAGTATAAGTCTGAAATTGAGTGCTTTAAAGACTTTGCAGAAGATAGTACTAGAATGATTTTTGTAACTAGGGGCTTGGATAAAAGGGAACAAGCGCATTATAAAAATCAATTGGGCTTTGCCCCCACTTTTGGTATTCTTGCCTACAATGCCATTGCCGTGGTGGTTCACCAAAATGCCAAGGATAGTATTTTTACTTTACAAGATTTACATGATCGACTTATTGGTAAAAATCCGCAAAAGGTGGTCATGGATGGGAATCACCTAACCGGAATTGTTAGATTTTTAATAGACAGCTTGGTCAAATCTGATAAATTAGGAAAAAATGTAATGGCTGCAAACGGAAGTAAGGAAGTGATTGAATACTTAAAAAACAATCCCAATGCCATAGGTTTTGTTGGAATGAATTGGATTGGAGACAACTATGACCCAAGCCAAGTGTCAGACAGACTTCAATTAAAAATGGGCAAGGTGGAATGTACTTTGTGTGCTGAAAAAGGTCTTTTTGCATCACCTTCTCAAGCTACCATTAGCTTAGGGCAGTATTCCTTATCCTTACCTATTTATTATATTTTAAAGGAAAATGCACCCGGTTTAGGATCGGGACTACTTAATTTCATGAGTTTAGAGCGAGGGCAGCTTATTTTTAGAAGGTCATTTTTAGTGCCTGCTAAAATGGGTTTTCAGAAACGAAATGGCTTAATGAACTAAGCTTAGCTAAAAACTATCATTTTAATGTTGATTTCATAAAAAATTAATGGGTTTCTAGCAAAAAAATTAATATTTTTAGTCCTTTCAAATAATCCTTTGTAATTTGGAAAATAGGTGGTCTCCAAAAGACAATACCTAAATTGGAAGGAGGTTGTAAAATTATTTTTGTATCAATATAAATAAACAAGTGATGAGAAAATTGGTTTTAATGTTTATCGGAGTTGTTTTTGTAGCGGCAGAATTGTTTGCTCAAACCCCAGTATCCCCTTTAGAAGAAGGCATAAAATTATTGAATTACGAGAAAAATAAATCTGCATTGAATTTCTTCAAAGAGGCATTGGATAAAAATCCAGCCGATGGAGAAACTATTTTTTGGTATGGTCAAGCATTGCTTGCGCAAAATTATAATGGAATTCCAACGGCTGAGTATATTAAAAAGGCAAAAGACGTATATCAAAGTGGTCTTCAAGCAAAAGCCAATGATCCTTGGTTGTTAATAGGCATTTCACATACTCAATCTTTAGAAGGAGTTGATAACAATGCAGTAAAGCAAAATTTAGAAGTGGCTATTACCAGCACTTTAAATACAAAAGGAAAGTTTAAAGGGAAGCCAAGCCAAGATATCATAAATGCTATTGGTCGTGTTTTCGCTGAACTTCCAATTAATATTGGCGACCATCGCTATGCCATTGATAAATTAAAAGAGACTTCAACTGCTTATGAAGTAGTACTACCTAGTTTGTATATTAATTTAGGCATCAACTATTTAAAAATAGGAGGAGAATTTGGTGGGGATGCTGTAACCGCATTTCAAAACGCAATTAGTAAAGATCCAAAAAACGCTTACGCTTACTATAGAATTGGTAAAATTTATCAAACACAAAGTAATAATGAATCATTAGAAGAAAATTATAAAAAAGCAATTGAAGCTGATCCGGCCATTCCGCCAGTATATTTTGCATTGTATGATTTTTATAAGGATAAGAATTCAACCATGGCTAAATCTAATTTAGATTTATTTATGAGCTATGCAGATAAGGACCCAAGATTTGAATATTATAGTGCTGATTATTTATATAACTCTAAACAGTTCGATCAATCTTTAGAAAAAGCGAAAGCCATGGAGGCGGCGGGTAATTTAACTATATTCCCAACCCTGGCGGTGTTATTGGCCAAGAACTATGATCATAAAGGAGATTCAATACTTGCGAAATCCTATATTGAACCTTATATTAATAATACACCTACAGATAAAATTGTAAGTTCTGACTACGAATTGGCCATCAAAATATTATCTCGTTTTAGTGGCAATCAACAAGTTTTAGCTGCTTTATTAGAAAAAGCCATTGCTGCTGATACCAGTAAAGAAAGTAGAATAAATTATTATAAATTAGGCACTGACATGTTTGAAAAAGCAACTATGTATGCAGATGCCTTAAAGTGGTATACCAATTTAATTACCTTAAAGGGTTCGAAAGCAGAATTTGATTACTACAAGTTGGCTAGCCTTTCTTTAAATGCAAAGAATGGCCCTATGACCATGGAAGTAGCTAAGCAATACATTGCTGCATTTCCCGCAAAAGCACAAGGATATAATTTTAATACCAAAGGGGCTGCCTTAATTGATACAGCCAATAACCAGGGCATACTTTTTGAAGCGGTTAATTTTCAAAATGAATTCCTTTTAAAGGATAGTGTCAAAAACAAGCAAGCTTTAATTAATAATTATTATACATTAATTGGATATTATAATGAAACAAAAGGGTATGATAACGCCGTTGTAATGTGCGATAAAGTACTTGAAATGGTACCCAATGATCCAACAACAATGCAGGCAAAGGCTCAATTTGTGAAAAATGCTGAAATTATGAAGAAAATGCAAGCTGCGAAAGGGGCAAAAGCGGCTGCAGCTGACACTACGGCACCCAAGAAAAACTAGCTTTATTAAGACATTGTTACCCAGTTAGCGCTGTTCATAAATAATTAAAAAAAACTCCCTATTTATAGGGAGTTTTTTACTTTAGGTGCCATCCTTTGTGTATTTTTGCGGCACCTAAACCAAATGTATGAATTTGCTGCAGTTTTTGATTTCTGTCAACGAAACAAACAGCGCTAATAATTACTTACCAATAGCCCTACAATTGCTATTTGCAGGGGGCTTTGTGTCACTTATGTTGTTGGTTTCTAACTTTTTAGGACCCAAGCGAAAAACAAGTGATAAATTAGAAAATTTTGCCAGTGGTATTGAGACACATGGAGATGCGAGATCGCCTATGGCCATCAAATATTTCTTAGTAGCTATTTTGTTTGTGTTGTTTGATGTAGAAGTAATTTTCTTTTATCCATATGCAGTAAATTTTAAAAGTTTAGGTTGGGCTGGTTTTTTTGAAGTGGTTTTATTTGTTTCTTTTTTCTTGGTGGGGTTTATCTACATCATCAAAAAAGGGGCTTTACAGTGGGAAGATTAAAATATAATAAAGTAAAGTAGTCATATGCGCCCTGTTCGATTTAATTTAAATCCAAAAGAAGCTGAAATTTCAGAAGCCATTTCTATGGGCAAAGCACCTGATGGTGTTCCTGGTGATGGTTTTTTTGCAACACAATTAAGCTCAGTAGTAGGACTTGCAAGAAAAAATTCTTTATGGCCTTTGCCATTTGCTACCTCTTGTTGTGGTATTGAATTTATGGCCACTATGGCTTCTCATTATGATTTATCTCGTTTTGGTTCTGAGCGTGTTGGATTTTCGCCTCGTCAATGTGATTTATTAATGGTCATGGGAACGATAGCAAAAAAAATGGCACCTGTTTTAAGACAGGTCTATTTACAAATGGCTGAACCACGCTGGGTAATTGCAGTGGGGGCTTGTGCTTCAAGTGGCGGCATCTTTGATACCTATAGTGTACTTCAAGGCATAGATCAAGTGATACCGGTAGATGTATATGTACCAGGTTGTCCTCCTCGTCCGGAGGCCATCATTGATGGGTTTATGAAAATTCAAGATCTAGTAGGACAAGAAAGTATACGCAGACGCAATAGCGATCAATATAAAGATTTACTTAACAGCTACGGCATCCAATAAATTTTTTGAAGTAATATGGCATTAAGCAACGAGACGATACAAAATAAATTAATAGAAAAATTTGGCGACCAAGTTTTAAATTTTTCGACTGCGTCTGGTATTTTATCTTTTGAATCACCCAAGGAATTGAATTTAAAAGTGCTTCAATATTTATATGAAGAACCTGTTTTGGGCTTCACCTTCTTGACGGATTTATGTGGGGTTAATTATCCTGATAATAAGGGAGCTGAATTAGTAGTAGTATATCATTTGCATAATTTTTCAGAAAATATTCGTTTGCGTTATTCGGTAAGTACTTCTATTGATGAAACGGCAGTTTTTACTGCTAGTAAATTATTTGAAAGTGCCAATTGGATGGAACGTGAAACCTATGATTTTTTTGGAATTAATTTTATAGGGCATCCTAATTTAAAACGTATTTTGAATGTGGACGAAATGGATTATTTCCCATTAAGGAAACAATATCCATTAGAAGATCAAACGCGAATAGATAAGGATGATGAAATGTTTGGAAGAGGATAAATTAAAATAAAAAAAGTTAAGGCGTAATTAATAATAATGGAACAACAAAGTCATATCACTTTACCTAAAGGGTCTATCGAAAAAACAACGACCACTTTAAATATTGGGCCTACCCATCCAGCAACGCATGGGGTATTTCAAAATATTATGGAAGTAGATGGTGAGCGTGTGGTTTCAACAGAGCAAACAGTGGGTTACATACATCGTGCATTTGAAAAATTAGCAGAGCGTCGCCCATTGTATCAAATCACGCCTATCACCGATCGATTGAACTATTGCAGCAGCCCAATTAATAATATGGGTTGGCATATTACCTGTGAACGATTTTTAAAATTAGAATTACCTAAGCGCGTAGATTATTTACGCGTGATTATTATGGAGTTGGCACGTATTTCAGACCATCTAATTTGTAATTCCATTGTGGGTGTAGATACAGGAGCGTATACCGGATTTTTATACGTAATGCAATACCGTGAATTAATTTATGAAATATATGAAGAAGTATGTGGGTCCCGTCTTACTACTAATATTGGCCGCATTGGTGGCTTTGAAAGGAATTTTACAAATACAGCGTTTACGAAACTCGAGAAATTCTTAAATGAATATCCAAAAGTGTTGCGTGAATTTGAAAATTTATTTGCACGCAATCGAATTTTTATGGATCGCACACAGGGCACTGGTGGCATTAGTGCAGAACGTGCATTAAACTATGGATTTACAGGGCCTAACTTAAGAGCAGCAGGGGTGGACTATGATGTACGTGTTCAACAACCTTATAGCAGTTATCAAGATTTTGATTTTAAAGTTCCAGTAGGAACGACGGGCGATAATTACGATCGCTTTTTGGTGCGTAATGCAGAAATGTATGAGAGCATTTCTATCATAAAACAAGCCTATCAAAAAATACAAAACTTCAAAGGAGCAGAGGCTGAAGTATATCATGCAGATGTACCTGAATATTATTTACCCAAGAAAGAAGATGTATATACCAAGATGGAAGCACTCATCTGGCATTTTAAAATTATTATGGGAGAAATAGAGTTACCTAAAGGGGAAATTTATAGTGCAGTAGAAGGAGGTAATGGTGAATTAGGTTTTTATTTAATTAGCGATGGTGGACGTACTCCATTTAGATTGCATTTTAGAAGACCTTGTTTTATTTATTACCAAGCTTTTGAAGAATTAATTAAAGGAGGGATGTTAAGCGATGCGGTGGTGACAATGAGTAGTTTGAATTTAATAGCAGGTGAGTTGGATGCTTAGCTATTAAAATTCGAAGTTTATAATTATAGAGAAAATGAAATTTGTATATGAGTCTTCAATTTAATAACGAACAAATGACCGAGTTGAAACGCTTGGTGTCTCGTTATCCAGAAGGGAAACAAAAAAGTGCACTGCTACCGGTGTTGCATTTAGCGCAGGATAGTTTTGGAGGCTGGTTACCAACAGAAGCGATGGATTATGTGGCAGGCTTATTAAGTATTGAGCCCATTGAAGTATATGAAGTGGCTACTTTTTATAGCATGTACAATTTAAAGCCAGTAGGTAAATTTGTTTTTGAAGTATGTCAAACAGGGCCTTGTATGATTAGTGGTTCTGATAATATCATTGCTTATATACAAAAGCAATTGGGTATTCAACCTGGAGAAACTACCAAGGATGGAGTATTTACTTTGAAATTGGTGGAATGTTTAGGGGCCTGTGGTTATGCGCCAATGATGCAAGTAGGTAAAGTTTATAGAGAACATTTAACCAAGGAAAAAGTAGATGCGATTATTGCTGAATATAGAATGCAAGTAATAGCGCAAAATTAAAACGTAGAAATTTGATTATTCGAATAGCGGAAATAGAAAAGATAAAGTAGTAACAATGGGTGTAAAATTATTATTAGAAAAAGCCAACGTGCCAGGAATTCGTTCTTACGATGTATATCGTCGCGAGGGGGGTTATACGACTGCCGAAAAAGCGTTGAAAGAAATGAGCATCGAAGCTATTGTAGAAGAAGTGAAAAAAAGTGGATTAAGAGGAAGAGGTGGTGCTGGTTTTCCTGCAGGAATGAAATGGAGTTTTATTGCCAAGCCTGAAGGCTTGCCACGTCACTTGGTTTGCAATGCAGACGAAAGCGAACCGGGTACTTTTAAGGATAGATATTTAATGGAATTTTTACCTCACTTATTAATAGAAGGCTTACTTATTTCTTCTTTTGCTTTAGGATCTAATGATACTTATATCTATATCAGAGGAGAATATGCATGGGTAGCAACTATATTAGAAGAAGCCATTGCAGAAGCCACTAAGAATGGTTTTTTAGGAAAAAATATTTTAGGTACTGGCTTTGATTGTAGGATACATGTGCATCGTGGTGCAGGTGCCTATATTTGTGGTGAAGAAACTGCATTAATAGAATCTTTAGAAGGTAAAAGAGGAAACCCCCGTATCAAACCACCTTTTCCAGCTATACAAGGAGTTTGGATGCGTCCAACAGTAGTAAACAATGTAGAAACTTTAGCAGCCATTGTTCCTATTATCAAAATGGGTGGAGAAGAATATGCAAAAATTGGAGTGGGGCGTTCTACAGGAACAAAATTAATTTCTGCTTGCGGAAATATAAATAAACCTGGCGTGTATGAAATTGATATGACCATTTCTGTGGAAGATTTTATTTACAGTGATGAATATTGCGGCGGTATTGCCAATGGGAAAAAATTAAAAGCTTGTATCCCAGGTGGATCTTCGGTTCCAATTTTGCCTGCGAATTTGTTATTAAAAACTGCCAAAGGCGAAACTCGTTATATGAACTATGAGAGTTTAAGCGATGGCGGTTTTGCTACAGGTTCTATGATGGGCTCTGGTGGTTTTATTGTGTTAGACGAAGACCAATGCATTGTAAAAAATACATTAACCTTAGCACGTTTTTACAGACATGAAAGTTGTGGACAGTGCTCGCCATGTAGAGAGGGGACCGGTTGGATGGAAAAAATTATACAAAAAATAGAATTAGGAAAAGGAGAAATAAGTGATATCGATTTATTATGGGACATTCAAAGAAAAATTGAAGGCAATACCATTTGTCCTTTAGGAGATGCAGCAGCTTGGCCAGTAGCGGCAGCCATTAGACATTTCCGTGATGAATTTGAATGGCACATTACTAATAGAGAGCTATCACAAACAAGTAATTTTGGTTTACAACACTATGCAGACCCTATCCATGTGCCTGCATAACATTGCGTAAAACTATGAGTGAACAAACATTATTTAAAGTAACAGTAGACAACATTACCATTGAAGTACCAGCGGGCACTACGATAT
>CAMBEQ010000001.1 GCA_945865545.1 Sediminibacterium ginsengisoli | reverse complement strand
ACATAAATATTTCTATAGGCTACATAGGTACCATGCGCTTGTAACTCAATCTGTTCTTTAGTGAAGAGGGGAAGACTGTGGTCCCAATAATTTTCCATTACAATATTATCTGTTACCAAAATTCCATTTAAATAAACGGTTACTTTATCTGCTTTCATGATGATATGAAAAGTATTCCAATCGCCCACTTTATTGTCTGCCACTACTAGTGGCTTACTAACATGTTTTTGATTGTTATACAAGCCACCTGAGCCTACTTCTGCGCCTACATCATGCCTGCTTGTATCCCATATTTGCACTTGTGGAGTACCACGTAAATAAATACCAGCATCTCCTTGCTCCGTAATTTTCCAATCTACATACATTTCAAAATCACCATATTTTTTTTCAGTAGCTAAATTGTCACCATGCCCAGTAAATACTAATAAGCCATCTTTAGCGATCCAATCTCCCTTAGTTTTTTCATTGGCTATTTTTTCTGCAGCTAGTAAGGCAGAGTCGCTCATTTTAGCACGCGCTATTGGATTAGTTACCAATGCTTTCCAGTTGGTAAGGTCTTTGCCATTAAATAAGTTTTCAAATCCATAGTCATAAGGCAATAATTTTAAATGCGCTTTGGTTTTATTCACGAGTACGGCACTGTCTTCTCCGTGTAGTAAATCAATGGCTTTTTCTAATGCGGCTCTTACCTCAGTACCTCTTATATTTTTATCTGCCAATGCAAGCTTGCAAATAATTCTTGCAGCATCTTGTTTTAGTTCATCTTCATTTAAGAATTTGCTTACAAACATAAAGCTGCTAAATCCATTTAGATGATCGGCTTCAGCCAATAGCTTTCTCTTTTGAATTGGGTTGCTTGCTTTCTCCATTTTATCTTGCACTAATAATAAATGTTGCGCTGTAGTAGTTATTTTTTCTTTCGCTGGAGTAATAATTTTTATTGCAGGCAAAACAAAATGTGCATTGTCTAATGCTGCTTGAATGTGTTTTTTATTGTCTCCTTTTGCATTTTCTAATGCATTTGTTAAAGCAGCAATAGCAACATCTGAACGGATATTAGCCAATGCCCTAGCGGCATTGCCACCAAAACCATCCTCTTTTAATAATTTTGATAATAATTTAATAGATACGTCATCTCCTAATAAACCTAGTTGATTAATGATTATTTCTTTTGCATAAAATGATACTGCTTCTGAATATACACTTGCAAGTAGAGTAGCGGTTTGTTTTTTTAATTCATCGTTTAAGCTAGCTTCATTTACAAATGCATTTAAAGCGTAGGTAGACTTTAATTTTAAAGAATCATCATTTAATAATTGCACTAGTTGCTTCCATTCACTTTTTTGCCATGACTTCATGGTGGCAATGGCCGTATTTACTTCAGTACTTTTTTGATAGGGGAAAACCTCAATGGTTTTAGTAATAGCTTCTTTTTGAGCTTGAACCTGTGTTAAGCTTATTAAGAGCATGACTATATAAGATAAAAGTTGTTTCATTTTTACTATTTTAATTTCATTTTTAAATATTCCAAGGAGCACGCATGGCTGGATGAATAAGGCTGTTGGCTTCCTCGTCATTGATGAATTCTTGTGTAACCGGATTAAATTTTAAGCTTCTTCCTAATTGCAAAGCTATTTTTCCCATATTAATAATGGTACAAGATCTAAATCCATTGGACTCATTCAATGCAAATGGAGTTCTGAATTTTACGGAATCTAAAAAATTAGTCACTTGTGGAGTAGGGTCGGGCATCATAGCCAACTTTTCTTTTAAATTGGGAATGTCTGATATAAATCCTTTAAATAGTTTTCCTTTAGGACCTTCTATATAGGCCGCATTGGGATCGGTGGCTTCTCCATCTAAAATAATTTTACAACCATCTTCATAAGTGAAACTTAATTTCCTAAATGTACCACAAGCATCCGGGTGTTGTTGCTCTGCATCTACTTCCACCATAACAGGACTCGTTTCATCTTTTTCTAAAAAATATTGTATGGGATCAATATAGTGTTGTCCCATGTCTCCTAATCCACCTCCATCATAATCCCAATAGCCTCTAAAAGTTTGATGTACTCGATGGGCATTGTATGGTTTAAAAGGAGCTGGCCCCAACCATCTGTCGTAATCTAATTCTTCAGGAATAGGCTGCTCTTCTAATTTTGTTTTTCCTACCCAATAAAATTTCCAATCAAAACCGGTGGTTTTACTTACGGTGACTGTTAATGGCCATCCTAATAATCCAGATTCTACTAATTTTTTGATTGGCTTTACCGTGGTATTCATTCCGTAAAAATTATCTTCAAATCGGAACCAAGTATTTAATCTAAACATGCGCTTGTACTGCTGAACAGCTTCTACGACTCGCTTTCCTTCTCCGATGGTTCTGGTCATTGGTTTTTCACACCAAATATCTTTACCTGCTTTAGCCGCTTCAATGGCCATGATACCATGCCAATGTGGTGGCGTTGCAATGTGTACAATATCTACTTCAGGAAGTGCGATTAACTCGCGATGATCATGAAATGTTTTTATTTTACCACCTACTAATTCAGCAGCACTTTGTAAATGATTTTTATCTACATCACAAATAGCTACTACCCTTGTTCCTGCATAAGGAACATGACCTCTTCCCATCCCACCTAAGCCGATGATACCTTTGGTAAGTTGATCACTGGGTGCTAAAAATCCACGTCCTAAAACCTGTCTTGGGACAATGGTAAATCCGGCTACCACAGCAGCGGTATTTTTTAAAAACCGACGTCTGCTATTTTTTTCTACTGGTTTCATATTTTGATATTAATGTAAAAATAATTTTAATCCTATAATTTGATTTTAGCAATCAATAAATGATTTATCTCAGTAACTCATTTATACTTAGCTTTCCATATCTCAATTTATTCTTTTTTGTTTAAATTTGGAATTATACCCATATTTAAAGATCATTGTTATGAACGAAACGCATTTACATTTAGAAGAGCATTTGCAAAGCAGTGATTTACTAACAGATATTGTCATTGGAATGAGTGATGGACTTACAGTCCCCTTTGCGCTCGCTGCTGGCTTAAGTGGAGCAGTTGAAGGCAATGTTAACTTAATTTGGATAGCGGGCATTGCAGAAATTGCTGCTGGTTCTATAGCCATGGGACTGGGTGGTTTTTTGGCAGGAAAAACGGAACAAGACCACTATGCAAGTGAGTTAAAAAATGAATACTGGGAATTAGTTCATAAAAGAGAGGTGGAGATAGAAGAAGTTCGAAAGGTTTTTTTAGAATGGGGCTTAAGCGCAAGCACTGCAGAAGAAGCGACTCAGGAAATTATAAAAGATGATAAGCGCTGGGTAGACTTTATGATGAAACATGAACTTGGGTTAACCGAACCTGATCCAAAAAGAGCAAGAAGAAGCGCATTCAATATTGGCTTTAGTTATATCGTGGGAGGTTTAATTCCTTTAACCCCTTACTTTTTTGTAGAGGGTGCCATCGAAGGACTTAAAATATCTGCAATGATTACTTTGGCTTGCTTATTTATTTTTGGATTTTTTAAAAGCAAAATCACAGGAATTAATCCATGGCTGGGCGGCTTAAAAGTCATGATGATTGGAGCACTCGCGGCTTCAGCTGCTTTTGGAATAGCCAAACTAATTCAAGGATAAAAAAGATATAATCTCAAAAAATTAATACATTTTTCTATGAAAAAAATTACCATTTTTATTGTAAGCATTTTGCTATTGTTAAGTACCCAAATGAATGCTCAAAAAAGCAAAAAGGGAAAAACAAGTATAGACACGGTGGAAGCTTTTGATGCTTATGTTCAAAAAGCCATTAAAGATTGGGAAATACCAGGATTGGCTATTGTGGTAGTGAAAAATAATAGGGTTGTATTAAAAAATACTTATGGAACTATTGAACTAGGAACGAGTAATCAAGTAAACAGTGAAACTTTATTTGCTTGTGCTTCAACCACAAAGGCAATGACCGCTGCTGCATTGGGAATATTGGTAGATCAGGGCAAAGTGAAATGGGATGATCCTGTAATTAAATATCTTCCAGGATTTAGATTATTCGATCCCTATGTAACCACCCAGCTGCGCGTTAGAGACTTGTTTTTACACAATTCTGGGGTAGGCAATACTGACTTTTTATGGACTTTCAATTCCTTAACTGGGGATGAAACAGTTGAAAAAATGCAATTGGCACCTCCTTCTTATTCTTTTCGTGCAGGATTTATCTATCAAAATATTTTTTACCATATTGCGGGAAAGGTAATTGAAAAAGTAAGTGGCATCCCATGGGCTGAATTTGTTACTAAAAATATTTTTAAACCTTTGGGGATGAATCGTACTAAAGCCCAATTGGCATGGGTAACAGATAATAATATTTCAAAGCCGCATTCTAAAGTAGAGGGAAAAATACAGGTGATTGAGCGTGATACTGTAGACACTGACGGTGCGGCAGGGTCTGTTTACTCTACGATTGATGAAATTTCAATATGGTTAAAATGTATGTTGGATAGTAGTAAATATGAAGGAGGCCGATTGGTTAGACCAGCTACTTGGGTTGAATTATTAAAACCTCAAACATTTGTTACTGAATCAGAATTTTATCCTACCCAACAAATTACTAAACCCAACTTTACCACTTATGCACTTGGCTGGTTTCAACAAGATTATAAAGGAAAAAAGTTAAATTTTCATACAGGAAGTTTGTCTGGTGAAATTGCCATTCATGGTCAAATGCCTTCAGAAAAAACAGGGGTTTATATTTTTGCCAATCTAGATCATGCCGAAGCAAGACACGCGTTAATGTTAAAAGCTTTTGATCATTTCACTTTGGGAGGTGATACCGATTGGAGTAAAGAATTTTTAGATTTATATTCTGGTATCAAAAAGAAAAGTGAAGAGCTTACCAAACAACAGGAAGCCAAAAGAATACTTAACACAAAGCCTAGCATGGATTTGACTGGATATGTAGGCACTTATAGCGATCCTTTATATGGAACGGTCACTATTTCCATTCAAAATAATTTGTTACAATTAAGCAATATAAAAGCAGGAACTGCTACTTTAACACATTGGAATTATGACAGCTTTTTATTGAACTGGGACAAGAAGTGGCGAGGCAAAGGAGCAGTCAATTTTCATATTAATGTAGAAGGAAAAGTTGATAATTTAAAATTAGATGGGGTTGTATTAAATAAACAATAACAACCATTTTTTAATTTTAAATTTTGGCTCCTATCCCTTTTACAAATCGCCCTGGTTTGGCATTGGTGTGTACTCCCTCTTTTAAAACTTGTACGCCATTTACCCAAACATGCGTCATTCCAGTTGCATATTGTCTTGGCTTTTCAAAGGTAGCATTATCCTTTATTTTGCTTGGGTCAAATACCAACACATCTGCATAATTACCCACTTTCAATTCCCCTCTTTTTTGAAGGTGTAAACTAGTTGCTGCTACTTTAGCAAGTTTATTAATGGCTTTTTCTACAGTCATTAATTTTTCTTCATTTACATAATGTCCAATCACGCGAGCAAAATTTCCATAAGCACGTGGATGGGTACTTTGTTTCATAAAAATAGAATCTGTAGAAGCAGACTCTGCATCAGATCCAAAGCTTACCCATGGCAGTACGATTTGTTTTTTTACATTTTCTTCACTCATTAAAAAATACGCCACATCTACACGACTGCTGTCTTGAATGATTAAATCAATTGCACAATCTTCAGGTGATGTATTTCTAATTTTTGCTACTTCTTCTAATGTTTTACCAGAATACTTAATTAAAGAATCTCTTCTAAAGCCAAGCAACAAAACCTTACTAGCACTTCCCGCTCCATAATATAAATTTTCCCAATCTTTGGCATTGGTCTTCATAGCTACTTTCATCTCAGCTCTCATTTTTGGATCTTGTAAACGAAGCCATAATTTACCAAAGCCGCCATCTTGTAAGGAAGGAGGAAAGGCAGCAGTCATACCTGTTGCACCAGCCGTATAAGTATACATATTGGCTGCAATGCTTATTCCATTGGCTCTAGCTTGCTCTACTAATTTAATAACACTATCCATTTTAGGCCAGTTGTTAATCCCCCCTGCTTTTAAATGATAAATTTCACCATGAATATTTGCTTCTTTAGCAATGGTGATTAATTCATGGACCGCTTCTATAAAATTATTTCCTTCGCTACGCATGTGAGAAATATATCCACCACCATAAGGAGCAGCTGCTTTACACAATTCTATCAGCTCTTCTGTTTTTGCAAAAAATGCAGGTGGATAAATCAAAGAAGAACCTATACCCAGAGCCCCTTCTTCCATAGCTTCTCTAACCAAAGCTTTCATGCTTTCTAATTCAGCAGCTGAAGGGGCACGATTGTCTTCCCCAATAATATTTTCTCTTATGGTGGTGGCTCCAATAAAAGAAGCGATGTTACAACTAATGCCACGCTTTTCCATAAAATGCATATACTCTCCTAAGGTATTCCATGCAATGGGTATTTTATTAGGACCTTGTTGGCTGTCTTCCATTTCTTTTTTCATCTTAGCATTTAGGGGCCCCATACTACCACCTTCACCAAATACTTCTAAGGTGACGCCTTGTCTGATATCGCCTTGAGAGTTTCCGTCAATGATAAGAGAAGTAGGTGCCCAACTTAACATATTGATAAAACCGGGTGTAATGGCCATTCCCTTGGCATCAATTACATTCGTGGCTGTTTCTTTAGATAGATCTCCAATAAATGCAATGGTATCATTTTTTATTGCAAGGTCGGCTTTGTAAGGCTTCTCTCCATTCCCATCATAGATCAAACCATTTTTAATGATAGTATCATACTTATTACTTGTACAAGCAAATAAAATGCTTACTAGTGAAAATAATAAAAGTTTACGCATGTGGTAGTTTTTTAAAAAGAGATAAAAAATAAAGAGTCAGTATATGTAATTTAAGCATTTTTAAATTGTCTATTCCCCAATTTTTGGGTTGAAAAGGCAATTACAAAACCTAAGAGGCTACCCAGAAAGCTTATTCATCGACCCTTTCAACTAAGATAAAGGGGCTAATATTTTTCCTATTGATAGTGGGTCTCCCAACTGTTCTGAGTGAAGACATTTTTGATAATTTTCATTATTTAGCCTAATTAAATAATGGAATAAATACATTGTACAACAGGCTATTATGAAAATAGTAGTTAGTTATTTTGGAAAAAAGGCCAAGATTATTTAGATTTAGAGTACTTAAACCAAATCACTTAAACCTTTTATTTATGAGCCAACCTATTAATGCAAATCGACTGTTTTATGCAAGTTGCTTTGCACTTATCACGACTGCTTTTTCATTCAGTATCCGTGCTGGTATTTTGACACAGCTAGGAACGGAATTAAATTTGGACACTGTTCAATTAGGAACCATTAATTCAATGTGGTTTCTTGGATTTCCTATTTCTATGATTTTAGGTGGAATTTTTTATACTTCCTTAGGGCCTAAATTTATCATGCAAATTGCCTTAATAGCCCATACCATTGGTATTCTATTAACTATTTATGCAGTTGATTACAACACCCTTTTAATCTCAACCCTATTGATTGGACTGGGTAATGGATGTACCGAAGCAGCTTGTAATCCAATGATTGCAGATTCCTATTCAGGATTAGATTTTAACAGAAAAATGAATCGTTTTCATATGTGGTTCCCTGGTGGAATTGTAATAGGCGCCTTGGTTTCAAAATTCATGACAGAAGCTAGCTTTCATTGGCAAGCTCAAATTTGGATTATTTTAATTCCAACAATTATTTATGCTGTATTGTTTTATGGACAAACTTTTCCTAAACCAAGAATTGTTGAAAATTCTGTGTTAGCCAACTTTAAAGCGATGTTGAATCCTTTATATTTATTCATGGCCGCTTGTATGGCTTTAACGGCTATTTCTGAATTTGGGCCACAACAATGGGTAGGACCTATTCTAGCCAAAGCAGGTGCTAGCCCAATGTTAATATTAGCTTTAGTAACAGGATTAATGGCGGTGGGTAGATTTTTTGCCGGTCCATTGATTAAGCAATTGAATACAATGGGTGTATTGCTTGGCTCGGCTGTATTTGCCCTGGTGGGTCTGTATATGATGAGTACTATGAATGGCCCAATGCTTTATTTTGCTGCACTATGTTATGGCTTAGGCATTTGTTATTTCTGGCCTAATATGCTTGGATACATTGCTGAAAATTTACCAGAAACAGGCGCACTTGGCCTTTCTATCTTAGGTGGTATTGGAATGTTTTCTTCTTCCATGTTTCAACCTATTATCGGAGGCTGGATCAAAGACAATAAAGCGGTGGCAGTCGCAAGCGGTTTAGCAGGAGATGCTGCCGATTTAGCTGCTGGACAATCTACTTTATCCAACATAGTACTTTTCCCAGCTATTTTAATTGTTGCTTTTGCTGGATTGTATTTTTATGGTAAAAAGAAGCAAGTTGCTTAATTAATTAAGTGAAATATAAAAAAGGAGTCTCGATTATTTGAGACTCCTTTTTTTATAAAAAATATTTGAAGAATAGTTAAGCTTGTTTTATAATGGGTTCTTTTAATTTTAATATTCATGAATCATTTTATTAAAAAAATATCGATAAGCTTCCCGCTGTGTTTAATATTAGTGGCCTGTGCCAATCACGAAAATAATACAAATGCATCCTACATCGATTCTGCTAAAACAAAATTTATTGAATACACTTTTGACGAGCAATATTATTTAGAAACTATTTATTATGATCGCGATGGAATTTTGATTAAAACAGTTAAATACGACGACTTAGCGCGATCTGTAATTTATAATGTACGCAATAAAAAAGCGGTCACTTTGAAAGATAAGGAAGGGTATTAGTAGCTTTAAAGATTATAGCATATACATGACTTCATCTAAATTTCGAATAAGTTCTTTTGCGTTGTACTTTGAAAAAATAATTGGAGGTTTTATTTTAAGAACATTATTATAAGGTCCATCTGTTCCAATTAAAAAACCACGGTCCTTCATCAGTTCAACGATTAATTTAATTTCTTGCGCAGCAGGCTCTTTGGTTATTCGATCTTTTACCAACTCTACGCCTATAAAAAGTCCAGCACCTCTTACATCTCCAATGAGCTTGTGCCTATTCATTAATTCTTTAAAACCATTTATTAAATCATCTCCCACTGCCAAAGCATTTGCTTGTAATTCCTCTTTTTCTATAACCTCTATTACAGCTAACCCAGTGGCCATCGAAACTGGATTCCCACCATAGGTATTAAAGTATTCAATACCATTATTAAAACTATTGGCTATTTCCTCTGTAACAATGACCGCAGCCAGTGGGTGTCCATTCCCCATAGGCTTTCCCATGACTACTATATCGGGCATTACTTCTTGAAGTTCAAACCCCCAAAAATGAAGGCCAACTCTTCCAAAACCAACCTGCACTTCATCTGCAATACACAAACCTCCAGCTTCTTTTACAAAAGCATATACTTCTTTTAAATAATTGGGGGGTAAAGGCATCTGACCCCCAACGCCCAATAAGGTCTCACAAATAAAAGCGGCAGGGGCTTTGCCATTATTTTTTAATTCAGTAATAATTCTATTCACATCAGCTGCATATTTTTCTCCTGCGGTTGAATCTCCATATTGATAGAGGCCTCGGTATACATCCGGATTCATTGCTTTGTGAATCCAGGGCATTTGTCCTATGCCGCCTTTTCTATCAAATTTATAAGGACTCATTTCAATGGTAGCGGTAGAAGTTCCATGATAGGCATGGTCTAATACAATCACTTCTTTTTGTTTTGTACAATGTCTACTTATTCTAATCGCTAAATCATTGGCCTCACTGCCACTATTGGTAAAATAACAAACCTTTAAATGTTTAGGTAATTTGGCTGTTAAAGCTGCAGCATAATTATTTAACTGCAAATTTAAATAACGTGTATTGGTATTTAATGTGGCTATTTGTTTTTGGGCGCTACGCACCACCGTTGGATGACAATGACCCACATGACTAACATTGTTCACGCAGTCTAAATATGTATTCCCCTTGTCATCATATAAATATTGTAAAGCACTTTTATCTATTTTTAAATGTTGCTCATAACTTATACTTAGATTTCTGCCTACATGTGCATGTCGATCCAGCTCTATATTTTTATAATCCCCCTTAGCATGGATAATGGACACATAATTACATGCAATTAGAAATGCATTTTCTGCTTTGATGGGGTTGAGTTCAATTAAATAATATAATAAATTCCAAGCTGGTTTTTCGGTAATAAAATGATGTTCATTATTACTATCTAAAGTACTGTTAAAGGCCGATTGAGTAAGGCTAATACATAACCTTGCCGCAATTAAATAATATAAGATATTTAATTCTTTTTCTGTTAAAGGATTTATTTGGTGGTATCCTTTAACCACCTCAGCGGCCGCCTCCAAAGGCTTTTGGTTATTCAGCATGGCATAAGTACAAGCCACTGCCACATTGTTAATGAGTGCGGTATACACCATATCACCAAAATCTATTAACCCGACGATATCATTTTCCTTGACCAATACATTGTAATCATTAGCATCATTGTGTACATAACTATGTCTGAAGGAAGATAGCGTTGGAAGAATTTCTGTTTCAAATTGCAAGATAAAATAATCAACCATTCTTCTTTTTTCATGGTCCTTAATACAACTTAATTGATAACTAGCATCTCTGGCGGTACTAATGTCCCAGGTATAGTGCCGATGCATTCCTGCGTGTTTGAAATGGGCTAGATTTTTATCCATTTTCCCTAAAAACTTTCCTAAGTTAAAATGCAACTTATTCGTTTTAATAGGAGTATCTACCCAAAAGATACCTTCTAAAAAACTTAAGATTCTTATATAATAAGTTTTGTCTTCAATGCTCAACTCCGTTAAGGGTTGTCCTTTTTTATTTAAAGTATACTGTTGTAATTGTAAAGCAAGGTCGCTTTTGGATAAATGTTGTAGAATTTTTATTTGTGCGTCTAAAAAGTAAAAATCATGTTGGCTATTGGATAATTTTAAAATATTTTTTTTACCCGCATTGTCCGTTAATAAAAAATTTAATTCGTCATAACCATTTAATGGAGAAGCTTTCACTTCTATTCCATAATAATTGGCCACCAAATTTTCTACACTACCAGGACTAAAAACCATTTTATTAACTGATTTATTATTTGATAAATTCCACAATAGCTTTTGCTACTGCATTGGGGGATTCTTCCATAGGAATATGTCCTACTTTTGGTAAAATGACTAATGAATTAGTTTTTATATCTTTTTGAAATAAATAGGCATTTTCCACAGATATCAATTGATCTTCTTCTCCCCATAAAATGAGTGTGGGTGCTGTAATGGTTTTTATAGTATTCGCATCTTGTTCAACTCTGTTTTTAAATAAGGATAATGCAGCACGTCTATTTCCTTCGCGTAATAACATTTCATGGTACCTAGTAATGGTAGCGTCTGTAATTAAAGTAGGGTCATAAAAAACAGTTTCTAAACTTTTTTTAACCAAAGATTTTGGGGTGATGAACAACAATAAATTATTGATGATAGGCATGCTGGCTATTTTAAAACCTAAACTTCCTTTTTCATTTTTTATTGGGTATCCAGTGGCATCAATTAAAATGAGCTGACTTATTTTATGAGGATTTGCTACTGCGTATTGCCAGGCAATACCACCCCCTAAGGAATTGCCTCCTAAAATGCACTTATTGATATTTTGTGCAATTAGAAAAGAGTCTACAAAATGGATATAATAGGGGGATGCATATTTATTTTCTGGATTGGGTCCCGTGAGTCCAAAAGCAGGTAAGTCGAGCCGAATGATTCTTCTATGGGTTTGGGCTAATAATAAATTTACTAAAGCATCCCAGGTATGAAGCGAGGAAGAAGTACCATGAATTAAAACAATAGGGACACTGTCTGCTGCGTTGCCTTCGGACCTGTAATGTACTTGCATACCCATTAAAGGGATAAAGGAAGAGGAGGCATTGGTGTACTTTTCTTTTAACTTATCGATGGAAAGGTCTCTTTGCCCAAATACGGTTAATCCTGCTAACAGCAGTACAAAAAATCCAATAGCAATATAACCCAATGCTTTAGTTATTTTTTTCATACTAGTTATTTTTTTAATGGCGCCTTTAAGATAACTGTATCCGATGGTAAAAATTCAGTACGGTAATTTCCAAAAATTATTTTTGCTTTTGGAAATGTTTTTTGAATCATCAAAGAATCTTTATTAGTGATACTTGTTTGTCCTAGATATAATTCATTTATTGTAGGTAAACCTTTTAATTGCAATAAACCATTTAAGGTAATTTTTGTCCCTACTAAATTTAAATAGCGAAGCCTTATTAATTTTTTAAATTCATTCAATTGATTGTCTGTAATGGTTGAATATTCAATACTTAATTTGGTTAAAGAGTCACAGAAAGAAATACTATTTGCAAGCGAACTAGTAAAATTCATTCCAGGCATTTTTAACCATACAATATTTTCACTCACTGTTTTAAGGAGGTTATTAATAGTGTCATTGGTTTTAACTACTGTGAAAAATTTAGCCGTTAAGTAATTGGAAGTATTGGCTACTTTCAAAATAGTAACCCCCAATTTAGTTAACTCATTTAGACTATTTTGATTAGCCGCTTTAATATCATTAGTAGGCACCTCTTCTATAATAGTAGGCTTGGAGGAATTATTTTGAAGGCTAGCTAAAATGGGGATAAGCGTTGTAGGCTGTGCTAGTTCTTTCACCTTTTTATCAAAATAACCGCCAGTATTAATCCACCATTCAATTAAAACCCGCTCCTTTTCACTTATTTGAGGCTTTCCTTTGGGAGGCATATGTTTTTCATCTAAAGGATCTAATATAATTCTTTTATAAAGCTCACTTTTTAAAGCGTTGCCATTATGAATAATAATGCCATCTTCTCCACCTTTTAAAATCCACTCTTTGCCGTCCAATCGTAATTTACCTTTTTGTTTTATTTGCGAATGACAACCATAACATTTTTCTTCTACAATGGGTTGGATGATATCGGTATATAAAACCGCTTCTTGTGCGTTGGTAATAGTAGGCTTTGTTTTAACTAATTTATTTGTAAGGTTTCCTTTAGTCAAATAACCCTCTCCATGGGTGAGGGTGCCACCAAAATGACCAGTCAATGTGATGACTATTAAAAGTGCAATAGAAACCCATTGTAAAAATCTTTCTTTTTTCTTTTTTGTAAAATAGACGCCTGCAATAGAAAGCACTGCTACCAGAATACCCAACCATTGGTGATAGAATAAAGTTGTCTCGTCGTATTCTCCGCTAGTGGATAAGGCGAGTCCGCTTATACAAGTAAGGATGGCTGATAGCGCCCCAATTAAATAAGTAAAAGGAACTATGTTTTCAAATGAAACATATTTTTCTTTTTTAGAAAGCCAATGTAATAAAATGGCAAAAAGCAAAATACCAATTGGTAAATGAACCAGTAGGGGATGAAAATGCCCAATAAAGTTGATAAGACTATCCAATATATATTTTTTACTAAATTAACTTTGTTGATACCTTTTCCTTAACAGCTGCATCATATATACATTAATCTCCCATTGATTAGATAGGGGTTGTTGTGTATAAGGCATGGTGGGCATATAATTAGGTGGACCAAATTCCGTTAAGAAGGTCATTTGATTAGCCCCATTTTTAATTTGCATTTGTACAACAATATCCCACCATTCAAGATGACGCTTTACCGTTGTTTCCCATTCTGGTGCACGGGGATCATTTACTTGTGGCCCTTCTGCATGACCGACACGTGCATGAATGTGACCGGTCCTTGATAAAGCCATTTGTACTGTTTTTTCTTGGTCATGCAATAAGGACTCATGCACATTGCACCAATGTGAAATATCTAAAGTGATTTTAAGCGCTTCATTTTTTTCCATAAACTGTTTTGCATTGGGCGCCGAATACAACATTCTAGAACGATGCGTTTCGTGGTAAATAGGAATTCCTGATTTTTTCGATTGTTCTAAAGTAAACTCTATTATTTCATTATTCACATCAAAAGAAAAATAATCCTTACCTGAATGACAATTAACGTACAAGGGCGTTTGCTTTGTATGTTGGAGCAAACTAGTTAACATGTTTTTAAAAGCGGCTACATGTTTTGTTGGTTCTTCCTCTCCTACTCCACACAAAAAGCCAATGGATAGCTCATGTTTATTTAAAGCATCAAATAAAATCTCCTGATTTTTTTGATCCATGGGCCACCACATTTCAATACCATCGTATCCAGCTTTTTTCGCTTTTGCACAAAAAGCATCTACAGTTCCTTCAAATCCCCAATTGGTTGCTAAGATGATTGCTTTAAAATTATTGGGCTGCATGTGGGTCGTATTTTTTGCTTTTAAATATTCTAATGGAGCTACACTTAACGCTGCTATGCCAGTAGTATTGGCTAAAAATTTTCGTCGATCTATTTTCACTTCGTATAAATTTATTTAAGCAATTATTTCATTAATTACTCTTCCTTGCACATCTGTTAATCTAAATGGCCTTCCTTGAGAATTATAGGTTAATTTTTCATGATCAAAACCCAATTGATTTAATATAGTGGCTTGCATATCGTAAGCGGTTACTTTTCCACTAATGGCACTGTATCCAATTTCATCTGTTTCTCCAAAGCTACTGCCTTGTTTAATTCCGCCCCCTGCCATCCAAGTGGTAAAAGCTTCTGTATGATGATCTCTTCCTTTAAATGGAAGCGTTTTGCCATCTCTATTTTCTTGCATAGGCGTGCGTCCAAATTCACCACCCCATACCACCAAGGTTTCGTCTAATAATCCCCTTTGTTTTAAATCTAATAACAAAGCAGTAATTGGCTTATCTACACTTCTACATTTATTAATTAACCCAATATCAACTGCATTACTTAAGTCTGTACCATGACTATCCCATCCCCAATCAAATAATTGTACAAAGCGTACACCCTTTTCTACTAATTTACGTGCCAATAAAACATTGTTCGCAAAACTTGCCTTTCCAGGTTCTGTGCCATACATTTCATGAATGTAGGCAGGCTCATCATTGATGTTCATTACATCTGGAACAGAAATTTGCATTTTAAATGCCATTTCATATTGCGCCATTCTTGCAATAATTTCAGGATCCTTAAATTCATTATAAGTTAATTGGTTCGCTTCATTAATAGCATCAATTGAAGCTTTGCGCATATCTCGATCTATCCCTGCGGGATCTTTTAAAAATAAAACTGGATCTCCTTCATTGCGACATTGTACCCCTTGGTATACGGATGGTAAAAATCCATTGCCCCAAACACTTTTGCCTGCATCTGGATTATTCCCTCCAGAAGTAAGTACTACAAACCCAGGAAGGTTACTATTTTCACTTCCTAAACCATAAGTGACCCAAGAACCAATGCTAGGTCGACCTAAACGGGGCGATCCTGTATGCATTAATAATTGAGCAGGACCATGATTGAATTGATCAGTCTGCACCGCCTTTAAAAAACTTATTTCATCTGCAACAGTTGCTAAATGAGGAAGATTGTCTGATATCCATGCACCACTTTGCCCTCTTTGTTTGAATACCGCTTGAGGGCCTAACATTTTTGGTACCCCACGTATAAAAGCGAATTTTTTTCCTTCCAATAAACTTTGAGGACAATCTTGACCATCTAATTTTAATAAGTCTGGTTTAAAATCAAATAATTCTAGTTGAGAAGGGGCACCCGCCATATGTAAATAAATAACTGATTTTGCTTTTCCAATAAAATGGGGTGCACGCGCCATTAAAGGATTGGTATCCGTAAAGTTATTGAAGCTATCCTTGTTGCCTAACCAATCACAACCTTGTAGCATTGAGCCCAATGCCATTGCACCCATTCCAGAAAAACATTCTTTAAAAAAATAGCTTCTTGTTATTTGTTCTGTGGTCGCAATGGTGGCTTCTTTAATTATTTTTTTATTTTCTTTACTCATTCTATTAATTTTTTGTCAAAAATTCATCCGTATTCAATAATGCGGTGGCGACCAAAACTAATGCAGCACTAGAAGGACCTGCATTCTTATCGCCTGTGATTTGTTGAATTTTTAAACTGTCTTGGCTATATTTTGCAAAAGCGTTATTGTATAATTTTTCAAAAACCTTTTGCTTTTCTGGAGAGATCGATTTGTTAAAGGCTAATTCATAACCCTTACTTATTTGTTTGCTAGCGTTTTGTGGTACAATTAATTTAATTCTTTGCGCAAAATGTTGCGCTGCTTCAATGTATACAGAATCGTTTAATAAATTCAATGCTTGTAAAGGGGTATTGGTTCTAATTCTTCGTACGGTACAGACTTCCCTACTGGTTCCATCAAAACTAATCATAGAGGGGTAAGGTGCAGATCTTTTTAAATAGGTATACAAAGCCCTTCTATATTGGTTCCCCTCTTTACTTAAGTTCCAAGTAGCTCCATTGTATGGTGACCTCCAAACGCCTTCGGGTTGATAGGGCATGACACTGGGTCCATACATTCTTGCACTTAATAATCCACTTACAAATAATGCTTGATCTCTAATTTGTTCTGAAGACAATCTAATACGAGGGCCTCTTGCATAATATTTATTAAACGGATCTCTTGCTACAGCGTCTTCATTAAATTTTGAATCTTGTTGATAAGTAGCACTCATCACCATTTCTTTAATTATTTTTTTCAAACTCCATTGATGCTTATTCATCAACTGATGAGATAAATAATTTAATAAAGATTCATGTGTTGGTGCAATGCCTTGTGTGCCCAAATCTTCCAATGTTTCAGCAATACCTTGTCCAAATAATTGCTCCCAAATTTTATTGACAATGGTTCTGGAAGTAAGTGGATTTTTTTTGTCAGTTAACCAGATGGCTAATCCTAGTCTATTTCTTGGGGCGCCTGCAGGTAGTCCTCCTAAGGAAGCAGGAACATCAGCTACGACTTCTTTTCCTTTCACTAACCAATTACCCCTATCAAAAACATTTGTTGTTCTATGCAAATAAGATGGGTTCTCCAACATAATTGGAGTGGTAGTTATTTTGTTTGAATACAATAAGGAATCAAAATTTTGGAAGGCGATTTCATAGCCAGGCATTCCTTTTCCTGGGAATGGATTGGTAAAATGAAACCAATCAAATTGAACTCCACTTTCATCCGGTGATTTTAATTGGGCGTTACGGTAGGTTAAATAAAAGGAGTGTCTTCCAAGGGTTTGAGGGATAGCAATATTGGCTATTTTCCAACTGCCTTTAGAATTTTCAATAGAGATATTTTTTACTAGCTCCCCATTGGCAGAATCTAAATGAATTTGAAATTGACCACCCGACTTCCAACTAATAAATCTATAGTACAATTGAGTTAAGCCAGTTAAATCAACACTTTTAATTCTAGCCGATCCATTGTTTCTAAATTGCAACCACTTGGTATCTGCTAAAGCGCCGTTTTTTATTTCATCTGTGACCAAGGAGTTAATGGCCGGTTGCCCCGTTTTAATAAATTGAATGATTTCCTTTTCTCTATTGGGCGCATTTTTATTTAACCAATTTTGTAAAGCAATCAACTTAACGCTATCGGTACTATGAAATTCTTTTAAAAGTGGATATTCAGCCCAAGTATCTTCATCGCGTGTATTATTAAACAAGGCTAAAAATTTATAATATTCATCATGTCTAAATGGATCGTAAGGATGACTATGACATTGAACACAAGCAAAACTAGTGCCCATTATACTAACCCAAGTGGTATTGACTCTGTCCATTACGGCTGCTGTTCTAAACTCTTCATTATCAGTTCCACCTTCATCATTGGTTAAGGTATTTCTGTGAAAAGCAGTAGCAATGTATTGTGCATCGGTAGGATTGGGTAATAAGTCTCCAGCCAATTGTTCGGTTAAAAATAAACTATAGGGTTTATCTGTATTAAATGCATCTATTAACCAATCACGGTATCTCCATATATTTCTATCCTCATCTCTTTCAAATCCTTTGGAATCAGAATATCTGGCCATATCCATCCACATACTGGTCCACTTTTCACCATACTGTGGTAATTCCAATAAAGCATCTACTAATTGTTCAAACGAATTTTCATTCGTACTTACTAAATATTTTTTTGCAATCGCATCTGGTGCTGGCATTCCAATTAAATCTAAACTTACTCTTCTTAATAGTGTCGATTTATCTGCTATTGCAGAGGGGGTTAATTTTTCCTCTTGTAGCTTTTCATAAACAAAAGCGTCTACATTCGTTTTTATCCATTCAGGTTTACCCAAAATTCCAAAAAGACCTTTTTTTACATTAGGGATAGGCGTTTCCTTGACAGGTACATAAGCCCAATGATCCCCCCATTCAGCGCCTTGATTGATCCATTTAGTTAACAAAGCAATCTCTTCATTATTTAAAGGAGGATGTTTATAAGGCATACGTTCTTCAGGATCCTTTAAATAAAGACGTTTAATCATTTCACTATTGCCCGCATCAAAAGGAATGATGGCTACTTTTCCAGATTTGTTTTTTGAAAGAGCATCAGATCTAAACAATAAGCTAAAGCCACTTTGTCTTTTTACTCCCCCATGACAGGTAATACATTTTTTATTTAAAAGCGGTTTGATTTCTGCATTAAAATCAACCTTTTTATTGCTAACAAAATAACTAGAAATGACTGTCACTAAAATAATAGAAGAAACCACAATCCAATAAGTCATTGGAATTTTAATCAATCGCATTGGTACATCATATTAATCAATGATTAAGTTATACCATTTTCTAGTAATAATCAACTCTTATTCAAATATTTAAATGTCATTGACTTATATATTTTACAAAAATTAAATGTTAAGAAAAACACAAAGTTTGGTTTAGTGGAAAAAAATATTTTAGATCTTATAATCTGACTGTCAATACATTAAAAATTAATGTGGACTTGCCGTTCTATCCTGCGGCTGAAAGAAAATATAATATATGATATTATTTTGTAATTTTTATATACCATAATGCATGTTTATAACCAAACCAAACCAATATGAAAAAAATCTATCACCAAATCCTTGATTTTCCGCAAATGGTCAATCAAAAAGTTTTGAATGCACCATTAAATGCAGCAGTTGATAATTTCGATTCTCAAAATGGGGTAAGATCCTATACCAAAAGCATCTATCAGATCTCATCAATTGTTGTGTTTATTATTATGGAAGTAGCCATTATTCATGGTGCCATGGCTTATTTTACAGACGCTACGACTACAGGGCTTGCAAAATTAGGCAGTGTACTTACTACTATTTTGCTTGTTTATGCTGCATTTCCTATTGCGCACATTATTAGAGCCAGAGGGGAAAGCCTAGGGGCTTCTCACAATGGTATGGTAGGTTTTATTTTTAAAGACTTAGTAACTACCAATATTAGAATATTGGGCGAAGTGGCAGCAGTAGGCGCCTTTATTGGTGCATGTTGCTTTACTTTATCTTTTGTATTTGATAGCAATTTATACAACGCTATTACTGAAGTTCCTTTAAGTGGAATTAGTGGTGTTGCTGGATTGCCTATGGAGGGATTAACCAATCTATTTAGTGCTTTAAAATTAGATTATCTAACAAGTGTATTAAATGGCTTTGCATCCTACAAAATGTCAGGTACTCAAAGCTTTACTAGTGATATGTTATGGAACATCAATGACTTATTATTAGTAGGCGGTGCTTTTGTAAATGCAGCGCTTGTTTTAGTGGGTTTGTATGTTAACTTGGCTATATATCATTTCTTGTATAGCATTGTTTCCAATTTTATTAAATGGATTCCAACTCCTTCTATTCCAATTTCAATGAAAAGTAAATAGTAGGAACTATACATTATATAGAAGCCCTGTTTCGATTTATCGAAGCAGGGCTTTTTTTTTAAGTTGAGAATTAATAAGTATTTTTAAATGCTTTAAAAACAACTACATGAAAAAAATACTTGTCTTATTAATGTTGGTGATTTCAACTGCTTTATTGGCGCAACCAACACAAAAGCCTCCATTACATGGGAAAAATTGGATGGCTATAACAGGAAAGCCATTGGCAGCGACTGCCGGTGCAAAAATTTTTGATAGAGGTGGAAATGCAGTAGATGCTGCTTGTGCGATGCTAGCTGCCACCTGTACTATGTGGGATGTATTGAGTTGGGGTGGAGAAACACAAGCATTAATTTATAACCCCAATACCAAAAAAGTGATTGCCATCAATGCAATGGGCTTTGCACCCACAGGAGCTACCCCTGCTTTTTTTAAATCCAAAGGATATAGTTTTCCGCCCGAATACGGTCCTTTAGCAGCCACAACCCCAGGAACGCCTGGAGGCATTTGTTATATGTTGTCAAATTATGGAACCATGAGCTTGAAAGAAGTATTGGCGCCTGCTATGGAATTAGCCGCTGGCTACCCTATTGATGCACAAACTGCGAATAGTATTGAAAGAGGAAAAGCAAGAATTAAAGAATGGCCTTATAGTAAAAAAGTATTGTTGACTCATTTGGGACAAAAAAGAGAAGCCCCCGAAGCCGGAGAAATTTTTGTACAACAAGATTTATTAAACACTTTACAAAAAATGGTGGAAGCTGAACAAGCTGCTTTGAAAAAAGGGAAAACAAGAAAAGAAGCCATCGCGGCAGCCTATGATCGTTTTTATAAAGGAGATATTGCAGATGAATTTGTAAGAGGGGTACAAGAGCAAGGCGGATTAATTACCAAAGAAGATCTTGCCAATTGGCAACCTCTAGAGGAAGACCCCACCCATGTTAACTATAAAGGCATTGAAGTGTATAAATTACAACAATGGACACAAGGCCCTGCTTTATTGCAAGCATTAAACATTTTAGAAAATTTTGATTTGAAAAGTATGGGATATAATTCTACAAGATATATTCATACCATTTACCAAGCAATGAATTTAAGTTTTGCCGATCGTGATTTTTATTATGGAGATCCTCATTTTGCTATCAATCAACCAATGAAAGGATTGTTGAGTAAAGAATATGCAAAACAAAGAGCTGGAGAAATTAATTTTGTTGCTAATAATCCCAATGCAGGTCCGGGGGATCCTTATCCTTTTGAGGGTAAACAAAATCCATTTTTAAATTTATTAAAATCAAGAGGGTTTAAATCTAGTTCAGATACAAGTAAAACAAAAAATAGTTTTCTGCCTGCACATGATGCCATCGTAGCCAATGAAAATAGCAATGTCCCTGACGCAGCGTATATGGATCGTTTATGGAGAGGTACTACATCGGTAGAATCTGCAGACAAAGAAGGTTGGGTAGTTTCTATAACACCGAGTGGCGGTTGGTTACCTGCCGTTATCGCAGGCAATACAGGAGTGGGAATGAGTCAAAGAATGCAAAGTTTTGTTTTAGATTCTAATATAAATCCTTTTAATGTAGTGGCTCCTGGAAAAAGACCTAGAGTTACTTTAACGCCTAGTATCGCGATGAAAGAGGGGAAACCTTATATGGCATTTGGTGTCCAAGGTGGAGATACACAAGATCAAAATTTATTACAGTTTTTTTTGAATGTAGTTGAATTTGGAATGACTGTTCAAGAAGCAACAGAAGCCGCTAATATTAATAGCAATCAACTATGGTTATCATTAGGTGGTTCAAAAGTAGAAGACAGAAAACCAAAACCAGGTAATTTATTATTAAACGATAATGTTCCTAATTGGATTCGCAAAGATTTACGTGGCATGGGTTATACTTTAAGTTTTGATGAAAGAACCAATGGCCCCATTAATGCCATTTTATTTGATTGGAAACATGGAAGCCTTTGGGGTGGCAGCGCTCATCATGGCGAAGACTATGGCATAGGATGGTAAACTTATTTTAAAGAATTGATGATTCAAAAAAGGGTCCCGATTGCTCGGGACCCTTTTTTATAAATAGAAATTAAAAATTTATTTAGCAGTTGCAAAATAATCTACTACAAAAGCTTTTTCCATAATAGGGGGTAATAAAGTCTTGAATGCAGAATGTGCTGGATGTATTTGATAGGCAGCTAAATCTTTAGCAGAACTAAAAGTAAGAGAAAAACAATGCGTAAATCCTTGATCTAATTGTTCTGTACTTATGTTCAATCCCCATTCAAAATTTTTCACCTGAGGGATAGTACCATATAAATTATTAAAGGCTTTTACTACAGCATCAATAGAGGCTTTACTTGATGTAGGTTTGAACTTAAAAAAAACTACGTGTTTTAGTTCTTGTTTCATCGTTTTTGAAGTTTGTGCTTGCGATTGGTTTAGAGTAAACAATGACAATGCGATAATAAATAATACTTTTTTCATGGATAATTGTTATTTGAAACTAAATTTAAATAATTTAATTTAAATAGGAAGAAAAATTAAAGAACAATTCGGCCATCCTCCATATGAATGATTCGATGGGTTCTCTCGGCAAAGCTGGGGTCGTGGGTGACAATTAATAAGGTTTGATGGAATTCTGTAGACAAGCGGTTAAAAATATCAAACACCATATCACTATTCTTTTTATCTAAATTACCAGTAGGCTCATCTCCCATGATAATGTGCGGCTCATTAATAAGCGCTCTGGCAATGGCTACTCTTTGCTTTTCTCCACCAGAAACATGATTGGCTTTTTTGAGTGCTAAATGCTCAATCCCTAAAATTTTTAATTTATCCATGGCGCGATGCTCTACTTCTTCTTTGGAATATTTATTTAATTTCAAACCTGGTAACATTACATTATTAAGTACATTGAATTCATTTAACAAATAATGGAATTGAAAAACAAAACCAATTTTTTCATTTCTAATTTTTGCTAAAAAGTTTTCATTTTTTTTAGGCATCTCTTCTTGATCTATATATATCTGTCCCTCATAATCGGTATCCATGGTAGATAATAAATATAATAAGGTGGACTTCCCACATCCCGATTTACCTGTTAAGGAAACAAACTCTCCTTTATTAATGGAAAAATTAATATCATTCAATACTTGTACGCGAATAGGATCGTGAAAATATTTATTTACCTGCTTAGCTTCTAAAATAGTAGTACTCATATTATTTTCCTCTTATGATGACCACAGGATCAATTTTACTTGCTTTTCGTGCTGGAAACCAACCAGCAAAATAGGTAGTGATAAATGAAAACACAATTCCAATAACATAAAACTTTGGATTGTAATTAATTGGATAAGTTTTAATCGTTGGTAAAGAGGCTGTATTAAAAGGAATTTGATCAATGGTTGCAGAAAGGCTAAAGCCAAGTAGAAGCCCAACCAATCCGCCAAATAGGCCTATGCTGATAGCGATATAAATAAAAATGTTTTTGACATCTATACCTGAAAATCCAGTTGCTTTTAAAATAGCAATAGAATCCATTTTTTCAAAAATCATCATGTTCAATATATTGTAAATACCAAAACCTGCAACAATGAGTAAGGTAATTCCTACGGAGTAAGAAATTAAAGTTCGAATGGAGCTACCTGTTTCAAATTGTGAATTGGCAGTTTGTACATCTTCAGCGTCTATTTGATATAGCTGCTCATATTCCTTGGCTATCTTAGGAGCAAGTGTCATATCATTCAATTTTACTTGAATGGCCGAAATATAATTACTAGGCTGAGATAATATTTTTTGAACAGTATTTACTGATGAATAGCTTTGTACATCGTCAAAATCTCTAATACCCGATTGAAATAATCCAACTACTTTCAATTGAAATCGCTCGCCCTTAGAAGTAGTGACTTGTACTACGTCTCCAATATTTACTAGTAATTTTCCGGCAAGCCCCTTGCCAAGTATAATACTATTACTAATTTTTGTTAAGTCTGCAGAATTACCAGAAGTAACATAATCATTAAAGTGAAATAATCTACTTTCTTCAATGGGATCAATCCCATTCATGGCACCAGTAATATCAATACTTCCATCATTAAAAAATATTTGAGCAGTTAATTTAGGGGAGAATCCTAAAACACGTTTATCTTTTTTCAATGATTCCAAAATAGCTTCGCTATTATAAATAGATTGTCTGTTGGCATCGGATTTGATGGATTCTATAAAATGATGAGCCAAACCATATTCAGTTGTTAATTTAACCGGTTGATTTTTGTTAGGCTTAATATCATTGAACAATTTGATATGAGGTGTTCTATTTAAAATAAGTCCATCTAATAGATCGTTTAACCCGCTCATAAAACTCAATAAAGTAATAAACATGGTAATACTAAAAGTAACGCCAATAGCCGCTACCAGGGTTTGTTTCCACCTTGCAAAAAGTAAAGATTTAGCAATATCTATAAGCAGCTTTCTTTTCATTATTCAGGTTTAAAAAGCAAATCTTTTGCTGTTATGCCAGAAATAATTTCTACTTTTTCGTAATCTTTTAGTCCAGTAACTACTTTCTTTTTTTCTTGATTGGCTAATAAAACATACTCATTATTGATCAAATAATTTCTAGGAATGGTTAAAGCCTTTTCTTTTATTTCAATTACTATATTGGCCACCGTGCTTAAGTTAGGATATAAGCGACTAGGTTGCTTGGTGAAAATAGCTTCTATTTTAAATGATTTAGATTTTTCATTCATAATCGGATATAACTTACTAACAGCAGCTTCAAATACTTCCCCCTTGTAACTATCTAATGTTAAAAATACTTTTTGTCCAATTTTTAATTTCGAAATATCATATTCATCCACCTGTAGTTCAACATAAAATTGCGTAGCATCACCTATAATGGCAATGGGTGTTTGCGTATTAACCATTTCTCCTTTTTCTTTGGAAAGACTGTAGAGTCTTCCATTAATTTCACTCTTTACTATAAAATCGTTCATAGAACTTGAAGAGATACTTGCTGTTCTTTGTGTTTGCTCCGATTGAAAGTTTATTTGCTTTTGTAAATCGTTGCTACGGAGTTTAGCCGCATTAAAAATACTTACTGCATTTTTATAAGAAAGTTCTCTTTGGTCTAATTCATTTTTAGACCCAATCTCTTGTGCCCATAATTTTTTTTGTTTTTCCAATAAGGAACTTTCATTTTCCATTTTTAATTTAGCCACTTCTAATTCTGTTTGGGCCTGTAATAATTTTTCTGTATTAGCATTAGAGGAAGAAAAGTCGGCTAATAGTTTAGCATTTTCATAATTTAATTTTTGTGCAGCATCTGATAACTTAAGAATGGCCTGTCCCTTTTTTATTAAATCTCCGTCTTTTACAAATATGTCAGCAACAATCCCGGTGGCTTTAGCATATACTTGATACTGGTTATTGCTTTTAATAATACCCGAAGCATATACTGAATAGGTTATTTTTTCAAAACTTGGCTGTATCCCTTCTTCCTTCTTATTACAAGCAATAAGCACTAAGATCAATAGAAAAGTAGTAGCTGCTTTTGCCATAAAATTATTATTAAATTTCATCACCAAAGCTATGAATTATTTCGTAAATTTCTATTCATAAATGCGTGATACGAATCATAAAAATTAAAATAGTAAGATGAAGAAATGGTCTACAAGTATAGCGTTGGCATTTAGTTTTCAACTAATAGTGATGCCTCAGTTTGCAGTTGCCCAAAAGGCAGATTGGCTTATAAAACCAACTCAACATAAGGCTTCTATTGCAATCAAAAACAATACATTAACCTTTGATAACAGTTTAGTTCGACGAACTTTTATATTAAGCCCTAATCTAAGTTGTATTAGTTATACTAATTTAACCAATGGGCAAGAACTTTTAAGAAGTATTGAGCCAGAGGCTAAAGTAGTCTTAAATAATCACCTCTATAATGTGGGAGGACTAAGTGGACAAAAAGAAAAAGCCTACTTAAAAATTGAAACTGAAAATAAGTTACAAAAAAATGATTCCGATTTTATGTATACTAAATATACAATAAGCGATATTACACCTTTCATTAACTGGAAAGCCAATACTTGGCTTAGCAACCCTAACCAACCCACCGGAAAAGCCATTGCGCTAGAATTTAGTTCTTCATTACCAGCTTTAAAAAATATACTTATTAAAGTACATTATGAATTATATGATGGACTACCCTTAATGACTAAATGGGTTTCTATTGAAAATAAAGCTACTACCGCCATTAAAATTAACAGAGTAGTGAATGAGGTGTTGGGCTTAGTAGAAGAAGAAAGTGCTGTAGTGGGGAAGCCTGAAGAAATGAAAAAGCAACATGGAATTTATTTTGAAACGAACTATGCTTTTAATAATGCAATGCGGTATGATATAAGCGATCAAACCACTCATTGGAAGACAGATTTGAGTTATACTTCACAAGTGAATTATAATTTTGAAACACCTTGCTTATTAGAAATTTATCCTGAAAAGGCACCTGGCATTGAATTAGCGCCCAATGAAATATTTAAATCAGTGCGCACCAATGAATTATTAATGGATAGTTATGACCGCCAAAGAAGAGGATTGATGTTAAAGCAAATGTATCGTACCATTGCACCTTGGACGACGCAGAATCCCATCTTTATGCATTTGGTAAGTAAAAACGATCAAGAGGTGATCAATGCAATTGATCAATGTGTGGCTACAGGATATGAAGCGGTGATCTTAAGTTTTGGTAGCCATTTAGAAATGGAAGATACTTCCTTAGCCAATTTAAATAAATGGAAAAAATTGGCCACCTATGCACATGATCATAAAATTTTATTAGGTGGTTATTCTTTGTTTAGTAGTAGACGTATTAGCGATGAAGATGATGTTGTAGATATTAAAACAGGCAAACCAGGTGGCGCCTTTTTTGGTAATGCGCCTTGCTTTGGAAGTAAGTGGGGTTTAGCGTATCGAACTAAAATAAAAAATTTTTTCTCTTACACCGGTTTTGATATTTGGGAAAATGATGGACCTTATCCTGGTGATGTATGTGCTTCTACAAAACATCCAGGACACTTAGGGTATGATGATTCTCAATGGAAACAAATGGAAATACAAAAAGATTTATACCACTGGTTAAATGAACAGGGGGTGTATATCAATGCGCCAGATTGGTATTTTTTAGATGGTACACATAAAATTGCATTGGGCTATAGAGAAGTAAATTTTTCTTTACCTCGCCCACAACAAAAAATTATTAACCGACAAAACATTCACGATGGCACATTGGAAAAAATTCCGTCGATGGCATGGGGTTTTGTACCATTAACTAAATACCAGGGCGGCGGCGCAGAAGCTGTCCTAGAGCCACTTAGCGAGCACTTAAATGACTATGAACAATTAATGATGCAATATTATGGTGCAGGCGTACAAGCTTGTTATAGAGGACCAAGATTGTATGATACAGAAACTACAAGGGTGCTTGTTGCTAAAACTATTAATTGGTATAAAAAATATCGCAATATTTTAAATGCAGATATGATTCAATTGAGAAGGGCCGATGGTCGAGATTGGGATGGTTGGATGCATGTAAATTCATTATTACCAGAAAAAGGATTATTTATGTTATTTAATCCAACACAAGAAGCTATCACCCGCACTATTGCTTTGCCTTTATATTATACTGGACTAACCCAAGAAGCAATCATAAAAGATGCAAAAGGGGTTGTTAAAAAATATACTTTAAACAGAGATTATACCATTGATTTCACTTTTACGATACCAGCCGATTCTTATAGCTGGTATGTTATAGAGTAAACTGCTTGTAGTTCTAGTAGTACAATAATGTACAGGTGAAAATAAAAAGAACTTAGTTTAAGAATAGTTCATCCACGAATATCCAAGCTTTTTTCCCTTTGCTTTGATGCCATAAGGGTAATTTTTGCACATTTAAAACTGTAAATTTATACTGCCTGTAGGAAGTGTTGTTTGGAAAGTCAACCGTAAATGTTTTAATATCTTTCATCCCATCTTTTTTTGTTAACTCATAGGGGAACTTAGTTTCTGCTATTTTTGTAAATTTAATACCATCATTACTTCCTTCCACTGAAATGGAAACAATCGGGAGAATCTCGGAACCAACATCAATTAAACTATTTAAAAAAGCTTTATGTAAAATTCGAGGTTGATTAAAATTAACCATAAACTTCATCGTAGCATCCTTAAAGCCCAACCATTTCTTATTGGTAAAATTGGAGCCACCAAGTTCAAGGTCTACCAATGTTTTAGCGCCATCACCCAAATATTTTTGATCTGGAGATGAAATCAAGTAAATAGAATCAGGGCGAATTTCTGATTTATAAAAATTACGTTGGACAATATCACTACTAATCCAGCCGGGCTTAAATACTTTAATTTTTAAATTGGTATTTCGATTAAGGCGTAAAGTATTTTTATATATTGGGCTGGTAATACTGTCTGGATCAACGCCATTCGTCGTATAACGAATAGTAATTCCATTAAGCAAATGTTTTATTTTAACGTCTAAAAATTTTGTAATAATTGAGGAATCTTGGTCAATAGTAGGAGGATTAATTTTTAATACTTCGGATTCTAAATTATCTCCAATGGTAAATTTAGTTTTTGGATAATTCGATGCTAATTTTTCCAACTGTGTTTTTCCAATGACGCTTGACCAAATATTAATATTTGCAATGGTGCTCCCTTTTAAAAAATTAGATAATTCACTTTCGGTAAAATTTAAACCACATATAGATAGCAACTTTAATTTTTTTAATTGTTTTAGCGGTTCTATTGCTTTTAAATCAAGCTTTGTAAAATTTAAATTAATATTTTCAACATTTTTAAATTGAATTATAATGCTCACATCTTCATTGGTTAATGGCATACCTTGCATATTTAAACGTGCCACTTGATCCTGTAATTTTTCTAATTTTTTTAACACGGCCCTACTGTAAAAATTACCTTGAAAAAAATTAACATCAATCGCATCACTCCCATGATATAAGTAATTAACAGTACAATAATTTGAATTATACTCCGCTAAATCCGGCAAACCTGTTTTTACCTCAGCTTTTGTGTTATTGGCTGGCGTATATTTATTAGCCAATAAAAACAAAGTATCTGTTTTGGCTAATTCATTCATTTTTGTCTTAAAGTCACCTCCTGCTTTTATCCATCTACTTAAAATAGCTACTTCCTCGGTAGTTAATTGCAATTTACCATCGGGTGGCATATGTTTTTTATGCGTGATGTCTAAATGAATTCTTTCAAACAACATGGCTTCCTTATCCTTGTTAGCAGTAAGAATATTTCCATCTTTTCCGCCTTTTAAAATATTTTCAGGTGTATTTAATAATAATTCTCCTTTTACTTTAGTTGTACCATGACAACTCACGCATTTTTGTTGTAAAATGGGTGCCACCGCTCTTGCATATAAGGTTGCATTGGAATCAGTAACCACTTTAATCACTTGCGTCTTTTCGGCAGCTTCCTTTTGAGGAAAACCAATAACACTTACGCCATGGGTAAGTTGCGCTCCTTTATGTGTGAAAATAATAATCACTAATAAGTAAACTATTGAAAATTCAACGCGAGAAATATAATTATTTTTAAAGCGCTGATTGTATTGTTGTAAGTAAATTAATCCCCAGCCAATCATTGCGATTGCAATGCCACCCCATTGATGCGCAAAAATTAATGAATCATCATAACTATCTTGTTGGGATAAAAAAATACCTAAGATGGCAACGATACTGGCTAAAAATGCATTCCCTACTAAAATTAGATGTAGTTTATTACTATCTACGCTCCCTTTTTTATCAACTAAATAATAGATGCCAATGAGGATTCCTAGTACAATTGGAAAATGTAAAAACAAGGGGTGCATTTTCCCCAACCATTCCAAATACATGCCCAATTTTAATTTATCATTAAAAAATGCAATTAATAATAAAAAGGGATTAACCACCCACAGCGCATTATTTACAAAACCAGTCCATTTTTTCAAATTCATTACTAACTAATTAAATCATTGATTACCTTTCCAGCAACATCGGTTAAACGATATCTTCTTCCCAAATGTTTGTAGGTAAATTCTTCATGTTTAACGCCCATTAAGTGCATGATGGTTGCGTGAAAATCATGTACATGCACTGGTAATGAATTTATATTATATCCAAATTCGTCTGTTTCACCATGTACACCTGGTTTTACACCACCACCAGCCATCCAAATAGTAAAGCATTTTGGATGATGATCCCGACCGTAGTTGTCTTTGCTTAATGCACCTTGGCAATAGTTGGTTCTTCCAAACTCACCACCCCATATTACTAATGTTTCATCTAACAAACCTCTTTGTTTTAAATCCTGAATTAATGCAGCGGATGATTGGTCTATATCTTTACATTGTCCTTCAATTTCTTTAGGAAGGTTACCATGGGTATCCCAACCTTGATGATATAGTTGTACAAAGCGCACTCCATTCTCTGAAAGTTTTCTTGCTAATAAACAGTTTGCTGCATAAGTGCCTGGAACCAAACATTCAGGTCCATACATTTTTACAATGGACTCGGGTTCATTTTGTAAGGAAGTAATTTCTGGCACCGCCATTTGCATGCGGTAGGACAATTCGTACTGCTGAATTTTAGTTACAATTTCTGGATCACCAATTTCTTTATAGGATTCTTGGTTTAACGCAGCTATTTCATCTAAAATTTCGCGCTTATCTCCACGTTTGATAAATTCAGGATCGGTTAAATATTTAACGGGTTCTTCACCACTACTAAACTGAACCCCTTGATGGATTGAATCTAAAAACCCGTTATTCCATAATTTTGAATAGACGCCTTGTCCATTTCCCTTGCCTTTACTTAATAATACACAAAACGCAGGTAAGTTTTTGTTTTCACTTCCCAAACCATAACTAATCCAGGATCCCATACTTGGTCTGTTACCTACTTGCGAACCTGTTTGAAAAAAAGTAAGAGCTGGATCGTGGTTAATTGCTTCTGTATAGATGGTTTTAACAATACACATATCATCGGCCATTTTAGCAAGATGTGGTAGGGTTTCACTAAACCAAGCCCCATTGCTACCATGTTGCGAAAAATTAAACTTAGTACCTGCTAATGGAAATTTTGCTTGATTGGCAGTCATACCTGTTAAGCGTTGGCCCTTACGAATACTTGCAGGTAATTCTTCACCATGCATTTTTTGTAATAATGGTTTATAATCAAATAAATCTAATTGCGATGGCGCTCCATTTTGAAACAAATAAATAATTCGTTTTGCTTTAGGCGCGAAATGGGGTAATACATTCGCAAATAGCTCATCTTCATTGCTGGCATTAAATAATCCTGGAGCCATTAATGAACCCAAAGCCAACCCGCCCAAACCCAAACTCATTTTGGATAAAAATTTACGCCTATTTTGATTTAAGCCATGTTCTAAAAATTCGTTCATAATGATTTATGATTTTGTGATGGTTTCTTCTAAATTATACATGATTAAAATAGTCTTCATTAAAGCAGCCGCTTCTGATGAATTGTATTTTTGTTTTGGATGTTCAAATTCGCCCACCTTTAAAGCGGCGTTTGCAATAGCAGGTTTTGAATTAAAAATTGCAACCTGCTTTTCACAATAAGCAATTAATTTTTCACGCTCAAACTTCGTTGGCTTTCTTATTACAATGGTTTCAAATGCCTGCTCAATTTTTTCATCTAGTGACTTTTTACTTAAAGAGGTATTTTCACCTAACACCCTAGCAGCTTCTAATATGGTAGGATCATTAAGCATGGTTAATGCTTGTAGGGGTGTATTGGTGCTCGATCTTGTTGCCTCGCATTGGTCTCTATTACTTGCATCAAATATCATCATGCTCGGTGGTGGGGCAGTCAATTTAATAAAAGTATATAGGCCTCTTCTATAAATATCGGAACCATGATCTTGTGTATAACTGGCTAAACTACCTCGACCCGAAGTAGAACTTTCCCAAACGCCTTTAGGTTGGTAGGGTTTAACACTTGGTCCACCAATGGTTGTATTTAATAAGCCACTAGTACTTAAAATATAATCTCGTACAATTTCTGCCTTAAATCTTAATCGAGGAGAACGAGAATAAGTAAAATTTTCTGGATCTTGCTCCAACTGCTTTTTACTTATTAGGTTGGATTGTTTGTAGGTATTACTACTCAATATTTTTTTGACTAAATATTTAATATCCCAATTGTGCTCCATGAAATCTACTGCCAACCAATCTAATAATTCTGGGTGGCTGGGGAGCTCTCCTTGTAACCCAAAATCTCCCGAAGTTTTCACAAGCCCTCTTCCAAACAGATCCTGCCAAATAAAATTCACAAACACACGTGCTGTTAGTGGATTTTTTTTATTGGTTGTCCATTTTGCTAAACCCAAACGATTGCTACCATACTTTGCACTATCATAAGGCATTATCGATTCTAATGCAGTAGGTTTTACTAAAATATTAGTTGGTGCATCATAACTACCACGGCTTAAAATATAAGTGGGTCTTGGCTTCGCCGTATCGCCCGCTTTCCAATCGCCCATAACTGAAACTTCAATAATGCCTGTATCTACTGTATTTACAAAATTCAAAAAACTACTACGCTCTTCCTTGCTAATATATAATTTTGGATTTTTTGCCTTGGTCGATTGCAATACATCTCCTTCAAATCCTTTTTCCTTACTCTCATTAAAGAAAGCATATAGCTGATAATAATCTTTATTAGAAAACGGATCGTATTTGTGATCATGACACTGTGCGCACTCTATGGTAACTCCTAAAACTGCTTTCCCATAAGTTCTGGTTTTATCAATATTGTAGGACACACGATATTCCTCTTCAATAATTCCACCTTCTTCTGTGTATTTATGGTTTCTAAAAAATGCAGTTGCTAAAATATTTCCTTTGGTCGCATTGGGCAATAAGTCTCCAGCAATTTGGTTGGTTATAAATTCATCATAATGCATGTTTTTATTAAATGAATTAATTACCCAATCACGCCATGGCCATTGTGAACGAATCTCGTCATCCTGAAATCCATAGGAATCAGAGTATCTTGCTAAGTCCAACCATTGGATAGCCATTTTTTCGCCATAAGCGGGTTGTTGTAATAATTGATCCAACATTTTAGCATACCAATTTTCATCCGTATTATTTCTCCACTTATTCAATGCCTCATAACTAGGAGGAAGACCAATAATATCTGCGTACGCTCTTTTTATTAAAGCATCACGAGGGGCTTCCTCATTAGGATCGAATCCTTTTTCTTCCATTTTTTCTAAAATGAAATTATCAATTTCATTACGCACCCACTTCGTATGATCTATTTCAGGCAATACTGCTTTTACCGGTGCCACAAAGGCCCAATGCTTTTCATATTTGGCACCTTCTTGAATCCATTTTTTAAATAATGCAATCTCCTCCTTTGATAATTTTGTAAGATGGCTTTCCGGAAGCGGCATCATGATTGCTGGATCATTTGATTCTATTCGTGTAATCAAATCACTTTTTTCAGGGAAGCCAGGAACAATGGCGTAATGACCTTTGTTTTTTTCAAGTTCTGCAAATGCTCTCGATGGGATATCTAATCTTAATCCAGCTTTTACCTTATTGGCATCTGGGCCATGGCAGGAAAAACATTTATCAGATAAAATAGGACGAATATCTCTATTATAGGAGACGGCTATACTAGTTGTTTTCTTTGTTTTATAGGTATAGGCTACTACACCATAAACCAATCCAGTAATAATTAAAATAACTCCTAATAAGGTATATCTTTTCATAGCTAGTTTACATTGAATAAAAAATTAGCGAGTATTTATTTTTTCCTTTTAAACTTTTGAAAATTTATAAGGATATACTTTTCCTGAAGCCCATTGTGCTACATAAATACTTCCTTCATCGTCCACACACACATCATGTGGATGAATAAATATTTTTTCTTTTTGTGACATAGGCTGTAGTATATCATTTTCATATACAGGCGCTGAACCACCTAAATTAGAAACTACTTTATTGTCTTTATCTAAAATGGTAATAAATCCAGAATTGGCGTTATCTAAATTAGGAGAGCGCAATACTGCTGCATATAAATAATCCCCTTTAATAACAGGTCTACATACACAAGCGCCAGGCAAATGAATTACTTCTAATAATTTCCCATCCATAGAAAAACGCTTAAATGCGTTTCGAGTACGGTCTGTTATAATTAATGTGGGCTTTGGATTACGGTAGTCGACACAAATGCCATGTGCATTGTCTAAATGCTCGTCACCCGCGCCTCTTCCCCCAAATGAATTTTTTAATTTACCTTTTTCATCATAATGTAAAATATGTTGTGCACCATATCCGTCTGCAATATAAAATTCACCATTCGCTAACACCGCAGTTTCCGTCGGTACAAAAGCTTCTGCCTTTGCATAGGCAGGTAAATCAGAAGGAGGGTCAATGGTTAATAAAATTTTACCATCAATGGTTGTTTTATATACCTGATGTCTATTGGTATCTGTAATGAATAAAAAATCTTCTTTGCCATTGTGCTGCACTGAAAGTCCGTGTGCCCCTGGAAATACAGTACCCCAAGTATTAATAAGGCGACCACTTTTATTATAAATGATGATATTATTTTTGGTTTCATTGGTCAATAAAAGAATACGACCTTTCCCATCCTGAATCATTTCATGACAATCATTCACCGGCGTTTGGTCGGCATTCAAAGTTCCCCAATTGGTATTTAATTGATAGGTCATTCCGTTTTGACCATACACCTGACCCAGCACTGGGCGCATTAAATTTTTTGTAATAAATATCCCTGCAGTGGAAACCACTGTGTTTTTAATAAAAGTGCTTCTTTTCATATTTAATTATTTTACAAGGTGTTTACTAAGATAAGATATTTAATAAAAAAAGCTGGGCCTCTTTTGAGAAACCCAGCTTTAGTGTATAAAATACACAATAAACTAGTTAAAAACTAATCATCATCCCCTTCTTTTTGGCTTATTTTAATAAATGCAGCTCTTTTTGGAGCAGGCACTACTGCATTTTCCCCTTTTAAACCCTTCCATAAAACTTCATTAAAGTCATCGTCATTGATACTGTCTTCTTTTTTGAAATTAAAACGCTCACTTTTTCTTTGCATCGCAGTATGGGCCGTATTTTTTTCGTTGATATCGTATTGTAATGGCTTAGCCATATACCCCATCGCATTAGGGGTTTTATCAAAACATCTCCAAAGTGGTGTAGCTGCTGCATCGTATTGACTCATTGGAGGCATACCCAGAATTAATTCTATGGTTCTTAAAATGGAACTGGTCGAATACATAGTATGGTCAATGAAATTTCTTTTTACAAATCCTCCTGCAACAAAAGCAGGGCTTCTGTGTGCATCCACATGATCTGGACCATTTTGCGCATCGTCTTCTATTACAAATACAACACTCTGATTCCAAATGGGACTTTTACTTAAATGTTCAATAAACATGCCCACGGCTAAATCATTATCTGCTACATGCGCATTGGGAGAGGGCCTTCCTAATTTCATTCCTTCGGTATGATCATTGATAATTCTCAGGGTATTTAATTGCGGCACCGCATTAATGGCTAATAAAGAATCAAAGTCTCTTTTCCATTGCCCAACTCGAGTAGTGTCTCTTACACTTTGATCCCAACTAGTATAATAAGTACAAAAATGATTTTCTAATACGGGTATATTTGCTTTGTAATCGTCTGCAAACTCTCCATAAGTTCTATAAGAAATACCGGCACGTTTTGCAAAGTCCCAAATAAAACCATTTTTATTATTGGCTATGGCACGTGTTCCTTCGGCATCATAAGTTCCACCACGACCGCCATAACTTGTTACCCAATTTTTTTCTAAGTAATCATTTGCATAAGCGCCTAATGACCAATTGTGTCCATCGGCACTTACTTCCCCATCCACATAAAAATTATCTAATAAAACAAATTCTTTGGCAAGTGCATGAAAATTAGGCGTAATCTTTTCGCCAAATAAACACAAACTTGGATCTCCATTGCCTTCTTTGACATCTCCTAAAATTTGATCATAGGTTCTGTTTTCTTTGACAATATAAAAGACATGTTTGATGGCAGAAGGGTCTCCTACTTTTTGCGGTATCACAGAACCTATTTCTGCATTGGATAATAATTCGTTGTTTTTAGAATAAGGGGTGTTTTGATAAACGGCTTGTGCGTATAAACTTAATTGTTGTTCGCTTGGCACAGGGATAATACTTAAAGTGCCTTTCATTAAACCCCCAATGTATTGTACCTCTTTGGTGTTTTTTAATAATCCTTTTTGAACAGCCATCTGCGCATTTTTATCGTATGGATCGGGTCCTAATGGATTGGGAAAGGAAGAAAATCCTTTTCCATTGGTAACATAAATTTTATTGCGAATGACTTTAACATTGGTAGGATACCATCCAACAGGGATAAAACCTTTTGATTGAGAAGAACCTACTTCATTCACATTAAAAACGGCTAAACAATTATTATCAGCATTGGCAATGTACAATGTTTTTTGATCCTCACTTAATGCAAGGCCATTGGTAGCGGAACCTGTTGGCGCATCAGGATACAAGGCACTATTCAGCGTTTCAATCACTTTTCTTTTTTGAATATCAATTACAGAAACACTATTGTCCTCGCCATTGGCAACATAAATTATTTTTCCATTTTTTGAAATAATAAAATCATTGGGATGTGTTCCAGTTGGAATTTGATCAACCACTTTTTGTTGGGCAGTGCTATACACTAATAATTTTTTTGCTCCCCAAATGCTTATATATAATTCTGATTTATCATTAGACAATACACAGGTATAAGCTTCGGCAGGCAATGCTGTTTTTTTAATTATTTTTTTACTAATTAAATTTATTTCATACAAACTACTATCATCTTTTGTAACTACGTATAAAATATTTTTTTCATCATTAATGCAAATACCCGCCGGAGAAATTTTAGTTGGCCACTTCTCCCCTAATTTAATAGAATCTACTAAAATTAATTTTTCATTTTTAATTGCATATTTTAAAATCCAATTGTCATTGCCTCCAGAAGCATATAATGTTTTTTCATCTTTAGTAAATGCAATACCTAGCCAGGATTTATCAATATTTATATTATCTACTACTTTATTAGTTTCAACATTTATTAATTGTAAACTTTGCTTGCTTTGCCCATTATTAGTTACTGCAATATATTTTTTTGAAGACGACACAACCATGTTTAATGGCAAATCACCCAATGGCAAACTTTTTCCTGCAGGACTCAAAGACCAACCATTAGGAAGTTTTATCCTATTTAAGTTTTCGGTTTTTACTTCCTGAGCTTGACCTAGTAAACCAATACAAAGGAAGGGTACTAAAAATAAATATATTTTCATGTTTTAAAATTTTGAGCTAATTATTAAATATCAAATGGAATCAACATTTCAGCACAACAAGTTATTAAATCTTATTTACTTTTAAACAAGTAGTTGCTCTATAAACCTAATGGTAACAAAGAAGTAATTTTATTTATTTACACCAGAAGCTAGGATTGTAAATTGAATTTTTTTGGTGGCATCAATTTTTAACCAAATAAAAGCACCTATAAAAACAATTATACCAATGTAGAGTACGGGTAAATAATACCCATAAGTAGTAGCCATGTAGCCAAAAAACACCGTACTTAAATAAGCTCCCGTTAAACCAGCACTATTCATGGAACCTGAAATAGTCCCGCTTTTTTCTCCTCCCATATCCATGGCAACCGCCCAAGCCACTGGAGCGGTTACATCCATGAAAGCCATTCCAATACCTAATGCAATGATGGCAGTTAGGTTGTCGGCAACGAGCGCAGCACCTATAATACATAAACCTGCAACAAATAATCCCACCATGGGTACCACTCGTCTTCCCCATTTCTTCCCCCAACGTAAACAAGCTTTATCACTTAGCCAACCCCCTGTAAAACAACCTATTGCCGCCAATAGATAGGGAATGGAGGAGGCCCAGATAAGTTGATCTTTGGCAATATGCCTGCCCTTTTCTAAGTAAGTATGAAACCAACTTTGAAAAAAATAAGCACCCACCGCGTAACAAACATACATAGCCAATAAAAACCACAAATTGGTCGACTTGAATCCACTCCAAACAGATATTCTGCTGGCATTTTCTTTATAGACAGGTAAATCTCGAGTAGCTAAAATATGTTCCAGCTCCTCTTTTGAAATAGACTTGCTTTCTGCGGGTTCTTCTTTATGCCAGAAAATCCAAAAAAGGGTCCAAACCACTCCCACGGCACCCAACACATAAAAGGAGGTTTGCCAATTGTATTTTTGTTGAATAGGAATAACTAAGAAAGGAGTAAGTGCAGCACCTAAGCGAGAAGCCCCCCAAATGGTGGCTTGAGCGCGACCTCTTTCTAAGACAGGAAACCATTTAGATAAAACAATGGATGTGTTTGGATAAGCACCCGCTTCTCCCATTCCAAATAAAAATCGAACACAGAGTAACATCATAAAGCCAGAGGCAAAGCCAGTCATGATGGTAAAAAATGACCACCAAAGTACTACTCTTATTAAAATTCTTTTCCCTCCAAATTTATCACCTAACCAACCTGTTGGAATTTCAAATGCAGCATAGGCAATGGTAAACATGCCCAATATCCAACCCCACTGTACTGTTGTTATATGTAATTCATCCATAATATTGCCACTTGCCGACGAAAGTGCAATACGATCCAAAAAGGTAATCATGGACAGTAAGGATAAAACGGTAAGTACCTGGTATCTTTTTTTCATTTAATAGCGATGTGCACACAATATAGTTAATCCATACTCATTTTTCCTATAGAAGAAAAGGGGGCCTATTTTTTGATTATCATTTATAAAGTTTTTAAATTAGTATTCTAAACCTAATCTACTTTATGTCCTTGCCATCCCATCCAACAGATTATCTGATTATTAGTCAACATGAAAATTGCGCAGTAAAACAAAATAAAGAAAATCAACAGCATGGTTTATTTGCCAATGCTTCGTTTAAAAACGGCGATGTAATTGTTGCATTTAATGCTTCTAAAATTGTGGATACGCCTAATTATTTAACGGTACAATTGAGCGAACACAAACACATTCATTTATTTCCTGAATATTTACAATATGTAAATCATTGTTGCGAGCCCAATGTTTTGTTTAATACCACTACCATGCAATTAGAATGTATTAGTGACATTGAAAATGGCGAAGAACTTCGCTTTTTTTATCCAGCTACAGAATGGAGAATTGCACAACAATTTGTTTGTAATTGCGGTAAGCCCAGCTGCGTTGGATTAATACAAGGTGCTGCAGATACACCCACTGACATTTTAAACAAATACAAACTCACAGATTTTATTAAATCAATGGCTGCTAGGTACAAAGCTTTTTTATTATTATTTTAAATAAAAAACCTCCGAAATAACTTGTATCTCGGAGGTTTAAGTGTAGTTGGTTCTACCAACTTCTTAGCGATTACTAGCTACTATACGTATTTAGTTACACCAGGTACTGCTATAGGATAGAATCCATCTGCATTAGGTAAAATCGGAGGTGCTGCATTAAAATTATATTCTTTTGGTTGAATATTTAACCCAGAATTAATGGCTTGATCATACTCTATCACTTGTCCAGTATAAGTAGCCATACGTCCTAAAATAGAAGTCATGGTACTACTTGCTCCATTTTCTGCATCAGCATATTTATATTCGCCTTTTGCAATGGCTGCAAACAACTCATCATGTTCTGTTTGATAAGGGTTGTTTTCTAATTTAGTATCATATTGATAAATTAATTTACCTGTATGATCTTTAATATTAGCCGCCCCTGTAAAAATTTTTCCTTTGGTACCAATTAATAATTCATCTACTTTACTCATGGTGCCTGGGATGTGTCGGCATTGACTATTTAAAATAGATCCATCCGCATATTCAAATTCTACATAATGATGATCAAAAATTTCTCCATTGTCTTTTCCTTTTCTTACTTCACGTCCACCTAGGCCTTGTGCTTTTACTGGATGTCCTCCTTTAAACCAATTGATTACATCTAAATTATGAACATGTTGTTCAGTGATATGATCTCCACACAACCAATTGAAATAATACCAGTTGCGCATTTGATATTCCATTTCTGTTTGATTGTATTTTCTTGGTCTTGTCCATACGCCATCATTGTTCCACCAAGCTTGTGCAGAAGTAATGTCACCAATCAAATCTTTTCTCTTAAATAATTCACGATAAGAGTTTTGATAATGTCTTTGTAAGCCTACGACTACGTTTAATTTTTTTTGTTTTGCAATAGCAGCAGTGGCTAAAACGCTTTGAATTCCTGCAGGATCTGTAGCTACTGGCTTTTCCATAAATACATGTTTGCCTTGTTTAATGGCTTCTGCAAAATGAATGGGTCTAAAACCTGGAGGCGTTGCTAATATTACAACGTCTGCTAATGCAATGGCTTTTTGATAGCCATCAAAACCAGTGAATCTTCTTTCTTCGGGTACATCTAATCTTTTTGCTAATTCTCCAATACTATTATTTATTTCATCAGTTAATGATTTATGGCAATTGTCTAAATTATCTTTAAAAGCATCGGCCATTGCAACAATTTTTACATTTTGCTTACTAGATAAAGCCTGCATAGCAGCACCAGTACCTCTTCCTCCACAGCCTACGACAGCTATCTTGATGGCATCTTCTGATCCAGAAAAGAAATTGGCTCTTGACATGATTGGAGCTGCCATAATTCCTCCAGCGAGTAGGCTAGTTCCTTTTACAAATTCTCTCCTAGAATTTTTTCCCGAAAGTGGTGTGTTCATAATTTTAATTTTTAGTTTATAAATTTAAATAGGCCTTAAAAAATTGTTTAACTTCTTCTTCAGTGGGCGTGTTCATTGGCCGCACTAATCTTATTCCAACTTGCATGGCATCGGTAAGCCACCATTTGCTTCTTGGAATTTGTGGATCTCTTCTATTCCAAATGGGATCTGAGTGAATTCTTTTTGCCGATCTTAATTCAGAAGCGGCATCCATATAGCTTCCTCCTTTTAAAGTTTTAGGATACTTATCGGTATTGGGTGCAACTATTAATTGTTGGTTGTTTATTTTTTCAAAAGCTTTAGGATCATAATGATCCAATGTCCATTCTGAAAGATTACCTATTATATCATATAAGCCCCAAGGATTAGGTAATTTTTTCCCAACTTTATGAAAGGCAGTAGCACTATTTTTTTGGTACCAAGCATATTTGTCTAAGTCTTTACTATCATTTCCAAAAAAATAAGCAGTGTTGGTACCTGCTTTACAAGCATATTCCCATTCTGCTTCAGTAGGTAGTCGATAAAATACTTTTGTTTTTTGATATAACCATTTACAATACATAAGGGCTGCATATTGTGACATACTATTTGCTGGATAACCACCTTCTTTTCCCATCCCCCAAGTTAAGTCAATATATTGTGCACTAGGTCTTGTAATAGCATCCACATTTACATTTTGACTGGTGGTTTCGTCTTTTAAAAAAAGATCTAGTTCATCACGTGTTACCTCAAATGCACTCATCCAGAAAGCGTCTACTTTAATATCTTTTTTTGGACCTTCTTCTTTGCCACGTCCTTTTTCATTTTCATTACTGCCAATGGTAAAATGACCAGTAGGAATAGGGACCATTTTAAAGGACAAATTACTTCCAGTAATTAATTGATTGTAACTAATAAAAGAAGGGTCATTATTTTCTTTATTGGCTGGTTGTGCTAAAGCCTCTATTGAATAGGTGCAATAATATAAAATTAAGAGTAATAGAAAATTCTTTTTCACAATCGTTTTTTAGATTATTAAGATAAATATATTTTAATCACTTTGCTTTATTTAATGATAAATTATTTTGAATGGCGCCAATATTTATTAAAGGAGGCGGTATTATAATATTTAATTTTACCTTTTTCGAGGGTGGTAATTAATAATTGGGCATGATTTTTCTGGGCTACTTTTTTAGCTAAGTCCATCGGTAAAATACTGCAGGCGGTGGCCAACCAATCGGCGGTACCCCCCGATGGGGCAATTACGGTTACATTTCGAAGAGAAGTAACGCCATAGCCTGTTTTGGGGTTTATAATATGAGAGTATTTGACCCCATTTTTTAAAATATATTGATACACATCACCCGAAGTAGCTACAGAAATATTGGATAATTCTAACTTTTTTGACAATAAGTCGTCAGTTGTTTCAGGAATATTAACCCCTACAATCCAACCTTCACTGTTTAGTGGGGAACTACTCATCACAATATCTCCCCCTGCATCTGCTAGCGCTTCGGTGATACCTCTATTTTTTAGTTCATCTATTACCCATTGCGCAATATATCCTTTTGCAATTCCTCCAAAATCGAGTCGCATTCCCATTTTGGGTAGATAGATTGTCTTTGAAAGCTTGTTAATTTGTACTTGGTTAAATCCAACTAATTTTCGAGCAGCATTCACCGCACTATTTGTCGGAAATTCATTCTTTTTCCTAGCCGTTCTCCATAATAAACTTAGTGGTCCTATACTAATATCATAAGCACCATCACTCTTTAAATAAGCCTCCTCAGACAATTGTACTAAGTTGAATAAGGCTGGAGTCATTTTAATAGGGCTTAAACCAGCGTTAGCATTGATTTTACTTACCTCACTACTGGTATCGTAGTCACTAAAAATTTGGCTTAAAGAATCAATTAAATTAAAGCATTCCTGGGCAATAGCCTTGGCCTTTAGAGAGTCTGATGCTACAAAAATTAAGTTAAATGGAGACCCCATTTTAGTTTCGGTAAAATTAAATTTCTTTTTTTGAGCACTTAATGGAAGTGTAAAAAATTCAAAAAGGATAATTATGCAAACTAATGGCTTCAAACTTGGTCTTTTTGATACTAATGCCTAAATTTAAGTTATAAAAAATATATAAACCATGGAACGTAGAAACTTTTTAAAACAAAATGTTTTAGTAGGCGGATCACTTTTAGCAGGAAGTAGTTTAATAGCTCAAGGTACAAAAGCAAATACTTTAATTGATTCAACTCCTCATAAATTAAATTATGGTACGCACGATGGTATGTTTGAAAATATGGCTGGGCCTAGCTTTATTGATCAAATAAAATATGCACACAGTATTGGATTTACTGCCATTGAAGACAATGGTATGATGGGCAGAACCCCCGAAATGCAACAAAAAATTGGCGACACACTTGCCTCTTTAGGAATGCATATGGGTGTTTTTGTATTAAATTTTTCAAGCAATGATAAAATAAATTTAACCACTGGTTCTAAAGAATGGAAAGATAAATTTGTTGCTTCCTGTTATGAAGCGGTGGAAGTGGCTAAAAGAACCAATGCTAAATGGATTACTGTGGTACCTGGAAATTTTGAAAGAAGATTACCTATTGGTATTCAAACAGGCAACGTAATTGAAGCACTTAGAAAAGGAGTGGAAATATTGGAAAAACATAACTTGGTAATTGTTTTAGAGCCATTAAGTGATACACCCGATTTATTCTTACGTTACTCAGATCAAACTTATACCATTTGTAAAGCAGTTAATAGCCCTTCTTGTAAAATTTTATTTGACATGTATCACATGCAAAAAAATGAAGGAAACATGATTACTAATATGGATAGATGTTGGGATGAAATTGTCTATTTCCAAATTGGTGATAACCCCGGTCGCAATGAGCCAGGAACTGGAGAAGTTAACTACCGCAATATTTTCAAACATATACATGACAAGGGATACAAAGGCGTTTTAGGTATGGAGCATGGGAAAGCAGGCAAGGGTAAAGAGGGCGAATTAGCATTGATTAAGGCTTACCGAGAGGCGGATAACTTTTAATTGATAAAAACGCAAAAAAATATCGCTACCAATTTATTTTAATTGATACTTTTTCATTTGGTTGTTCATTACTTTAAACCAAATAGGAGGTACTAAGGAAAGTAATATCATACCAGGATAGCCTGTTGGCATTTGTGGTGCATTGTCGTAGCTTCTTAATATTTGATATTTTCTAGAAGCCAAGTAATGATGATCACTATGCCTACTTAGTTCAAATAACATAAGTCTTCCAATAATGTGATTGCTGTTCCAGCTATGATGTGGCTGTACTCTTTCGTATTGATTGTTTCCCGTGGCTGCTCTTGTTAAACCATAATGTTCAATATAATTTACCGATTCTAATAAGAGCCCACCTATCATGGCGGCGATTAGAAAAAACAATGCAATGCTAAAGCCAAATAGAAAATAGATTCCAATAACAAAAGCCAATTGAATCAATTGAAATTGAAGCATTTCATTATTTAAAGAGAACCATGATTTACCTTTTTTATTTACTTCTTCATTTGCAATTTTCCATGCACTTAAATAAGTACCCATTAAAGTTTGTGGCCAAAAAGCATACAAAGATTGATTGTATTTAGCGGTACTAGGATCTGCCTCAGTAGCTACATGTTTATGATGTCCTTTATTGTGTTCAATAAAAAAATGCATGTATAAACTAGTTAGTAAAAGCAACTTTGCTAAAAATTGCTCAAACTTATTTACTCTATGCCCTAATTCATGCGCTACATTGATACCAAAAGTGCCACAAAGTAATCCCATGCTCGCTATTTTACCTGCAAGGTCCCAATTACTTATAGAGCCTAATTGAACCTGATTTAAAAATATCCATAAGGAATAATATTGTAAAGGCACCGCCAGATACAATACAAAATCATAAGATTTATTTTTTTTAACCAAAGCTTCTTCTACCTCATCTAAATTAGTGGGATCTGCTTTTATAAATAATTCCATAAATGGAATTAGAAAAAAAGTATACAACAATGGGTACCAGCAAATGATACCGCTGCCTTTAAAAGCAATAAGCGCTAATACATATAATACGAAAGGCGTTAAGTATTTAAAAGACTTTGTAAATGCAATCATGGCATTAAATTAGAAAAAATTATTGGGATACTTGTCAATATGGTTGTAATTTTCTAAAAATTTAAAATATGCGAAAAATAATATTAGGTTTAGTCTTGCTTATTTCATCCCAAATGAGGGCCCAAGAACTACCGAAAAACTTTACTGCTTTATTGAATGAAGTGGAACCTCAATTAATTAGTTGGAGACAACATTTTCATGAATTCCCAGAATTATCCAATCGTGAATTTAAAACAGGTAGTTATATTGCTGACTATTTAAAATCAATTGGATTGGAAGTGACTTATCCTATTGCGAAAACTGGAGTAGTGGCGGTTTTGAAAGGAGGAAAACCCGGACCAGTAGTAGGTTTGCGTGCAGATATTGATGCCTTACCTATTGTGGAAAGAGCACCGGTTGCCTTTGCCTCAAAAGTAAAATCGGAGTACAATGGACAATCTGTAGGGGTGATGCATGCTTGTGGGCATGATGTACATACTGCCATTTTAATGGCGACTGCAAAAATGTTAAAGCAAATGCAAAAAGAATTGCCTGGTACAGTCGTATTTTTATTTCAACCTGCTGAAGAAGGGGCGCCTAATGGAGAAGAAGGGGGCGCACCTTTGATGATTAAAGAAGGGGCGATGGATAAACCTAAACTAGATGTAATTTTTGGATTGCATATGGCAGCGCAAACCCCTGCGGGAACTTTGTCTTATAAATCTGGCGCTGCACAAGCTTCTTCAGATTTATTTAAAATTGTGGTAAATGGCAAAGGAAGTCATGGGGCCATGCCTTGGGCTAGTGTAGATCCTATCGTGGTATCCGCAGAAATCATTGAAGCATTACAACATATTGTAAGTCGTGAATCTGATTTAACCAAAGCACCCTTAGTAATTTCAGTGGGATCTTTACATAGTGGGGTTAGAGCCAATATTATTCCAGAATCTGCTGAAATGTTGGGCACCATTCGTTCTTTGGACGCCACCATGCGTAAAGAGACCCACGAAAAAATGCGTCGTGTGGTTCAGCATATTGCAGAAAGCGCTGGCGCCACTGCTGTCATTGATATCAAAACGCAAACCATGATCAATTACAATGACCCTTCACTTGCAAAAAAATCGGTGAATGCATTAAATAAAGCTGCCGGCTTTGACCATGTGTTGGAATCAAATTGGACCACTGCTGCAGAAGATTTTTCTTTTTATGGAGACAAAGCACCTTCTTTCTTTTTTAGTTTAGGAGGTATGCAAAAAGGGAAAAAAGCAAATGAAGTAAGCGGACATCACACCCCTGATTTTTATTTGGATGAATCAGGTTTTATTTTAGGCGTAAAAGCTTTTTGCAATTTAGTATTTGACAATGCAAAACCATAAATAATTTATTGCGGATTTGTATCATACTCTAAATACAAATCCGCAATTTTTTTTGCTTCAATGATAGGAGTCCCTTCATTTCTATTGGTTAATAAAATCACCATTAATTTTTGCTCTGGAAAAAGTAGTATATGATTTTTAAATCCTATAGAACTTCCATTGTGATGTGGATGTGTTTTATTATTGTATTCTTCTACTTCCCATCCGTAGCCATAATTAATGAGCGTTCCGTTTTCTACTTTTTTTCTACTCCAGGCTTCCTTTTGTAAGGCGGCAGGCAATAATTTATAGTCCCATAAGGCTTTCACCCATTTGGTCATATCTATCGTATTGGTGTAAATGCCCCCATCGCCTAATACTGCACTAGTAAGGCTTTGGTCTGTTTGTATCCAAGTATCGTTTTCCAATGAATTTCCATAAGCCCTATTCGTTACAATTGATTTTCCGTCTTCAAAAGCCAAGGTATTTTTCATCTCCAAAGGCTTGAAAATATTTTCATTTAAAAAATTAGCAAAGCTTTGCCCACTTATTCTTTCTACAATCAATGATAAAATAGCATAGCCTGTATTGCTGTATTTATATTTTGTGCCTGCAGGAAAATATAGTGAATCGGCAAAAAACATTAATTGTAAACAATTCGTATCATGAACTTGCACCACTTGATCTTTTGGTAGAAGGTCTTCGTAATCCAATAATCCAGAAGTATGCGTAAGTAAGTGTTTAATTTTTATTTTCTTTCCATAAGCAGGGAAACTTGAGAAATATTTAACAAGAGGATCTTCTAAAGAGATTTTTTTATTCTTCACCAATAATAAAACAGACATAGCCGTAAACTGTTTTGTTAAGGAGGCCAATCTAAAGTTGGTGTTAGGCGTTATTTTATCATTGCCTTCGGCAGATTTTACACCATATCCTTTTTGAAAAAGTATTTTATCATTTTGATATACTAGTACACTTGCTCCGGGATTTTTATTGGAACTATAAGCTGCAAGAATGGCATCAATCTTCCTTTCTTTAATTAATAGCGCACTTGGTTTACAGGATGCAAATAACATTGCAGCCGTATAAATAAGTAAACTATTAATTAATTTCGTGCTCATTTTTTTAATTCATTTAATAATGCAGCCTGCGTAGCTAGCACCGCTTTTTCTGTAGATAGTGTGGGTGCCATTTCTGTCTGATCTAATATATTAAATAATTCGCTAAAGTGTTGATAAAGGACTGGGTATTTTCCTAAAGATTTTTTTCTACCCTCATAACAAATCATAGATAAATCATATTGACGTTTTAAGTCGGCAGTACTTGTTTTGATCCTAGGATCCATTACAATCGTAATTACTTGTTCCATTATTTTATTGCCCACTTTTAAACGAATGGTATAGTTGCCTGGTAGCACCCATGGCGCTGTACTTTCAGGGACTGTATTGTGCACGACTGCGGCAATTGGGTATTGAGGCGCAACATTTAAGGGAGTGTATTTCATGTCCCATAAAAAGCGATGAGCACCCGCTTCGGTAGATACTATTTGTTGAGGTCTGATCCAATACAAAGGAATATTTACTGCTGGAATTTTATACAAAGTGTCTTGACTACTAAATGTACGAATGAGCGCTCCTTTGTCGTTAATAATTTCTAAGGTTACAGGGGTGCTACTATTACTGTTTAAATAATAATCAATGATGGCGCCATCGGGAGGATTTTCTCCAGCAGGTTCTTCTGGAGGTAATGGCGTATCGTTATTCATATTCCATCTAACACGAATTGCTTTTTGTGGTTTTAATAATACCGTTTCTTTTTGAGTAGCAATATTTATTTGTCTTAATGGATTAATATTATCTAAAATCCAAAAACTACGACCATGCGTACCTAATACTAAATCATCCTCATGTATTACTAAATCACGAATAGAAGTGGCAGGCATATTTAATCTTAATGATTGCCAATGTTCACCAGCGTCTAATGAAAAGTATACTGCATTTTCTGATCCAGCAAATAATAAACCTTTTCTTACGGCATCTTCTCTAACAGTATTAATAGGTTCATTGGGTAAACCTGTTATAATTTTTTTCCAGCTTACACCACCGTCAGTTGTTTTGTAAATATGGGGAGTCTGGTCATCACAACGAATTCTATTGACTGCAACATAGGCCGTATTATTATCAAATCTACTCGCATCAATCATGGAAATTTTACTCCAAGAAGTAATGGCATCGGGCGTAATATTTTTCCAATGCTTTCCTCCATCTTTCGTGATGTGAATATATCCATCATCCGTACCAGCCCATAAAGTATTGACGTCTTGATAGGAAGGCGCCAAAGAATACACCACACCACGCCTTGGCATATTTTTTAATTTGTCAGAAGTATATACACCAACACTACTTGGTATATCCCAAGCCTCGCGTGTTAAATCGGGGCTAATTGTTTCCCAACTAGTACCTCCATTGGTTGTTTTAAAAATAATATTCCCTGCAAAAAATAAAGTTTTTGGATTAACAGGGGAAAATAAAATCGGAGCAGTTCGAATAAATCTTACTTTGCCTTCTCTTACTGGAACTGGTGAAATATTTTGCACCTGACCTGTTCTTTTATCATGCTTCGTAATTTTACCTCCATAAATAATATTAGGATCTAATGGATCAGCGGCGATATAACCATATTCTTCTACACCCACTGGATGCCATTCTCTAAAGCTAATATTACCATCATTAGAACGTGAAGCAATACCGATGGAACCACTTTCTTGTTGACCTCCGTATACATTATAAGGGAATGCATTGTCGGTACTAACATGATAAAACTGAGCAGTAGCTTGATTGTACCAACTAGAATAAGTTTCTCCTCCATTGACAGTGATGGTCGCACCTTGGTCTAATGCGATAGCCATAATTTTTGTATTATTTGGGTTGATCCATATACGATGATAATCATCTCCTCCTGGTGCACCTTTAATTCCTTCCCAATTTTTTCCTCCATCCTTTGATTTCCAAATTACTACATTGGCAGAATAAACAATGTCTTCGTTTTTGGGATCTGTTTTTACTTCTGCAAAATCACTTCCTCGTCCCCAATATCTATTGTCACTGGATAATAGGTACCAACTTTCTCCAGCATCATCACTTCTATAGACGCCTCCATTTTTTTGGGCATCCACTGTTGCATACATTCTATTAGAATTGCTTGGCGCAATGGTAAATCCAATTCGTCCTAATCCATCTTGAGTAGTAGAAGGCAATCCTTTGGTAATTTTTTTCCAAGTAGTTCCTCCATCCAAAGATTTATACAATCCACTTTCTTCTCCATCCCAAGCACCATTTTCCCAAGGTCCTTGACGTGCTGCCCAAATGGTTGCAAAAATAATATTGGTATGATTAGGGTCAATCAATACCTGCACTGCGCCTGTATTTTCATTGATGTATAAAACCTGTTCTATAGTTTTTCCGCCATCTAAACTTCTATACACACCACGTTCTTTATTGGGTCCATAAGGATGTCCTAAAGCGGCTACGAAAATTCTATTTTCATTCGTAGGATCAATAGTTATTCCACCAATTTGTTGCGCATCATTTAAACCTAGATTGGTCCAAGTATTGCCTGCATCAGTTGATTTGTATAATCCATTGCCTATAGATAAGTCGGGACGTTGAATGCCTTCTCCACTTCCTACATAAATTACATTTGAATTGGAAGGGGCTACTGCCACATCGCCTACGGATCCGGTACTTTGTTTATCAAAAATGGGTTTCCAAGTATGACCAAAGTCGTTGGTTTTCCATACTCCCCCATTATTTACACCCATATAAAAAACATTGGGCTCACTGTTAACACCTGTTATACCAACAGTTCGACCTGCTCTGTGAGGCCCTATCATTCTATATTTTAAACCTGCTAAGAAAGAAGGGTCTACTTGTGCCCATGTGGCAATGGAAAATAGATTTGCTACAACAAGCAAACTAACAATGCACATTTTTTTAAAAACTGTTATCATGTTGATGATTTTTGGTATTAAATATACAAATAAAATTCTTTGTTTTAATTGTAATTGGTTGCTACAATTATATTGATTAAATTCATTAATTGATTTATTAAAATGAAAAATTTTCGTTCATGAAAAAACAACTATTTGCTTTACTAGGTATCTTTCTCAGTGCCACTGTTTTAGCACAAACCACTGGTACTGAATTATTTTCGGCCATGCCCTTTAGATTTATGGGCCCAGATGGTAACAGGGCCATTGCGGTAGTGGGAGAACCTGGAAATCCAATGGTATCCTATGTGGGAGCAGCTTCTGGAGGAATTTTTAAGACTACGGATGCAGGTATACATTGGAAACCCATTTTTGATCAAATGGATAATTCTTCTATTGGCGCCTTGGCTATTTCCGAGAGCCATCCTCAACAAGTTTGGGCTGGAACAGGAGAAACTTTTGTCATTCGTCCTGCCCATGCCAATGGGAATGGTATTTATAAGTCAAGTGATGGTGGAAAAACCTGGCAAAACAAAGGCCTAAAAGAAACCGTTTTAATAAGTAAGGTTATTGTAGATCCAACGGATACGAATACAGTATATGTGGCTGCCATGGGACATATGCATGGTCCACAACAGGAAAGAGGGGTTTATAAAACTACCAATGGCGGACAAAGTTGGGAGCGTATTTTATTTGTAGATGAAAATACAGGTTGTATAGATTTATCCTTAAATGGCAAAGACACTAAAAATTTAGTGGCTGCCATGTGGCAAGTGGATATTAAAACCTGGAATTTAAATAGTGGTGGACCGGGGAGTGGTTTTTATAAAACCAATGATGGTGGTAAAACTTGGAAGCCAATGCAAAATGGTTTACCAGGAGGAGCAGGTCATCCAGTGGGAAAAACTTCTATTGATTTTGCGCAAAGTAATCCCTCAACTATTTATGCATTAGTAGAAGACAAGGTACCTGGTTTATATAAATCAATAGATGGAGGTGAACATTGGAAACTTATGTACCAAGCGCATTCTATGGCGCAACGTGCAGCTTATTATACAAGGGTGCGTGTGTCTACTCAGGATGAAAATAAATTGTATACTATTTGTGTAACTATTATGGAGTCAAAAGATGGAGGCGTTACTTTTAATGGCGAAGGAACTTATGAACCAGGAGGGGACAATCATGATATTTGGTTTGATCCTAAAAATGCAAAAAGAATTATGGTAGCGCATGACGGAGGTTTGAATATGAGCTCCAACGCAGGAGCATCATGGAGCAATATTAATTTACCTATTGCGCAAATGTATCATGTAGCTGTAGATAATATGATACCCTATCATGTGATGGGCAATAGACAGGATGGATATTCTTATCGAACTGCAGCCATTAGTATGCAGGGCTCCATCCCATTAGGTTTATGGGAAGGTGTAGGTGGATGTGAAAGTGGTTTTGCACAGCCGGACCCATTTGATAATAATATTATTTGGTCTGGTTGTTATGATGGAGGACTAGACGTAACTGATGTTAGAACGGGTTATTCTCATGATGTACGTCCTTGGCCGGAAGCTGGATTTGGTTGGGCTCCAGCAGATATGAAATATCGTTGGCATTGGAATTTTCCAATGGCTTTATCGAAACATCAGAAAGGGGTGGTGTATGTAGGAAGTCAATATGTACATAAAACTTCTAATCAAGGAATGTCTTGGACAGTGATTAGCCCTGATTTAACCACCAATGATAAATCACACCAACAAAATTCAGGGGGAATGAATTCAGATAATCTGATGACATTTGATGGTTGTACTTTATATGTGATTGCAGAGTCTCCAGTGAAGCAAGGTGTCTTATGGACTGGAACTAATGATGGACAAATTCAAGTAACTGTGAACGAAGGAAAAACTTGGATCAATGTTACAAAAAATTTAAAAGGTATCGCACCATGGGGAACTATTCGAAGTATTGACCCTTCCAATTTTGATGCAGGCACTGCTTATATTAGTATTTCCTATCAACAATTGGGCGATTTCAAACCTTATATTTTTAAAACAGCTGATTATGGTAAAACTTGGAAAGCAATAGGGGCAGGCATTCCAGCTAGTAATAGTTCTTTTGTACATAGTATTAAGGAAGATCCTGCTCAAAAAGGTTTGTTGTATGCAGGTACAGATAATGGATTGTATATTAGTCCAGATGATGGAACAACCTGGGTAGCATTAAAAAATAATTTACCGCCATCACCTGTTTATTATATTGCTATTCAAAAAAACTTTAGAGATTTAGTATTGGCTACCTATGGTCGTGGTTTTTATATTTTAGATGACATTTCACCTATAAGAGAATGGAGTAAGCAAACAGTGAAAAATAAAAATGAATTATTTGCACCAAAGCATGCGTATCGATTTCATTATAAGTCAGGGATACATTCTGAATCTTCTATGTCGACAGGTCAAAATCCACCTTATGGTGCAAGCATTAATTATTATTTAGCAGGAGAGGTTCAAGAGAACCCCACTATTATTATTTTGAATCAAAAGGGAGATACCATTAATAAAATGGAGGGCAGTAAACAAAAAGGTTTTAATAGAGTATGGTGGAACCTGGCACATACAGCTATTGAACTACCCCCTTTAAAAACAATACCTGATCAAAAAAATTATATTAAATTAGATTCCGCAGGAAACAGACCTTTAAATATTTATGATTTAGATATTGGTCCAGGATTAACGCCCATCAAAGTACCAGCAGGTAAGTATACGGTAGTGTTAAAGACAGGAAGTTTTGTGCAAAAGCAAGACATTCAAGTATTCAATGATCCAAATCTACATTCAAATAGTGCTTCTATACAAGCACAATATAATTTAGGTAAACAACTCTTGTCTAGTATAAATAATTGCTTATCCCTAATAGAGCGTATGGAAGTGCATCGAGCTAATTTTTTAAAACAAAATACTAGCGAAAGTTTATTAAAAGAAAAAGAAGTATATCATTTAGAAAAGCAATTAATGGATATTCATTCAACAGGGGCAAGAATGGATATTTTTAGAAATCCAGCTCAAATTTTAGAACGTCTTCTTGCCATTTCTTCTGAATGTCAAACCATGGGAGCTGATTTCGCACCAACAACACAACAAACATTAGTTTACCAAGCTTTGAATAGCCAATTAAAAAAACTGGAACTTGCTTATTTGCAATTAAAACTTTAAATTTAGAAAAATAAAAAAATACAAATGAAAAAATTAATAATAATAGCAATTTTTGGATGCTTAGCCAGTAACAGCTTTGCTCAAGACAAGCAATGGTCCTCCCAAAAAGCAAATGAATGGTATCAAAAGCAAGGCTGGTTAGTGGGCGCCAATTTTTTACCCAATACTGCAATCAATCAATTAGAAATGTGGCAAGCAGCCTCCTTTGATACAGTAACCATTAATAAGGAATTGGGAATGGCTGCAGGCATTGGGATGAATACGATGCGTGTTTATTTACATGACATGGCTTGGAAGGCCGACGCAGTTGGATTTAAAAATAGAATGAATCAATTTTTAGCCATTGCGCACAAAAATAAAATAAAAATTATTTTCTGTATTTTGGATGACTGCTGGAATCCCGATGCGACGCTTGGTAAGCAACCTGATCCAAAACCAGGGGTACACAATTCGGGATGGGTAAGAAGCCCAACAATGAATATACATAATGACATGAGTGCTTGGGGAGACTTAGAAAAATATGTAAAAGATGTGTTAACCAGTTTTAAAAATGACGACAGAATTTTATTATGGGATTTATACAATGAGCCAGGCAATAGCGGATATGGATTAAGTTCACTTCCGTTATTAAAGAAAATGTATGAATGGGCTTGGGCAGTAAGACCTGCTCAACCATTGTCAACCGGTGTTTGGTATAACGAACAACCATCCATTAACGCTTTCCAACTTAAAAATTCAGATGTAATTACTTTTCATAACTATAACGACACTGTTGAATTAAAAAAAGCACTGGATACTTTAGTAAAATTTGGACGTCCTGTAATTTGCACTGAGTACATGGCGAGAACCAATAACAGCAAGTTCATTACTCATTTACCCATTTTTAAAAGATATCATGTAGCAGCTATTAATTGGGGCTTAGTGAGTGGAAGAAGCAACACTATTTTTCCTTGGGGCAGTAAGTTAGACTCGCCAGAACCCACTACTTGGTTTCACGATATATTTAGAAAAGACGGAACTCCTTTTAACAAAGAAGAGGTAACATTTATAAAAAACATTACCTCTTCAAAGTAAATTAGAGAACTATTATTTTTTTATTGGCTGCGTGTTTACCTCCCAATGATCGGTTCTAAATAAATTAACAGGTAATCCTTCTTTGTTAAATAAATTAGGCATTGCTGTATTGTTAAATGCAAAACGAACTGCTACGGGGCTTTTAATATTTTTATTAAAGACTACCAAGGTATTGCCCACAATTTTTGCTTCTGCAGGATAAAATATTTTATCCTCATTGGCTATTTCAAAAAAAGGAATTACCTCCCCTTTGGATATCAATCCATTATTGGCATTATTAAACTTAATGCTAATTTTATCTTTCTCAATGGTATGTGATTCATAGGTTGGGCTTTGACATGCAATGGTAGTAAAACCATAAGTTTGATTTAAAGCCAGATCGCTTAATCTTTTAGCTACTTCTATTTTACGCGTTGGATGAATATTGGTGATATCTGGAATTAAATCTGTAATCACTACCATGCCTGTTCCTTGATGATTAGCTACTTTTGATTGCGCTTCTCTTAACAAAGCACCTATATTATTATTGCCATAAGTGAAGGGCGCTATTTGAACAAAATAGAATGGAAAATTTTGATTCCAATGGTGTCTCCAAGCATCAATCATACCAGTAAATAATTTTTCATAGGCATAATGGGTTCCTGTATTGCTTTCTCCTTGGTACCAAATTACACCAGCTATGGAATAATTGGTTAAAGGATAAATCATTGCATTGTAGGCTCTAGCCGTTTTATGGGGCCACCAAGCTACTGCGTTTAATGAATCGGCACCTCTTTTAATAAGCGCATCATTGTTAATGACATATTCTGGTGTCCAAGTTTCTGCTGGTGTACCGCCCCAATTTGAATTAATTAAGCCAATAGGACTATTCAAACTTTGGTTTAAATTTTTTCCGAAGAAATAGCCAATCGCACTAAAATGTTTCATTTCTTCTGGACTACATACCATCCATTTCCCTTCTAGATTATCTTGAGGAAAATTAGAAGTCGACTTGGCAACATAGAAAAAACGAATAGATGTATTGGTTGCATTGGGTGCTTCCTCCAAGGTTTCCTTTAAACCTTGGTCCCCAGACCATTCCATATTGCTTTGTCCGCCACATACCCAAACCTCTCCAATTAAAACATCTTCTAATATAATTGTATTGCTAGCGCTAATGGTAATTTGATAAGGGCCACCTGCAGCTGGGGTTTTAATATTGACTACCCATTGAGCACCATTGCTCGTAGTTGCTTCATAAGAATTGTTATCCCAATTTGTTTTGATGGTCACTTTTTCAGAAGGCGAAGCCCAACCCCAAATTTTCACAGTAGATTTTTGTTGTAACACCATATGCGACCCAATGATATTGGGCAAGCGCACTGCTGCGTTTAATGATGTCCATCCTACCAATAAAATGGTTAATAGTAAAGTACATTTTTTCATTTTCATTGTTTATAAGATTAAAATACTAATTTAAATATTTAATTCCAGCGTTCTTTTTTTTGGCTACTATTTTTTGAGATACAACACAAAGGCTTAATAGACAAAGAATTCGGAGTAGTTTCAATTGAAATAGGTAAAAAATGAAAAAATGAGTTGACAGAAGTCAAAGGAAAAATTAAATTTAATACTTTTATGTTATTAATTTAACCTTACCTTTAAAATACATTAAAATTTATTATTATGTCATTTAATAGAAGAAAATTCATTTCCCTTACCGCACTTACTGCTGGAACATTAGGGGTTAGTAATCGTATTTTTGGCGCTAATGTCAACGACGTACCAAATGATGCAAATTTACCAAAAGCCATTCGTGATTTACAACCTATGATGGCTGGGATTGTTCCTATTACTGTAGCCGAAAGAAAACAACGTATTGCCAAAGCGCAAAGCTTGATGGCGCAAGAAAAAATGGATGCCATTTTTATAGAAGGCACTGTTTCTTGTTATTATTTTACGGGCATGCGTTGGGGTCAAAGCGAAAGAACTTTTGGTGTAGTCATTCCTGCCAAAGGGGACATTGCTTATATCTGTCCGAAATTTGAAGAAGGCAGAGCAAGAGAATTAATACTTCCTGTATTTGGAGAAGAAGTACGTTGTTGGGAAGAGCACGAAAGTCCTTATGCATTAATATTAGGCATTGTAAAAGATAGAGGGGTGGTTCATAATAGAATAGGCATGGAAGAAAGAGTTCGTTTTTTTATTGCCAATGGAGTAAAAAAATTAGCGACTGGATTTGATATTGTAGATGCTACGCCTATTACTGCTGGTTGCAGAGTCATCAAAAGTAAAGCGGAAATTGCGTTAATGCAAAAGGCAAGTGATGCAACCATTGATGCATATAAAGCAGCTTTCACTACCATTCGTGTTGGGATGTCACAAACTGAATTAAGCAATAATATTACTGCAGCTTTTAAGAAACTTGGTTTTAATGGAGGAGCATCGGTTCAAGTAGGAAAATATTCTGCCCTACCTCATGGAAGTATTACGCCTCAAACGATTCGTGAAGGAGATGTAGTAATGGTGGATGGCGGAACTAGTTGCGAAGGGTATGCATCGGATATAACAAGAACTATAGTAATGGGTAAACCTTCTAAACGTCAAATTGAGGTTTGGAATTTAGAGAAAAAAGCACAAGACGCAGCATTTGCAGCAATAAAAATTGGTGCTCCTTGCGAGCAAGTGGACGCAGCAGCAAGAGCAGTTATTGAAGAGGCAGGTTTTGGTAAAAATTATAATCTTCCGGGTTTACCTCATAGAACAGGCCATGGTATTGGATTGGAAGGGCATGAGTGGACCAACTTTGTAAAAGAAAATAAAACTCCTATTGCTGTTGGAATGTGTTTCAGCAATGAACCCAACATTTCTATACCAGGCGAATTTGGAATAAGATTGGAAGATTGTGTTTACATTGCTGAAGATGGCGCACATTATTTTTCAAAACAAAGTATTTCTATTGATCAACCTTTTGGTTAATTGATTCTGTCAATGGTAAGCAATACCGATGGTGTTGCTGGCCTTGATGGTGTTAATTGAGCGATGCTACCTGTAGCAATGGTATTACTATTTTTAATACTGTAATACAATTCTATATAATCATTGCTGCTCAGCTCTATATAATAAGAGCCAGTGAGCATATTTTTAATTCCACTTCCTGTAATGTTAAAATTAACATTGGAATTCAAATAAGCAGACCCATTACGCCTAATCCAAACACTGGCAATATCTGCACCTACATCATTTTTTAATAGCTGTAGCGCATATTTTATATTGTAAATACCAGCATGCAACACGGAAATTTTAGTAGGCGCTAAAGCGCTGTTGTTGGAGACTGTGATATTATTTGAAAAACCAATGAAGGGAAATTTTAAAGCAGTAGCTGTGGATACCAAAGCAGGTTGTGCTGCTGTATCATAAAAACTACCATAATCATCTCTAATAGGAGTATAACCCAAAGCGGTGGTTATATCTGAAGTAGCCAGTTCCCCTGCATTTATTTTTTTATTAATTCTATTGCTTAATGAAGCAGTATCTAGTTTATTTAATTTACCATCTATCCTAGTACTTAAAAAGCTGGTATCGGTTTTAGCAACTAACTTAATTCTATTAGATAAACTTAGGGTATCAGCACTATTTAGTTTAAAATTAATTCTGGCAGAAAGTTTTAAGGTATCCAGCGTGTTCAACTTTTTAGTAAGTGCGGTGGTAACCAATGCGCTTGTTGGCTTTAAGCTATCCGGGGTGTTGTCTATTTTATCAATGGATAAAAATGCTTTTAAATCCGAAAGGTTATCTAGCCCAGTTCCACCTTGGCTTAGACCAATAATTCCATTTATGTTTTGAGCACCCACATTGTCAGCATAAAAAGAAAAGGGCACGTAATTAATTTTTTGTACACCCATATTAATAAAACTTAAATCTCCCAGGGTATCTATTTCTATTTGTAAATATTTTTCTGCTTTGGACCAATTGATATTTTCAAATGGACCCATCGTAATGTTTTTATTGCTTTCATACTGTCCAACTACTATGGTAAATAAACCAAATGCATTGGTGGTGACAGGTACAATTTCCTGGTATTCATTTTTGGTGCTAGCGGTATCTACTTTAATGGATACTCTTATATTTAATAATTTATTGGGGATGATGTATCCGTTATTATTTCTAGCAATAGCTTGAAAATTAATTCCTTTATTGCTTTGCGCTTGAATGGTAGACGGTAAACACATTGTAAATAGGATGATTACAATGCAGCAATATATTTTTGTCATATACTTATGTTTTAATTAATTTGTACGTTTTTGTATTGTAAAATTTATTATCCACAATATAATGGATGACTATAAAGTATATTCCAGTATTTGCCGAAAGAAATGGAATCTGCATTTTAAAATTTACACCCGAAAAAGGACCTTTAATTACTTTTTTCAATTGTCCAAAAGCGTCTGTCACTCGAATGCTTTCAATGAATACATTGAGTTGGTTGCAATAAAGATTAAAATTATTATTAACAGGATTGGGGCCTATTACTAATTTCAACTCATTAATGGCAGTAGAGGACAATGTATAATGACTATGAATGTTTGGCTGTAAAAGGCCCCCTGTTATTATCAATCCATTTTGATTGACTAAAGTATTGATGAGGGTGGTTTCTCCAAAACTCCAATGATAACTCGTATTGGCTAATTGGGTATTACCGCTATTGATATTGACAAATGGTATAAAAAATGCTTGACCTTGAATGGTAGATGAAATAATTAATACAATAAAAATTAGGATCACTTTTTTCATAACTATAATTTTAAAATACATGAAGTGGTCAAATGTATTTTATAAAAATTGATAAATTAGGAAAGGCATACTAGAAAACAATCGAAAATATTTTCAATCAATTCCATTTAATTATACCTATTTTAATAATGCCTTAAATTATATATTATGCTAAGCTGCTGCTAGTCATTATTTTATAAATTGATTTTTATTGAAAAAAAAGATTTTAGACTAAGACCCATTTCTTTATACATTTTTTTGTAACTTAAATTCAAATTACCCATATGAAAAAACACATGACTAAGCTTCGACAATTATGTTTTTTGTCTTTTGCATTTTTAATCTGTATTCCTGTTTTTGCTCAAAAAAAATATACTGAAAAAGATATTGCACTGATGAAACAAAAATTAGTATCCAGTGTTGCAGGCCATGCTAAAGAAGTACAAGTAATGGTAGATCAAATTTTTAGTTATGGTGAATTGGGTTTTCAAGAGTTTGAAACTTCCAATTTTATAACGAGCGTATTAGAAAAAAATGGATTTGCTGTTGAAAAAAATATTTCCAATGTACCTACCGCTTGGATGGCCAAATGGGGTTCGGGTTCGCCTGTTATTGCATTAGGTAGTGATATTGATTGTATTCCAAAAGCTTCTCAAAAACCAGGAGTAGCTTACAAAGATCCAATAGTAGAAGGGGCTCCAGGGCATGGTGAAGGACATAATTCTGGTCAAGCCGTTATCATTTATGCAGCTATTGCTATGAAAGAAATGATGGAGAAAGAACATATGCCAGGTACTATTGTCATTTGGCCAGGTGTTGCAGAAGAATTAGTAGCAACAAAAGCATGGTATGTAAGAGATGGTTATTTTAAAAATATTGATGCTTGCATCTTTACACATGTAAGTGGAGATTTTGGTTCTAACTATGGCGATAATGGAGGCAATGGATTGGTAAGTGTTCGCTTTGATTTTAATGGAGATGCGGCACATGCTGCTGGCGCACCTTGGCGTGGAAAAAGTGCATTAGATGGGGTTGAATTAATGGACATTGGATGGAATTTTAAAAGAGAACATTTAAAACCAACCAATCGCTCACATTATGTGGTGGTAGATGGTGGAGACCAACCTAATGTAGTACCTAGTAAAGCAAGTGTTTGGTATTATTTTAGAGAAAGAACTTATGAGGACATTAAAGCCAATTATGAAGCTGGCATTAAAATATCTGAAGGCGCTGCAATGATGACAGGAACAACAGTAACACATCAGGTTTTAGGTACCGCATGGCCAGGACATTTTAATAAACCTTTAGCGGAAGCCATGTACGCGAATATTAAAAAAGTGGGTATGCCTGCTTGGGATGAAAAAGACATTCAAATGGCTAAAGCCGTTCAGGCATTGGTAGAAGCACCCAAAAAAGACAATGAAGGCAAACCTATTGATGGATTAAAAACCAGCTTAGATACATTAAAAGGATCGGTTGCCTTTTCATGGGGTGGTGGTTCAGATGATATAGCTGATATTTCTTGGACGGTACCAACTATTGTATTATGGTATCCAGCCAACATACCTGGAACCAAAGGACACCATTGGGCAGATGCAATAGCAATGGCTACGCCTATTGCACATAAGGGTTCATTGGCTGGTGCAGAAGCGACTGCCTTGACTTTATTAGATTGCTTTACAAATCCAAAATTAATAGAAGAGGCGAAGTCTTATTTTACCAATGTGCAAACCAAAGATGTAAAATACATTCCATTTATTACGGCCAATGATCCGCCTGCGATACATTTAAATAAAGAAATTATGGATAAATATAGAACACAAATGAAACCATTTTATTATCAACCTGAAAAGTATGGTACGTATTTGGAACAATTAGGGGTTACTTATCCCATGGTGAAAAAACCTTAAAAACATATTTTAGCAACTCATGGGAGTTAAAATAAAAAGGTCCCCCCGAGCAATCGGGGGGACCTTTTTAATAAGTAAAATAGTTTATTTTAAAGCACTATACTTTTTTAGCTAATTTCTCTATAGCGTATACCAATTTATCTAAATCTTGTATTCTTGTATATACATGAGGAGTTATTCTAACACAACTAATATTCCCCCAAACAATTCCTACCGTATGTATTTTATAATCATTAAATAATGCGTTGTCTAATTCTCCAGGGGTCATTCCATCAATACTTACACCACATATAGCACAGGAGTAAGCGTCTTTAAGAGAGGTATTAATTTTTACTTTAGGAATATCTTTAACACGAGTAGCCCAATAATTTTTTAAATAACGGATACGCTCTTCTTTTCGCTTACTCCCAATGGCCGTATGAAAATTGATGGCTTCTCCAATACCTTGTTCAATAGGAAAGCTTCTGGTACCAAGGGTTTCAAACTTTCTAATATCGGTTCCTTTGGGGTTGTCATTACAAACTAAAGGCCAAATTTTTTCAATATTTTCTTTTTTAATCCATAGCATTCCACTTCCAATAGGGGCCGATAAAAATTTATGTAAGGAGGTTCCAAAATAATCACAACCCAAATCAGGTATTTTAAAATCCATTAACCCAAAACTATGTGCCCCATCTACAATGGTTTCGATACCATGTTTTTTAGCAAGTGTACATAATTTTTTTACAGGCATAATTTGTCCCACCCAATTCACCATATGGGTAATGTGAAATATTTTTGTTTTGGGCGTGATGGCTTTTTCAAAAGCGCTTACTATTTCTTCGTCATTTTCAATGGGGTATTGAAAATCAAGTTGTGTAAACACCAATCCCTCTCTTGCCACTCTTTGTTTCCAAGCGTTAATCATATTGGGATAATCTTGTTTGGTTCCAATCACTTCATCGCCCGCTTTTAAGTTTAATCCAAAAATGACGGTGTTCAATGCCTCTGTTGAATTTCTATTAATGGCAATTTCTTCAGGATCACATCCTGCTAATTGTGCTAACTTATACCTTAATGGTTCTCTTCCTTGATCTAATATGCGCCACATAAAATAGGAAGGACCTTCGTTGGTCATCTTATTAAATCTGTCCACCGCTTCTTGTACCACTCTTGGACTTGGACTAACGCCGCCGTTGTTTAAATTTACAAAAGCTGGATTTACGGTATACCCTTGTTGAATGACACTCCAATAATCTTCATCCATCGCTAAATCCTTGGCAGAGACTAATTTTTTTTGTTGGTTAAGCTGTTGAAATTCGGCAGCATGTGCTTGATTGAATAAGCTATTTGCTGAAAAAGCACCAGCCATTAGGCCAATGTGTTGTATGAAATTGCGTCTGTTTGCCATAAGTTGTATTTCTAAGTTGGTTTAAAAACTAATTCTAAAAAATAGTATTTAAGTTATCGTTTCTAAATTTTAGGTAAGCTATATCCGTTATGATAGGCTTTTGTAAAATATTCTTTATTGATGGCATCATCAGTAAACCTATTTTTATTGGCATCCCAGTTTACTTTTTGTCCAGAACGATAAGCAATATTTCCCATTTGTGCAATGGTAGCAATATGTGCACCTTCTTCAATTGAACAATGTAAACTGTTTGGTGTATTATTTCTTATAGCATCTGTAAAGTTTAACCAATGTAAATTCAAACCATTGTCTTCTTTTTTATGAAGCGGAATTGCTATTTTATTTTTAGCTTGTCTTTCTTCTATTACTTCCCATCCACCTCTATCTAGAATAAGGGTTCCATTGTTACCAATGAAAGCAATACCATGATCACGACCATAAGATCCATTATCAATACCCATTGCAGAATCCCATACTAAATTGAACTTATCAAATTCATATAAAGTAGTTAAAGTATCAGGCGTTTCTTCTGCTAATTCTGGATAGGCAAATTTACCTCCTAACGCACTTACACTTTTTGGATTACCTGCTTTCATACCCTGAATGGCATAATCTAATAAATGCACGCCCCAATCTGTCATCAATCCTCCTGCATAATCCCAAAACCATCTAAAATGAAAATGAAAACGACTGGCATTAAATTCGCGAGTGGGTGCCGGTCCTAACCAAGTAGTATAATCAACTCCTGCTGGCGGGGCGCTATTAGCCACCACTGGCTGAGGACGCATCCAGCCTTGGTAACACCAAACTTTAGTTGTACGAATATTTCCCAATTGTCCAGAATGTACAAAATCTAATGCATCTCTAAAATGTTTTTGACTTCTTTGCCATTGACCTACTTGTACGATTCTATTGTATCTGTTTTTAGCAGCAATCATCGTATTACATTCTCCAATAGAATTTCCAGCAGGCTTTTCTACATAAACATGTTTTCCTGCAGCACAAGCATCAATCATTTGCAAAGCATGCCAATGATCGGGGGTACCAACAATAACAATATCAATATCTTTTCGATCTAAAATTTTTCGATAGTCGCTATAGGTATCAATTTTTGTAATACCAGGCTGCTTAATCAATAATTCAGCTTTTCGTTTGTTTAAAACATTTTCATCAATATCACATAAGGCCACTACTTCAATATTTTTAACAGTCAGGGCACTTAAAGTATTAGCCCATCCCATTCCACTAACACCAATGGTGGCCACTCTTAAAGTATCGGTGTTGAAAATTTTACTACTAGCAAATAAGTTGGAAGTCACTAAAGCACCTGAAGTTAAAGCTGCATTTCTTAAAAAAATACGTCTGCTGTTCATAATAGTATAGTTTAGTTTTTAAAATAACAAGCTATACTAAATATAATATTTTTTTCAGTAGTTTTAAAAAATATTACACCAACGAAATTTAGCCTCAAAGCCCTATCAGGCATAGAGTTAGCACTATCATTGAGCCTATCCCCATTCTAAAATTTTGGTCATTTTTGCAACCAAGACCCTTCCGGCCAAATAGGTGCTTTTTAGGATAATAACCAAGGTAGTCCTGCAAATATAAGTCTATAAAAATAGTAGACTTATATAAAAATACCCTATATTTGCCTTTCCCTATAAGCAAACTTTATTCTTTAGTATAAAAATATTGTCATGTGGCCGAGTGGCGAGGCAAGGGTCAGCAAAACCCTTAACGATGGTTCAAATCCATCTATGACAGCTCCTATGCAGGCAATCGTTATACGGGGCGGTGTTTCTACACTGCCCTTTTTTATTTATTATTTCTCTTATATTGAAATCGATATATAAAAGCAATCCTTAACAACAAGGCGCAAAGCTCAACTGTACTCAAAAAGCCGAGCTAAATTTCAACCTTATTATTGAATAGGATAATATAGTCTTTGACGGGTTCGCCTATTTGTATTAAATTAGATCCTTCTATTCACTATATCAACTTTAAAAATAGCTATTATGAAACAGATCATTTTACGCAGTTTATTTTTCTTTTTATTGCCTACCATTGTTTTTGCACAAAAGAAAAAAGAAACTCCGAAACCAGTAACCACAGTAAACACGGTTAATGAAACCGAATATTATAAACCATTGTTATGGAGAAACGTTGGGCCTACAAGAGGAGGTCGTTCCGTTACTTCCGTTGGTGTTGCTGGAAATAGCTTTACCTATTATATGGGTGCTACAGGTGGTGGAATTTGGAAAACTGAAGATGCTGGTCAAACCTGGAATAATATTTCTGATGGTTATTTTAAAACAGGGTCAGTAGGCGCTGTTGCAGTTTCAGCTTCAGATCCAAATGTAGTATATGTGGGCATGGGAGAGCATGCTCCAAGAGGAGTTACTTCCAGTTATGGTGATGGCATTTATAAAAGTACAGATGCGGGAAAAACTTGGAAACATTTAGGCTTGGAATTAACCAGACAAACAGCCAATATTCGTATTCATCCCACCAATCCAGATATAGTGTATGTTGCTGCGCAGGGTGCAATTCATGGCGCAAGTCCAGAAAGAGGAGTTTATAAATCGGTGGACGGCGGAAAAACTTGGACTAAAACTTTATTTGTGGATGATAATTCGGGATGTGTGGATTTGAGTATGGATATGAATAATCCTAGAATTTTATATGCAGCGATGTGGGACTATCGTCGTTTACCTTGGGAGGTAAAAAGTGGAGGTAAGGGAAGTGGCTTGTACAAAAGTACAGATGGTGGTGATACCTGGGAAAAAATTCAAAATGGATTACCTAAGGAATTAGGTAAAATGAGTGTATCTGTTTCGCAAGCCAATTCAAATAAAATTTATTTAGTTGCAGAGAGTGATACAGAAAAAGAACAAGGTGGTTTATTTGTTTCAGAGGATGCAGGAAAATCATGGAATAGAATTAGTAAGGATCATAGATTGGTTCAACGTGCCTGGTATTATATTGAAGCCATTGCAGATCCGGTGGATGAAAATACAGTGTATGTTTTAAATTCTCCAGCTGTTAAAAGTACAGATGGTGGAAAGACCTGGCAAAGTTTTAGAGCACCACATGGAGACTATCATCAATTGTGGATCAATCCAACGAATAATAAAAACATGATTATTTCTAATGATGGTGGTGCTGCCATTTCTTTTAATGGTGGAAAAACTTGGAGTAGTCAAAACAATCAACCTACTGCTCAATTTTATAGAGTCAATGCCGATAATTTATTTCCGTTCAATATTTATGGAGGACAACAAGATAATTCTAGTGTAAAAATTGCAAGCCAAACCAGCTCATGGGGTGGTATTACAGATCGAGACTGGAGTTCAAGCGCGGGAGGTGAATCTGCATTTATCGCATTTGATCCAAACAATCCAAGGTATGCATTAGGGGGTTCTTATCAAGGCACTATTGGTGTTTTAGATACCAAAACAAATGAAGAAGTAAGTGTGATGGTGGCGCCCATACAATATCAAGCCTTACAACCAAAGGACATGAAGTACCGCTTCAATTGGAATGCTCCTATTATAAGATCTATGCACGAAGATGCTTTTTACCATGCAGGAAATATTTTATTTAAAACAACCGACTTAGGAAAATCTTGGAAAGCAATCTCTCCAGATTTAACTACACATGATACATCTAAAATGGGCATAAGTGGCACCCCCTATACCAATGAAGGCGCTGGTGGAGAAAACTATTGTACCATCGCTTATGTGATGGAGTCTTTCCATGAGAAAGGAGTTATTTATACAGGAAGTGATGATGGATTGGTTCATATCACTAAAGATGGAGGTGCTACATGGACTAATATTACACCCGATGGCGTAAAAGGGGCATTGGTAAATGCTATAGAAGTTTCTCCATTTGATAAAGCCACAGCGTATATCGCAGTAACAAAATATAAGTTTAATGACTTCACACCATTAATGTATAAGACAACCGATTATGGAAAAACTTGGACGAAATTGGTTGATGGAATTCCATATGGCGCTTTTGTAAGAGTAGTGCGTGAAGACAATGCTATCAAAGATTTATTGTATGCAGGAACTGAAACAGGATTTTATATTTCTTACAATGGTGGTATTAATTGGAAGCCATTACAATTAAATTTACCCATTGTTGCCATCACTGATTTAAAAGTACATCAAAATAAATTATTGGCATCTACACAAGGTAGAGCCTTTTGGGTATTGGATGATTTAACGCCTATAAGAAAAGCGGCTTCCAATTTAAATGTATCATTTAGTTTATTGCCAGTAACCAATGTATATAGATTAAATATGTCAAGTCCTTTAGACAGGCAGTTTAGTGAAGACGAAAACCCAATTAAGATAAACACCACTATGGTGAATCCTGCCAGCGGCGCAGTTGTTTATTATCACATTCAAAACAAAGACTCCGTTAAAAAATTAAGCATTGAAGTGGTAGATGCTGCTAATAATATTATTCGTAGTTTTTATAACGAAAAACCTAGTTTAACAACAAGTAATAATAGTAATGAGGGAGATCCTAAAGTTGAAATGAGAAATGGTTTAAATAGATTTGTTTGGGACTTACGTTATGCTAATTTACCCTCCATTAATAATGTTTATATAGAAGGAAGTGATGCGGGTCGAAAAGTAATTCCTGGAGAATACACTATTCGATTAAAAATAAACGAAGAAGAACAAACCGTTAAATTTAAAGTATTGGCCGACCCTAGATTTAATTCGACTGCAGCTGAATTTCAAGCGCAGGATAATTTATCAAAATTAACATCAGAAGACGTCACAGCCATTCACGTATCGGTGGTTCAAATGAGAAAAGTACAAGATCAGTTGAATCAATTTACAAAAAGGGCAGAAGGAAATAAAGCGTTAGATTCCTTGACAGCAAAAGCGAAGGAAATTAATAAAGTTATCAAAGCTTGGGAAAATGACTTAATACAATCTAAATCTCAAACCAATGATGATGTAATTAATTTTATCAATAAATTAAGTGCAAATTTCATATTCTTAAAAGGAGAAATAGAGGGCAGTGCAAGTATTCCTTATGTAACAGAGGGGCAATTAAAACGTTATGATGAGCTCCATGCAGAGTGGGTAAAATTGAAAAAACAAAAAGAAGATTTGTTAGCCAATGAAATAAAAAATTTCAATGAAGCTTGTAGAAAAGCCAATTGGAATTTTGTAGGAGTTGAAAATTAATTTTATGAAATAGGTAATGAATACAATTCGATGGGGAATGATAGGATGCGGCAGTGTTACTGAACTAAAAAGTGGCCCTGCATTTAATAAAGTGCTTAATTCAAAATTAATGGCGGTGATGCGTAGAGATGCTCAAAAAGTAAAAGACTACGCTCACAGACATCAAGTACCTTATTATTTTACGGATGCCAATGAATTAATTCATCACCCAGAAGTGGATGCGGTTTATATTGCTACACCACCCAAATACCATGAAGAATATGCCCTAGCCGCTATGCAAGCGGGGAAACCAGTATATGTTGAAAAGCCCATGGCTTTGGATGTTGCTGCTTGTTTGCGAATGCAAGCGTTTTCAAAAAAAAGTGGTGTTAAAATGGTGATAGCGCATTATCGTCGCGCATTGCCTTTATTTATAGAAGTAAAAAAAATGCTTGCCTCCAATACCATTGGAAAAATTAATGAGGTTCGAATTGAAATGTTAAAACCAGCAGGAGCTAATTTAAATCCAAATGACAACTGGAGAATAGACCCAAAAGTGGCTGGGGCTGGCTATTTTTATGATTTAGCACCACATCAATTAGACTTATTATTTTATTTTTTTGGTAAAGCCATCGCTTATGAAGGGGTATCAAGCAATCAAGCGGGTTTGTATGAAGCAGAAGATACCGTTACCGGTACCATGCTTTTAGAAAAAGATATTCAATTTAAAGGGGACTGGTGTTTTTGTGCAGCCGAAGGGCAAGATAAAGATGTATTTGAAATTATAGGGTCCGAAGGAAAAATTTCATTTCCTGTATTTGGTCATGACATTACTTTGGAGCAGGGCGGAGTAAGTAAAATAATTCATTTTGATCCTCCTATGCACAATCAACAAAATTTAATTGCTCAAATTGTACCCTATTTTTTGGGAACAGGAACTAATCCTTGTAGTGCCGAGGATGCTTTACAATCTATGCGTGTAATGGAAAATTTTGTATATGCGAAAAACAAGTAAGTATTAAAATTAAAATCTATGACCAGATATTGTTTTGCTGTAGACTTAAAAGACGATCCGCAAATAATTGCAGCTTATGAGCAGTATCATCAGTCGGTATGGCCAGAAATTATAAAATCTATTAAAGAGGCAGATATTAAAGTCATGGATATTTATAGAGTAGCCAATCGTTTATTTATGATCATGGAAGTAGGTACTGATTTTAGTTTTGAGAAAAAAGCAGCCCTAGATGCCAATAACGAGATAGTAGTGCAATGGGAGCAAATGTTATGGGATTATCAGCAGGCATTGCCTACTGCAAAACCAGGAGAGAAGTGGGTACTCATGCAACAAATATTTTCACTTTAAAATTAGTGTGGCAGCTTTTTTTTAAAATAACCATAGGTCCAGGTACCTAATAGTGCACTAGCTATCACAATACTTATAGAACCAATACCTGCTCCAATTTGAGCGAACAAAGGTCCTGGGCAGGCACCTGTCATAGCCCAGCCTAAACCGAAAAGTAATCCACCATAAATATGGCCTTTAGTAAAAGGTTTATTGACAATAACGATAGTTTCTTTTTGTAAAGTTTTAATTTTAAATTTTTTGATGACCGCAACAGAAAGGGCACCAACTACTACCGCAGTACCAATAATACCAAACATGTGAAAGCTTTGTAGTTTAAACATTTCTTGAATTCTAAACCAAGAAATAATTTCTGCTTTTACAAAAACGATTCCAAATACAATACCCACTATACTATATTTAATTAAGCTAATCGCAGTTTCTTTTTTTACCGAATTGTTATGTGGTATTGATTTATCTGAATTTGCTATTTGTGTATAATCTGACATCATTATTTTATTTTAATTGTAAAATATAAGGCAATATAAAATTGGTCATTATAAAACCTCCTAGCATAAAGCAAATGGTGGCTACTAAGGAAGGCCATTGTAAATTACTTAAGCCCATGATAGAGTGGCCCGAAGTACATCCATTAGCGTATCTAGTTCCAAATCCAACTAAAAATCCCCCTACTACCATTAATATAAATCCCCTTAAAGTAAACAAGGCTTCAACACTAAAAAGATCCTTGGGCAATAAGTTTTTAAAATCGGTAATACCCACTTTTGCTAATTCTTGTTCTAAGACAGGATTAATTTTTATCAATTCCGGATTGGTTAAATAATGAGTTGCTATAAAAGCACCTAGGATAACTCCAACAATAAAAAATAAATTCCAGCTTTCTTTTTTCCAATCGTATTTAAAAAAGGAAATATTGGCTGGGAAACAAGCTGCACATAAATGGCGCAAATTGGAAGAAATTCCAAAAGTTTTATTTCCAATAATCAATAAAGTGGGAACAGTAAGTCCAATTAGCGTTCCAGCCACATACCAAGGCCAAGGTGCTGAAATGGTTTGGATAAATTCATTCATGGTGGTAGAAATTTATATAAGTCTACAAATATAGTAGATTAATATCATTTCTCCAATAAGTTCTATTTGATTAAATTAGAAAAGAAAAATTGTTCAATAAGTATGAACAAGGACATGCCAAGCACAAATAGGCCAAACCCTTTTTTTAATTTAGCCCCATCCATTTTCTTATTTAAATAATTTCCAGTGATGATACCAAGGGTGGCAAGAACAATAATTTTATATAAAAATGACCAATCTACAGTTGTGTGAAAAAGGTCACCGGTAAAGCCAACGAGTGATTTAATACTTATGATAACCAAGGAGGAGGCAATTGCTTTTTTCATAGGCAATTTTGCTAAAATCACCAGGGCTGGGATAATCAAAAAACCACCACCTGCTCCAACGATACCGGTTAATAAACCTTCGACCAATCCTACAATCATTAAGGTAAATCCGTAAATGGGTATAACGCCTTCTTGTTCTTTTTTATTTTTTCCAAGAATCATGGACAAGGCGGATACTAACATGAGAATTGCAAAAAACAACATGATAAAATGGCTCTTGGTTACTAAAATGCTTTTTCCAAAAGTCATTACCTCAGGAATGGCAGGGAGTAGATATTTTCTAGCTAAAAAAACACCAAAAATGGAAGGAATACCAAAAATAAAAAGTGTTTTAAAATCAACTAAGTTTTGTTTTATGCGAGAGATCACCCCAGCAATACTGCTTAAGCCAACAACACAAAGCGAATAGGTAGTGGCCAGTAAAGGTTCTACCTGAAAAAGATACACCAATACGGGAACCGTTAAAATGGATCCCCCACTCCCAATGAGTCCTAAAGAAATGCCGATAAGTATTGAAGCGAGATAACCTAGAAAATGCATTTAATTATTTTTTAACAAATCTCCGAAAACCGAGTTACAATTTAAGTACTAATTGTCACTTAAGGGCTTTTTATTAGGGGATCCAATTAGAAATTTATATTTTTCTATTAAAAGTGATTTTTGTCACGGTATTTGCTAATTTTATAGAGCAACTTTGATCTATTAATTACCTATTATGAAAGTAGAACAAATATATACTGGATGTTTGGCCCAAGGGGCCTATTATATTATGAGTGATGGAGAAGTAGCTATTATTGACCCACTAAGAGAAGTGCAACCTTATATTAATAAAGCGAATTTGGACAAAGCGAAAATTAAGTATGTTTTAGAGACGCATTTTCACGCAGATTTTGTGTCGGGGCATATAGACCTTGCTAAAAAAACGGGTGCTAAAATTGTATATGGCCCTAATGCAGCGCCGGCTTTTGAATTTTATGCAGCCAAAGATGGAGAAGAAATTACGTTGGGAAAAGTAAAAATAAAAGTGTTGCATACCCCAGGCCATACGATGGAAAGCACTTGTTATTTATTATTAGATGAGCAAGGGAAAGAAACCGCCTTATTTAGTGGCGATACTTTATTTATAGGAGACGTGGGGCGCCCCGACTTAGCACAAAAAATAAAATCAGACCTTACGCAAGAAATTTTAGCAGGATATTTATTTGATTCTTTGCAAAATAAAATAATGCCCTTGTCGGATTCGATTGTGATTTATCCAGCACATGGCGCAGGAAGTGCTTGTGGAAAAAAAATGAGTACAGAAACACAGGATACTTTAGGACATCAAAAACAAACCAATTATGCATTGGATCCTAAACTAAGCAAGGAAGAATTTATTACAGCCGTATTAGATGGGCTGGTAGCACCTCCTGGCTATTTTCCATTAAATGTAATGATGAATATTCAAGGCTATGAAAGCATTGATCAAGTTTTAGAAAGAGGGCAACACGCACTGAGTGCTTCCGCTTTTGAAGTAGCAGCCAATGAAACCAATGCCTTAATTTTAGATACGCGTGATGCACAAACTTTTGCCAAAGGATTTATTCCCAATTCAATTAATATTGGCATAGATGGAAGTTTTGCACCATGGGTAGGTGCGATGATTCCAGATATCAAGCAAAAAATTTTATTGGTAGCAGAAGCAGGAAGAGAATTGGAAATTATTACCAGGTTAGCGCGTGTCGGTTATGATTATACTATTGGTTTTTTAGAAGGTGGATTGGAAGCCTGGGTAAAAGCAGGAAAAGAAATAGATCATATTAGTTCTATAGATACGCAAGCGTTGGTTCAAATTAAATCCAATGATCCTTCTATTTCCATTTTAGATGTTAGAAAAGCCTCTGAATTTAATAGTGAGCATATTAAAGGAGTACAAAATGCGCCGCTGGATTTTATCAATGAAAGTATGGCCTCCATTGACAAAGAAAAAACTTACTATGTTCATTGTGCAGGGGGCTATCGTTCCATGATTTTTATATCTATTTTAAAGGCGAGAGGTTTCAAAAATTTAATTGATATTAAAGGAGGATTTAAAGAACTAAAAGAGTCCAAACAATTTAAGATAACAGATTTCTCTATACCTACTAGTTTGCTGCTATAAATCAAGCAGTTAGTAATATTTATAAAATAAACTTATATAATAGCCATCCAGCGTCCATTGGGTGGCTATTTTTTATTAATTTAAGGTAGGCTAATGATTCATTTAAACATCAATGTATGCTACCAACTTATTCAAAAAAATTATTACTACTCTTTTGTTTTATTTTATTAAGTAAAATAAATTTTTTATACGCACAAAAGAAAATTCAATTAATCCTACCAGGCTTAACGAATAAAGTAGAAGTATTAAGAGATCAATGGGGGGTAAACCATATTTACGCACAAAACGAAAATGATTTATTTTTTACACAAGGCTATTGTGCTGCTAAAGATAGATTGTTTCAATTTGAAGTTTGGAGAAGGCAAGCTACTGGAACGGTGGCTGAAATATTAGGAGATCGAGAATTAAAAAGAGATATTGGCACCCGCTTATTTAAATATAGAGGCAACCTTAATGTTGATTTACAGCATTATCATCCACATGGTATAGCGATTATTCAATCCTATGTCAACGGAGTAAATGCTTATATCACAGAAGCATTAAAAAATCCAGCATTGCTTCCTATTGAATTTAAGCTGTTGTCTATACTACCACAAAAATGGACGCCAGAAGTAGTTATTTCAAGACACCAGGGTTTATTGGGCAATAGTGTGCAGGAATTAAATATAGGAAGGGCGGTGGTCGCAATCGGTGAACAAAAAGTAAAAGACGTTATGTGGTTTCATCCAAAGGAACCTGATTTAAAATTAGATACGGCTATTGATGGGTCCTTATTAAGCGCCAATATTCTTGAATTGTATAATGCATATCGTACCGAAATAGAATTTGTTAAATCAGATTTAAAAGAAAAAGATGATGACGATGTTTCAGCTTTAGATATTCTAAATAAAAGAAAAAAATTAATTGATTATCTACCAGAGCAAGAAATGGAAGGTAGCAATAATTGGATTATTAGCGGAAGTAAAACAAGTAGCGGCTATCCCATGTTGGCCAATGACCCGCATCGAAAAATTGCAGTACCCTCTTTAAGATATATTGTTCATTTAGTAGCACCTGGTTGGGATGTGATAGGCGGTGGAGAGCCAGAGATACCAGGGGTTTCCATAGGGCATAATCAATCGGGTGCTTGGGGGTTAACTATTTATGAAACAGACGGAGAAGATATTTATGTATACAATTTAAATCCAAATAACAATAATGAATATTGGTATAAGGGAAAATGGGTAAAGATGAAAAGCATAAGCGAAACCATAGCAATCAAAAATCAAAAATCGACCACTGTACTTTTAAACTATACCATTCATGGTCCTGTTACCTATATTGATTCAGTGCACCATAAAGCCTATGCTTTAAAATGCGCATGGATGGAACCAGGAGGGGCGCCTTATTTAGCTTCTTTAAGAATAGATCAAGCCACGAATTGGGAAAGTTTTAAAAATGCCTGTACTTATAGCAATATACCTGGAGAGAATATGATCTGGGCCGACAAAAAAGGAAACATTGGATGGCAAGCCGTTGGAATTATTCCCATCAGAAAAAATTTCAGTGGATATGTGCCCGTACCCGGAGATGGAAGATATGAGTGGGCTGGATATTTACCTATCAAGGAAAGACCAAATCTTTTAAATCCTAGTAAATCATTTTTTGCCACTGCGAATCAAAATGTTACACCCTCTTCTTATACCCATTGGGATGCGGTAGGTTATACATGGTCAGATCCTTATCGTGGCGATAGAATTAATAATGTGTTAAATAGTTTAGAAAAAGTAACGATGGGAGACATGGCGAAGCTACAAACCGATCCTTTTTCTATTCCAGCATCTGAATTGGTTCCTCAATTAAAAAATATAGCATTGGATGATCTATTGTCAATCGAAGCCAAGAATTATCTAATGAATTGGAATTATGTACTTGATAAAAATAGTATTGCTGCAGGAATTTATGTGATGTGGGAAAAGCAAATAACCATTGCTGCTAATAAATTTTTTATTCCAGAAAAGGCTCAAAATTTAATTAGCATGCAATTAAAAAAAATAATAGAACAAGTGCAAAACCCCTTGAATCATTTTGGGATGAATATAAAAGAGGCTGAAAGTAAAAGAGATCTTTTTTTAAAAACATGTTTTGATCAAGCGGTACTTAATTTAAAAAATAAAGTAGGTAATAATACCTCTGTTTGGCAATATGGGCAAGCCAAGTACAAGCATGTAACTTTAATTCATTCCTTAGCTAATTTGGTAGCACCCGCGATACAACAAAAGTTAAATATTGGCCCCGCCCCAAGAGGAGGCAATGGCCAAACAGCAGGCTCCACGGGAGGCGCCGAAAATCAAGTAAGCGGAGCGAGCTTTAGAATATTAATAGATACCAAAGATTGGGATAAGGCATTAATGATCAATACACCTGGGCAATCTGGAAACAGCGAGAGCCCGTTTTACAGCAATTTATTTTCTACTTGGGCCAATGATGGATATTTTCCAGCCTATTATTCAAAGCCGCTTATTCTCAAGGCCACCGCAGAACAATGGCAATTTAATCCACGTTAAGTGATTCCAATTCAAACATTAATATCATTACATTTGACCTACTTTATTTAAAAATACGTTATGAAAAAAACTGACTACTTACCTTTTATTTTATTTATTTTTTTAATGATTTCCTGTACCACAAAAAATACTTCTTTAGGCAAATGGGAAGTGTATGGTGGAAGTAAAGAAAATGGTAGGTATTCTGGATTAACTGAAATTGATACCAATAATGTAATGCATTTAACCAAAGCCTGGGAATTTCATACAGGAGATACTGGTCAAAATACTCAAATGCAGTTTAATTCAATTGTTGTTAATGATTTATTATATGCAGTATCACCCACTTTAAAATTAATGGCATTGAATGCGGCTACGGGAATTCAAAATTGGATTTTTGATCCATTCGATATTAATAACAATGATTATAAAGGGGCTGGCTATTTTTCAATGAATGTTTGCAGAGGAGTTACTTATTATGCAGACAATCAATCAAAGAGATTGTTTTATGGAGTAGGCTCTAATTTATATTGTATCGATGCCATCACAGGGAAGCCTATACAAGAATTTGGCAATGCGGGAAAATTAGATTTACATAATGACTTAGGCCGCGAAGTACAAGATTTATATATTGCTATGACTAGCCCTGGTATTATTTATAAAGATTTAATTATTCTTAGTACCAGAGTGGATGAAGGTCCAGCAGCAGCGCCAGGTTATATTAGAGCCTATGATGTGCACTCTGGAAAATTGCGTTGGATATTTCATACCATTCCACAACCTGGTGAAGCAGGTTATGAAAGTTGGGAAGATAAGGAAGCATGGAAACATATTGGTGGTGCCAATGCCTGGTCCGGGTTTAGCATGGATGAAGCAAAGGGAATTGTTTATGCACCTATTGGTTCGGCCTCTTATGATTTTTATGGAGGCAAGCGTTTAGGGGATAATCTATATGCTAATTCTGTTTTAGCATTGGATGCGGCAACAGGAAAAAGAATCTGGCATTTTCAAACAGTACATCATGATGTTTGGGATAGAGATTTACCAACGGCACCTGCATTAGTAACCATTACAAAAGATGGCAAAAAAATAGAAGCCATTGCGCAACCTACCAAATCCGGTTTTATATTTTTATTAGATAGACTTACAGGCAAGCCCATTTATCCTATAGAAGAAAGGCCAGTTCCACATGAGTCTGAGTTAGCCGGAGAAAAATTATCGCCTACCCAACCTTGGCCCACTGTTATAGAACCCTTTGCAAGGCAATCAATGACTGAAAAAGACTTAAATCATTTCATTCCTGATTCTTCTTATGAAGACATTAAAGCTAAATTGGCGAGTGTGAATTCAGGTTTTATATACAATCCAACTTCTAAAAAAGGAACCGTTATTTTTCCAGGATTTGATGGGGGTGCTGAATGGGGCGGACCTGCCTATGATCCTACCACTGGCGTATTGTATGTCAATGCCAATGAAATGCCCTGGATATTAACGATGATTGAAAATAAACATCAAGCACCTAAGAAAGAGACCAATGAAATGGCTGGTAAAAGAATATATATGAACAATTGTGCTGCTTGCCATGGATTAGAAAGAAAGGGTTCAGGTAATTATCCTACCATTATTGGAGCAGAAAAAAAATATACAACCACTAGTTTTACTGAACTGTTGGCAAGTGGTAGAAGAATGATGCCCTCCTTTAAGCGACTAAAAAAAGAAGAAGTAGAGGCGCTTTCTACTTATGTATTGGACATAAAGGAAAAGCAAAAACTAGCCTATACACCACCGACTAAAAAAGAAGATCCTTATTGGAAAATGGCCTATACTTCTACTGGGTATAATAAATTTTTAACCAAAGAAGGTTATCCTGCTGTAAAACCCCCTTGGGGAACATTGAATGCCATAAATTTAAATACTGGAAAAATTATATGGAAAGATACTTTAGGCGATTATCCAGAACTGCTGGCCAAAGGTATTCATTCGGGAACAGAAAATTATGGAGGTCCGGTGGTTACTGCGGGTGGCGTATTATTTATTGCAGCTACCAGAGATGGTAAATTTAGAGCGTTTAATAAAAACAATGGCAAGTTACTTTGGGAAACCACTTTACCTGCACCAGGTTTTGCAACACCCACTGTATATAGCTATCAGGGTAAACAATATGTAGTCATTGCCTGTGGTGGAGGAAAGTTAGGCACTAAATCGGGAGATGCTTATGTTGCTTATGCACTTAAGTAGTAAATTAATAAATGGTACTAGAACTCCTATTGAAATTACTTCTACAAATGCCCATTATCAAAGAGCCTTATTGAATCAGTTACAATATCAATATCAGCTTTGTAATGCGCAATTAGAATTAATTAAATTAATGGGTGTTGAATTAGTCGATTAAAAATCGGCATAATCACGTGCACTCATTAATATAGTTTCATTTCTATTCACTGTTTTTAAATACTCTGGAGCAGCAGATATTTTTTTCCAAAGGGGATCTGCTGAAAAAGCTTTCCAATGGGTATTTCTATCTTCCATATTGTTAAAGCTGGTCATATAAATTAAATTAGGCATTCTGCTACCAGCAATTACTTTTGAATAAAATATGGCGTTGAAATTAAGTTTTGCAAATAGGGTTACTTCGCCTCCTTCATTAAACATATGCACTTTTCTCAAATGCATATTCTCGGTGGCACTTTCGTAACTTCTGTATTCGTAAATACGGCTACTAGATTTAGTTAAACTTGTCTTAGTCGCATATTGAGGTTGAAACTTAAAAGCTTTGGTTAATATTTTTTCAATTCTATAGTAAGGCAAACTACTATCTGCATTTTCTAAATGCATTACAGCGTCTTGCCCCATTGGATTTAATTTCTCAATTTTTTGATCTAATATTTCTACTTCATTAATTGATTTTAAAGGAATCCATACAAATAAACGTTTGTCTACTGCTGTATCATTGTCAATGGGTGCAAATACGCCCACTTTAGAGATACCGTTTTGATGCAAATAAGGAAGAAAAGTATTTTTCAAATAAGCATCAATGGTTTCAATCTGAGTGGTTTTAGAACAATGAAATACTTGTATTAAGTAATAATCGCGTGGCAATTCTTTTGGTACCTTTGCAAAATTTACAAGAACAATTAATGAGCAAGTAATAATCAGCAATAATTTTTTCATGTTGGTATAGGGTTTACAGAAATTTGAGTGTTTCCAAAAATAAGTGTTTAACTTTCTAAATAGGATTCTTTATGGGTATTTTTTGCCAAAATGTATAAGATAGATTATATTTAATTATAATTTAAACAGCTATGCAAAAAACTAAATCAGATCTAATCCCTTTTGTATTAATCACTTGCTTGTTTTTTTTATGGGGATTTGCCAATAATTTAGTTCCCATTTTGATTCCCCATTTGAAAAAATCATTTACGCTTACTACCACTCAATCTACCTTGGTGGATTCGGCTGTTTATATTGCCTATTTTTTTATGGCTTTACCAGCTGGATTAATCATGAAAAGATTTGGTTATAAAATGGGCATCATTATTGGTTTATTATTATTCGCTATGGGGGCTTTTTTGTTTGTACCAGCTGCCGATAACCAATCTTATGTTTATTTTTTGTTTGCCTCTTTTGTTATTGCTTGTGGTCTTACTATACTTGAAACAGCTGCTAATCCTTATGCCTCTGCTTTAGGCGATCCTGCTTCTTCAACGCAACGTTTAAATTTGGCACAATCATTTAATGGATTGGCTGCTTTTGTAGCGCCCCTTATTGGTGCTAAGGTTATTTTTACAGAAGGTAACTCACCAGAAACATTAAATGCGATGACTGATTCGGTTAGACAAGCTGCATTGGCTTCAGAGGCATCCACGGTAAAAATGCCCTATACTATTCTAGGCATTGTCTTATTAATTATTGCCGTATTATTTTATTTAGTAAAACTTCCAGATATTAGGGCTAAAAATACGCAATCCAATAAGGCCACTGTATTGGGCACTTTTAGTCACTCCCATTTAAGATGGGCAGTGATTGCTCAATTCTTTTATGTGGGTGCACAAGTATGCGTACTTAGTTTATTTATTTTATTTGCTACAGAATCTGCAGGTGTTAATCAATTTCAAGCAGCTCAATTTTTAAGTTTTGGAACACTGGCTTTTTTGATTGGACGATTTACTGGTACTTTTTTAATGAATTATATAGCCCCTAATAAATTATTAACCGCCTATGGAATAATGGCTGCAATACTTTGTTCAGTGGCTATTGCGACCCATGGTATGCTTACTATTTATGCCTTGATTGGAATATGTTTTTTTATGTCTATTATGTTCCCAACTATTTTTTCATTAGGCATCAAAGAATTAGGAACAGATACCGAAATGGGCAGCAGCTTGATTATCATGGCTATTGCAGGCGGTGCAGTTTTACCGCGCATCTTTGGGTTAATAAGTGATGCTACAGGTAATATTCAAATGGGCTATACAGTACCGCTTATTGCTTTTTTGGTGGTCGCTTATTTTGGATGGAAGGGTAGCGCAGTAAAAGAATAATTATTTAATGCTTGTACACTTTTCCGTCTTTCATTACCCATTCAATATTTTGTAAAGCACTAATATCTTTTGTAGGATCTTTTTTTAATGCAATAATATCAGCAAAGCTGCCTTCTTTTATTTCACCAATTTTACCTTGCATGCCTAATAATTCTGCCGCAGTAGTGGTGGCGGTTTGTATGGCTTGAATTGGACTTAATCCCCAATCTACAAAATAAGTAAAGTCTTTGGCTTCTGCTAAATTCCAATCATACCCTCCAATATCAGTTCCATAAGCGAGTTTCACACCCATCTTCATTGCTTTTTTGAAAGTGGCTTGAATGGATTGTTGAAAATATTGATTAATTGGACTTCCTAATTTTGCACGACCTTCTGCCACATACTCATTTACAAATAAAGTAGGGCACCAATAAACGCCTTTCTCCACCATTAAGCGCATACATTCCTCATCCATTCCACTTCCATGTTCAATGGTACTTGCACCGGCATTAATGGCAGCTAGAATACCATCTCTGGTCATAGCATGTGCTGCTACTTTTTTTCTACTAAGTATAGTTTCTTCTGCAATGGCTTTAATTTCCTCATTGGTAAAATTGGGAATAGATCTGAAAGAACCATCTGCTAAACGATAATAACCACGATCAGCATAAATTTTAATCCAATCTGCACCTTGCTCTAATTGTTGTCTTACGGCTCTTCGAGCTTCCTCTGCACCTGTAATTTCTATTACACCTTTTGGTAATTGCAATTCCCATGAATAGTCTGAAGCTTTGATTGGATAATGCCCCGTAGTATTCATTGCTAATGTAGAAACGAACATTCTTGGACCACTAATTACTCCTTTATTGATGGCTTTTTTTAAATCTACATCTGCGTAGCCTGCGCCTTCGGTACCTAAGTCACGAAGGGTGGTAAATCCATTCATTAAAGCTTTTTCTGCGCTTTTGGTTGCTCGTATGGTTCTGTAGGGGATAGACTCTTTTAAAACTTGTACATCATAATCTTCTGAAGTGATGTCTCCTTGCAATAAAACATGCGTATGACAATCTATCAAACCTGGCATTACAAAATAACTACTTAAATCTATAATTGAGTCGGCTTGAATTGTTGCGGTACCAATGGAAACCACTTGATTGCCTCTAATAAAAATATTTTGCTTTTCTGAAACGATACCTGTTTTACTATCTAATAATTTACCACACTTAATTAAAATTGTTTTTTGTGCTGCTAGGGTAAGACAAAAAAATAAGGACAAGCTAAGAGTTATCAAACGCATATTAATTTATTTTAATTTATTTTTTAATTTTATTAAATCGAAATTAAAACAAGTTTCCTAAACTAAATAGGTTTATTTAATTAGTTGTTGTTTTTGCATCCACTCTTTTAATAAGTGGGGCCAATATACTTCACTGGTTGGGTTTTTCATTCCAAAGCCGTGGCCTCCTTTTTCATATAAATAAATTTCGGCAGGTACTTTATTTAATTGTAATTTTTTAAAATAAGTTGTTGCATTCGCTACCGGAACAGCGCCATCATCTTTAGCATGTACTAAAAATGCTGGAGGTGAATCTTGGTTAACATGTTCTTCATTACTGAAATAATGAATGGCCTCTTCAGTGATTACTGGGCCTATAAGATTGTTTCTAGAACCACCATGTCCAAAATCATTGAAAGTAATGACAGGATATATTAGTAGTTGGAAGTCGGGCCTCAAGGAAATATTTTCTGGATTGCTAATTTTAACATCACTATAATGGGTTGCTAAACTAGCAGCCAAGTGCCCACCTGCAGAAAATCCCATGACGCCAATTTTTTTTGCATCTATACCCCAATCTGCTGCGTATAATCTACATAAGTACATGGCTTGTTGAGCATCTTGTAAAGGGGCGATTGTTTTATCTATTTGGTTCGCTGCATTGGGTATACGGTATTTTAAGACTAAGGCATTGACGCCAATGCTGTTAAAAAATTTAGCTAAATCAGAACCTTCATGACTAGCCGCTAAAATAGAATAGCCTCCACCTGGGCAAACAATTACGCAGGGCCTTTTTTCATTGTCATTGGCCACTCTATAATATTGATAAGCAGGCGCTGAAACTTTTTCAATAATTAATATTCCTGTGGCGCTACTTGAAGACTCTTTATTTTCCTGTTGAATATTATTGGGGGTCACATTGTATAAAGGCTGAAATTGTCCCATAGTGATGTTCAGTTTTAAAAAAATAAATAAAATTAAAAAGAAGAAGCGGGAACTATTTTTTATTTTCATGAATTTTATTTTGAACCTTGAATTAATAAGCTATAAAAGGTAATACATTTTTGAAAATCGGTAACTAATAAACGTTCATCTATTCCGTGATAGCCTTTAGCGTTGGTAATGGGCGTAAAATTAACAACGCCATCACTAATTTCTCTATAATTTCTTGAATCGGTGGCTCCCACCATTAACATAGGTGCTACAATTACATCCTCCACAATGGCATTAATCACTTTTTCCACTCTTTGGAAAGCCTGGCTATTAATGTCAGTGGTAGGCGAGGGCATAGTACTGTAATTATTGTAATAGGTAATTTTTATATTGGTGTCATTCACTGCTTTCTCAACAAAATTGTAAACATCCTTTTGAGATTCTCCTGGCAGAATACGACTATTTACATAGGCAGTAGCAAAGGTGGGAATCACATTGTCTCGAACGCCACTGTTAATAATGGTAGGCACAATAGTAGTTCTAACCAATGCATTTGCTGAAGGAGACTCTGATAAGGTATTGAGTACTTGCTTTTCAAAAAGCCATAAATTGGACAAAGCCATTTTTTTACCAAAATTTTCTGTGTAGCCGCTCACTCTTTCTAAATAGGCTTTAATAGGAGGAATTAATTTAGCAGGCATTTGCTTTTCTCTTAATTGATACAAGCCTTTACTAAGAATATCTATAGCGGTAGATTGGCTAGGAATAGAAGAATGGCCACCTTCTTTTTGTACAGTTAAAATTAAAGTTACATATCCTTTTTCTCCAACTCCAATTGAAGCGATCGGTCTTTTAATGTCTTTCATATCTTCAGTAGATATTTCGCCACCTTCATCTACTACTAAATCAAATCTTTTATTTTTAGATTTAAAATATTTTACAACAGCAGTAGCACCCTTTCCACTGGATTCCTCATCGGCGCCAAAACACAATAAAATAGTTTGTTTAGGTTGAAAACCTTTAGCCAATTGCAATTCGGCAGCTTCTAAAATACTGATCATACTTGATTTATCATCTAACACTCCTCTTCCCCATATATAACCATCCTTCACTTCACCTCCATAAGGCACTGCATGCCATAACTTAACTGCCGATGCTTCCACTGGAACGACATCGTAATGTGCCATTAAAACCATTGGAAGAATGCTGGTATCAGTTCCTTTCCATTCATACACATAATTAAAACTATCTATCACCGTACGGGGTAAATTTTTATGCACCAAAGGGTAAGCTTTTTCTATAAATTTTCGGTAAGTAAAAAAAGTAGTGGTGTCAAACTCATAGGCGTCATTGGGTGTTTCAGTTTTAATTTGAATGGCCTGACTCATATGGGCAATGGCCTCTGTTGGTAATATTTCTAAGGCAGTGCTTTTTTGATGGGCACCTGGCGAATTAGAAATTGTTTTACTAATAATAACAGTAGCTAGAATTAACAAAAGGGCTCCAAAAAATAAAGCAATTTTTTTCATACAATGACATTAATTATAAACTGTAATATACGAAAACTAAGCTATAAAATAAAAGCGCCCCAGGTAATCAACTTGGGGCGCAAAGGCAATAAGATTGGATGGCGTTAGTCCTTAAATCCTCTTCTTTTATTCATTTCGAATCGAATCTTATTTAAAAAATCTCTTTCTATTTTTAAGGCATCATTTACTCTTTCATCCGACTTTAATACTGGTTTTAAATCTGTTTTATATTTTTTTCTTGCATTGAGCATTGCTTCTTGAAATAATATTTCATCCTCTGATTTTGTTTTTACAATGTCTTTCACTATTTTTTTATGTTCTTCATACACGGGCCAAAATGCTTCTGCTTCAGGGGTAGTCAAAGCTAATTTTTCAGTAATAAACTGAATTTTAAATAATTCAATACGTTCTTTACGCTCACGTCCGTCTCCCCCTCTCATTCTAGGCTCTCTTCTTTCCTCCATTTCTTGCTCTTCTCTTGGCGGCGGCGGTGGTGGCCTACGTCTAGGATTGGGTTGCGTATAACCACTATATAATAATAAAGTAAATAGAGCGCTAAAAATTATTCTTTTCATAAAATCGTTTTATCAATATCTTAATTAATGTATTATGGCCTTTTGTATTTTCTGAATTTCTGTTTCTTCTAAATTTTCAAGAGAGGAATTTTCTTTTTTAATGATAAGATCAAAATCTAATTCGGCAATAGCTTCATTATTAGAAACGTAATTGGTCATTTCTTCATTCGGAATTTCTTGAATGGAAACAGTGGTGAGTGTTTCTATTTTCATAGTTGTATTATTAAACATATAGGCCCCAACGATTAATATAATAAAACTAGCAGCTACCACCATTTTTGCATAGTGGTTAATGAAAAATATTTTTACGGCAGATGTATTGGTAGTTTTATTTTTTTCTAATTGTATGCGCGACATTAGCTGATCGGGAAAGGATTCAAAATAATTAAAAGGCGCATCTGTATTGGTTAAGTTAAACCGGTTTAAATGATTTTTTTTAACAATCGATTCTACCCATTGTTGGTCTTGTTCTAATGAGTCCTTTTCCTTTAAATGTTCCATAGTTTTAATTTGATAGTCAATAGGTAATTAAGTTTAAAGCTTTTTTACAAATTTTTCAATTTTTTTTACTGCTTGATGAAAATTGGCTTTAGCCCCACCCACCGTGGTACCCATTATTCCAGCAATTTTCTCATATTCGTATCCGTCAAAGTACCTTAGCATAAATACAATCCTTTGTTTTTCAGGGAGTTGTTTAATAGCGCTCTCTAAGGCTATTTGAATTTCGGTCGTTTTAGGTTCATCGGAGCTGCCAGAAGCATTTTCATAAGTAAATAAATCATCATTTGACAATCTGGTGCTTTGCTTTTTTTGTTTTTGTAAGAAATTTAAGGTTTCATTGTAAGCAATTCGGAATATCCAAGTACTAAATTCACTTTCCATTTTAAAACCATCTAATTTATTCCATACTTTAATCCATACCAATTGTGCAATATCATCTGCATCGGCATGTTCCAAAACCATTCTTTTAATTTGATAATAAACCTTTTGCTGATGCTTACGCAATAATTGGGTAAACACCACTTCTTTATTGAGTGATTGTTGAAATTGAATAATAAGTTCTTGGTCACTTGCCATACAATGCTAATTTAGACTATTGTTGGTTAGAAATCCTAGATTTTTACCAACTACCTTAATTGGCGTTTGTTTAGGCTTTCTCTTTATGGAGAAAATCAAAATTTAAGATAATAAAGCTTCAGATGAGCTTTTGAAAAAAATGCTAAGCACTTTACTTAAAAAAACTACAATCAAAAAATAAAAAAAGCCATCACAATTTCAGGATGGCTTTTTTAAATACTTTCAAATTCCCCTCTACTTGTATTTTTAATAACCTTGTTCGCTTCAAATATTTTCCCATTCATGGCAATAAAAACGCCTATGGGTAATACTTGTACAAAGGCAAGGGCACTACCTAAATTAAATAATCCATCAGAGCTACCAAATTTATAGGGCACCATAGCGCCAGTTAAAATGATGGTTTTATTGGGGCAGTGCTTGGCTAAATAGGAAGCGGTAATTGTCATGGTATCGGTGCCATGGGTAATTAATATCTTTTTTTCATTGGCTTCATTACAAGCAGCTGCAATTAATTCTCTATCGGACTCCTCAAAGTCTAAACTATCTTTTAACATTAAAGTATGAATGGATAAGTCTAAACGACTTCTACCCAGTGTGAGCATTTCAAATAAATGGGTTTCGTTAAAATACAAAGTCCCATTTAATTCATTGTATTCTTTGTCAAAAGTGCCGCCAGTTATAAAAACTTTTATTTCCGATTGCATACTAATTTAAATTTAATAATTGTCGTCATTGATTTCAATCCAGTATCCATCTGGATCTTGTAACCATATTTGATGCACGCCATCTATTCTCGTGGTAATGGAATTTTTATTTCCATTGACATCTTCATAGGGCCAATTGATTCCTTTTAGTTTTGCTATAAATCCATTAAAATCAGGTTCTGTATAACAAGTATGTTGATTTTTATAATATTCTTTTTTTTCATTGGCTCCTTGAATTACATGTAACATAACATGATCGGCAGTTTTATACCAAATATGTTTGCCATCATGAAATGGTTCAGGTATGGAATCTATTCCAATTATTTTGCTATAAAAGTTTCCGGTTTTTTCTATATCCATGACATAAATAGCAGTATGGTTAATATGTACTTTTGTATTTTTTTGTTGTGCGTTTAAGTGCATTGAAAAAAACAAGCAAAGAAAGGAATATACCATTTTCATAGAAAGCTTCATTTATCGTCCTAAGATACTACAAACAAATCTTCGGAATTCAATTATTTTATTGATGTCCTCGAGGTTGTTCAAACATATCTTGTCTATCTAAATTTTTATTATCTGAAAATGCTTTTGGTTGTGCAAGCTTTCTCGTCGTTTTTAAACTTTGTAATGTAGCATTAGATTTATAGGCAACTGGACCAATAATATTTAAAGCCGCTTTCAATAGGGTTTCGCTAGGGTCTCCTAATAACTTATAGGGTAGGACATTGTCATTTACTTCATAAGTAGGAAGAAATCCATTAACGGTTCCGTAATCGGATTGGTCTAAAGAGTTGGTAATTTTAAAAGTAATAGGTTGAAGGCCATAGTTCCATCTCTTTTTTTCATCTGTAATAGTAAAAGAACCTACATTTTTACCATAAGTATGTTCCCCTACAAGGATGACTTCCATAAAGGGTTTTAAATTATTGATGATTAACTCGCTGGCAGAGGCAGTACTATTAGACGTAAGAATAAATACTCTACTTAAGTTGCCAATATTATTAGCCTCGTTTTGAAATTTTGTGATAAAGGAGGTTTTGTCATTTTGTTTAGTAAGATATTCTGTATAAGCTGCGTTATACACTTTTTTATTCATCACATTATTTTCTCTAGCAGCAATATCTTTTACCATTAAGTTAGTAAGCAGGTTGGAGGAACTTACATAACCTCCACCATTGTAGCGCAAATCAACAATGAGTTCATTGACTCCCTTTGATTTAAAACCTGCAAATCGGGCTCTTAAGCTATCGTCGAAATTATATTCTTGGCCTGTTAAGCGATTTTTTACATAACCAATAAATTGACTATAGGCCAAATAGCCTACTTTTTTACCAGACCAATTAATGACCGTATCAATTAAAATAGGATTGGTTTGTAATTCTACCTTGGTGAGTTTTAAACTTTTATCAATCACATTAAAAGTATTGTTTGAAAATAGCCCAAAGCCTAAAGTCAACGTTTCATTTTGTAAAATAGTACTATAATTTCTTGCATTAACTGTTTGGCCGTCTACGTTCAAAATTATATCCCCTCTTTTAATTCCACTTTTTTCTGCAGGGCTTCCCTTTAAAACATAGGCAACAACCAAAGCAATATCACCATCAGGTTTAGCATTGTCAACGAGGAAGGCGTTAATTTTTACCCCTAAAATTTTATTAAAACCATTTATCCCATCGATCAAATCAGTGGAGCTACTATCAATCCATGAAAATCGATCTGTATTGCCATAATCATATAAAATAGAAGTAAAATATTTCATTGGGTCTATATTAACATTTGTAGAAGACAAAGCGGGCATTTTTGTAGACCAAAAATAGTAGTTGCTCATAGTTTGATGTATCCAAGTATTCACAGTTGCATTGGTCACTACAGGTGGAGTAGTCGTCGTTGTTTCCGTTAGGTCTTTTTTACAAGCAAATAATAGGCTTGAAACTAATAAAGTAAAAATTATTTTTTTAAAATTCATAGTAATTATTTCTTGGCATAAATTTAATAAAAAATAAGTTTCATTTCATTTTTAATATTTTAAGCTTACTTACTTGGGGAACTTTTTGAAAGGCCAGTTAAAAAGCTTAATTTTACCACTTCTATTTGCCAGGGGCCCTTCAATTGAACATTATGAAAAAATATTTATTTTTACTTATATATACTTTAGTCTTAAATAGTCTATTTGGCCAAGGAGTTAACCAATATAGCCAATCCATAAATGATTGGCATGCTAAAAGACAAAATGATTTAAAACAACCCAATGGGTGGTTAAATTTAGAGGGTCTTTTTTGGCTACATAAAGGGGTAAATACATTTGGAAAAGGAAAACGAAATGATAGTCAATACAATAATCAAGCGTTCCCCGATTATTTAGGTGATTTTATTTATGAAGGTGATTCTGTTTTGTGGGTGAATAAGAACAATAACAGGATTAAAATTAATAGCAAAGAAATAAAAGGGGCAGAACCTACTATTGTATTTAAAGATAAGGTTGCTAAGACGATGGATTGGTCTCATTTTAGATGGGTAGTTATTAAACGAGAAGACAAAGTAGGTATAAGATTTAGAAATCTGCAAGCTGAAGCTGTAAAGAAATTTAAAGGAATCGATCGCTTTGCTGTTGACTCCAATTGGCGTTTAAAAGCAGTATTGGTGCAACCTGCTCAAAGTTTATTAATGATCACCAATGTATTAGGCCAATCTACGGCACAAAAAAATGCAGGTCGATTATTGTTTACAATTAATAATAAAGAATATACTTTAGATGTGATAGACGAGGGAGGCCCTAATTTATTCATTGTTTTTGGTGATGAAACTGCAGGTAAAACTACCTATGGAGCAGGCCGATTCATTGATATTCCTAAGCCAGATGCCAATGGTAATACAGAAATAGATTTTAATAAAGCCTATAACCCTCCTTGTGCATTTACAGCATTTGCTACTTGTCCTTTACCCCCTCCTCAAAATAGATTAAAATTGAGTATTACTGCTGGAGAAAAAAATTATGGCCATCACTAGGTAGACTATTAACTTTGGTTTGAAATGGACAATCAACAATTTACATTCGGTGCTATTGCTGTCATAGGATTAGGGTATGTGGGCTTACCATTAGCAGTGGAATTGGGTAAAAAGTATAAAGTTATTGGCTTTGATATTGATGCCAGTAGAATTGAAGCTTTAACAAAAGGGGTGGATGATACCCTACAATGCTCCACTGAAGAAATTAAAGCCGCCAATCAAATTATTTTTAGCAATACATTAAACGACATACAACACTGTACTGTCTTTATTGTCACAGTACCTACACCCGTAGATGCTCAAAAACAACCAGACCTAAGCCCTTTATTAAAAGCCACTGAGATGGTAGGTACTGTTTTAAAAAAAGGAGATTTAGTTATTTACGAGAGTACTGTTTATCCAGGTTGTACAGAAGAAGATTGTGTTCCAGTTTTAGAAAAAGTAAGTAATTTAAAATTCAATCAAGATTTTTTTTGTGGCTATTCGCCCGAAAGAATTAATCCAGGGGATAAAATTAATACCCTCACGAAAATTATAAAAGTGACTTCGGGCTCTACGCCTGAAATAGCTAATAAGGTGGATGCCTTATATGCAAGTATCATTACAGCGGGTACCCATCAAGCGCCCAATATAAAAGTAGCAGAAGCAGCTAAGTCTATCGAGAATGCACAAAGAGATATTAATATTTCCTTTGTTAATGAATTGGCGCTCATTTTTGATAAAATGAATATTGATACACAGGATGTTTTAGCTGCAGCGGCGACGAAGTGGAATTTTTTACCATTCAAGCCTGGTTTAGTGGGCGGCCATTGTATTGGAGTAGACCCTTACTATTTAGCCTATAAAGCCACCAGCTTAGGTTATCATCCACAAGTTATTTTATCGGGTCGTCATGTAAATGATCAAATGAGTTCGTTTGTAACTAATAAAATTGTACAACTTTTATTAGCCAATCAAGTAATCATTAAAGGAGCAAAGGTTTTATTACTGGGGGTCACGTTTAAAGAAAATTGCCCAGACATTAGAAACTCCAAAGCTTTTGAAATTTATAATTTATTACAAGAACAAGGTTTGGAAGTATTCGCATTTGATCCTTTTGCCAATGCGAATGAAGTGCTTGAAAAGCATCAAATAAAATTAATCCATGAGTTAACTACTTATGACGCTATTGTATTAACCGTAGCGCACGACTTTTTTAAGTCATTAAACTATGCGAGTTTAAAAAAATCAACTGATACGGTTATATACGATACCAAAGCTTTTTTAGATAAAAGTATTATTACCGCTCGTCTTTAATTACAAAGCAGCAATTTATTTAAAAGTTAATTTAATTTATTGAGGATGGTAACTGCGTTCTGCCTTTCTTAACACTTCCTCTTTATCTAAAGTCATTTTTTTTACTTCTTGTGCTTGATATAGGGCTCTTTGATCGGCATAATGTGGACTCCCTTTTACGGAGCTCGCACCAAAAGTATTCACCGTTTCAATGAGCGGTAGACTTCCATCTTTAGGGAAGCGAACAAATCCAATATAAGCATCACCGCTATTCATTTTACGTTGTGCTTTACCAAAAGGGGAAGTTTGTACAGCGGCCAATACATCGGGCATGCCGCTTTGTGGCCAGTTTTCCTCTCCTCTCACCAAGCGTTGCATTTCTCCTAAAGTAACATCTAGGCGTTGGTAATTTTTTATTAAGAATTGATAAATGTATTCATAGGTAGCCACCGCTTCTGCGGTAGTCAAATTTTCATTCTTATGGTCCGCCATTATTTTAGGGATATAATAATAGGCTAAATTATAAATGAGTGCTCCATTGCTTTCGGCAATGGCTTGATGGTCCCATTTTTTTAAACTTACAATAAGTGGCGCTAGCTGCGGATACTTATTTTCATCCAACATAAATAAAGTATCTGAGGTAAATCCATAAGGGTATAAAATTTTAGCAGGAAGTTGACGATCAAATTTGATGCGTTTTAAATCGGCGTAACTAAACTTATCTAATTGGTCAATTAAATCTTTGGCACGACGACTTCGGTTGTTATGGATTAATTCATACCCATCATAAGCGTCAAAATTGGCTGGATTTAAATTTTCATTTTCGGCAGTGGCTAAAAATGGAGAATGGTTGGTATTGTATAAGTAACCGCTTTTTGGATTTAAGTATTGAGGTAATTCGCTTAAAGGTTTAAATTTAGTCCAAAGGGTTGCACGTGTATTTCCTGGCAAGGTAGCATTCCAATGATAACTAGTATCTGTATTACGATAGGGCATTTTTCCATTGGAGATATAAAAAATAGTATCTCTTTTGTCTGCATATACAATATTAAACATAGCGAGGTGATTCTGTGTTAAAGCAGCTTTGAATTGAGTAAAGTTTTGCGCTTTATTCATCGCATACCATTGCTGTAAAGCACCTATATCCATCAAGGAAGGCAAGCGCATTGAAAAGTATTCACCATTAGGGGTAGCTGCGGTAGGTCCGTAGATAGAAGTATAAGCTGTTTTATAAATAGGAAACGGAATACCCTTGATACTTAATTTTATTTTTCTTTTTTCAAGCTTTAGCCATTCGCCATCCACTTTATATTGCCCTGGATGTAGCTTATCGGTTTGTAATTGATAGACATCAATTTTATCTTGTAAGTTCACTGTATGTGCCCAAGCCAAGTTAGGGGTGACACCATGAAATATTAAAGGGGCACCTGGAAACAAGCCTCCTAAAATATTCCATCCTTCTTCGCTTTGTAATTGTGCTTCATAAAAAGCGGTAGCGCCTTCAATAGGTTGATGCGCATTAATCAATAACATATTTTCACCAGAAGCCGATTTGCTGGAATGCACTGCAATAGAGTTACTGCCTTCGCCTGTAAAACCAGGCAAAGCCGGAATGGTACCATTTAAAATTTTTGGCAAGGCTTTATCTACACCACAAAATACAGCTACTGAGAAAACGCTGGCCGATAAATATTCTTCAATGCTAATAGGGAATACATGTTTATTAAGTATATCTTTTGGATGTGCATTTGCATAAGCTTCTAAACCTAACAAATACCCTCTAATCAATTGTAAAAAAGCTGGGTCCAATTGATCTATTTGCTCCATCACGGTAGCTTTGGTATTGAGTAAGCCCACAACATAATCTATAGGTGCTCCCTTTTTACCTAAATAAGTGGCTAATTTACCTTTACCGGTAAGCATCAGTGTTTGAATGGTGGTAAAATCGTCCTCGGCATGTGCCCAAGCTAAACCATAAGCCACTTCAGGGTCGGTGGGGGCGAAAATATGTGGTACTCCATAAGTATCACGTGCAATGGTAATTTTATCTGTTCTAATAATTGGGTTATTCGTGTTTTGAGCAGAAGCCAATTGAAGGATACCAACAAACAGGGATAAAAAAAATAATCTCATGGTGTAAGGGTTAATTTTGTTCAAATATTGAAAGAAGCACAGTTTTTAACGATGATTTCAGTTCTTGATAAAATGAAAGCTGTAATTTATAGAAACTATCTAAATTTGCCTCAGTTAAATACATTTAAAATACATAACAATGATTGAGTCCAAAAGGTTTGGTTCTAAAAAAGCTTTAGTTGACATTGATGAAACCATTTGCTTTTACTCGGATAAGCGGGTATATGAATTAGCCGAACCCAATTTTGAACATATTGCAAAAATAAACAAGTTATTTGAGGAAGGTTGGCATATTACTTATTGGACGGGACGTGGCGAAAGCTCCAAAAGGGATTTAAGGGAATTAACCCTTACTCAACTCAATCAATGGGGATGTAAATTTAATGAACTAATTACAGGCTATTGTCCTAATGGAAGCCCAACTAAACCTAATTTCGATTTGGTGATAGATGATAAAGCCAAGAGGATAGAAGAAATTTAATTAAGCCTTGGATAGAACTTTATTCTTTTTATTAAAGGGTAAATAGAATATCCAAAAATGAAATACTGCAACGGCTTCAAGTATAAGAATATAATAAGGCCATTCTCCAATAACAAAGGGATTATTGACTTCGGGTTTTTCAGATAAATACATATAATTAGCCCCAACACTATAATTCACAATGCCAACACCTATAGCCACCAATTGGGTATAGCCCAATACCCAAATCCAAGATCTAGGGCGAGGGCGAAAATTTAAATGAATAATCATATAGGCAACCACGAGTAAGAGGCCTCCATGGTCAATAAAATAAGCATAAAAATTATACCCCTCCATCCCCACGGTAAATTCTGGTGTAAGCATAGCATGAATGCCCCCGGCCAATCCCCAATAATAAACGCATTCTGCCAACCACTGTTTGTAATTAAGCAATAAGGCAACACACATAAAATAACTAATGCTGCATAAGTGAACTGGCAAATGTTGTTTTAAATTCCAAAATCCATTTATAAAATTATAATAGTTTTCAATAATAAAACTTACCATAAAAAAAATAGCTAAAAACAAAGCATAATTTTTATGTTGTAATTTTTTAAAATACAGAGGTAGCCTAACTACCAAAACAATAATTAAGGTAACGACTAGCATACATTCCCACCAAAAAGGAGAGAAGGGTTCAATAAAAGCGGGAGGTTGAAATTTACCCATAAGCAAATAATCGTTGCAATTAAGTTACGTGAAAATGTACAATAAATAAAACACAATAGGTATTTACAAAAATAAGTAACTCAAACAGAGCGCACTAGCCTTTAATTTTAGCAGTACCTTTTATAAGTCCACGGCAATGAGCAGCACCACAATGGCAATTAAATGGTTCCATGGTTTCATCCAAGAAGCTGCCATAATCCAAAGTAAGTTCTTCCCCTTTTTTAATGTCTCTATTGACATAGAGGTTCAACCCTTTGTAAGTGCAGTTGGCATCGCAATGATGATTTTGTGGCGACCACTCTTCGGGTTGTAAATCCCATAATATATAAACTTCTGAACTAATAGGGTAGGCGTATCTTCTAAAATTTAATTTTTCTCTTTCATCCCAATTTTCATCAACGAATTTTTTACTAACAATACGTTGTGATTTTTCTTCCCCTTTAAATAATAAAGTATTTTTAGGTAAATCTCTTTTTGCATACATACCATAACCAGCAATGGCATTTCCTTTGATCGTAAATAATTTTTCTTTTCTACTGTACCTGGACATTCCCTCAATAATTATTCTTTCCAAAAAACCTCTTTGACCAGCGCCATCATGCAGTAAAATATAATCGGCCGATCCTTCGTACCCTTGTGCATAAAAAACAGAACAAGTAAAATTTATTTCTAAAAAGAAAATCTCTCCTTTGTCATTCATTCTAAAATCCATTCTCCCATAACCTACTCCATTAAAAGACATAAAAACTTGCTCTGCAATACTTTTTAATTTATTGGCTAGAGCGGTTTCTGTAACAGGGATATTGGCTGTAGGGTGTAATTCAGAAGTTTTTAAAGCATAGGTTTTAAAACTGAACCCTTCAGGGAAAATATATTCAACTGGAACAAAGCTGGTACATGTTTTTCCATCGGCATTGCCACACACTAATACAGTAAACTCTCGCCCATCAATATATTCTTCTACCAAGGCTGAACCAAATTCGGCCACAATATTCTTCACCTTAACTATTAAGTCATCCACATTGTTTGCTTTAGAAGCGTCATCCACTCCTAGGCTATCTCCTGCTTTGGCAGGTTTTACAAACAATGGAAATTTTAAATTTCCAGGTAATTGATCTAAATCTTCCAAAGACTCAATAAGCACATGCGCTGGGGTAACCACGTCTTCACAAAAGGCCAAATATTTCATGATGGTTTTTGGCGGGTCGTATAAGTTCGCATTGGGCCCGGTATAAGGCAATCCCAATAAATCCATGCTTATAATAACGTCGATAGAAGGTACTTTCCATTCTAAATAACCTTCACATAGATTAATATAGATATCATAGTTTTTATCCTTTAATTCTTTTAACTGTTGATAGGTAGTGAGCTTATTTAAAAAAACATGATCCATATGCGCTTCTGGCATAATAGCCGATAGGTCTCTCTTGGGATCGTAATATTGATAATCTACTCCAGAAGTGGAATAGTCTGGTTGAAGAATGCAAACTTTTAAATCTTTGAAACTTTCTGGATGATTCAGTATGGGAAGCGGGCGCATAATTTTATTTTTTTCTTCTTGCAAATGCGTCGTTAATAATATGTATCACTAATTCTGCGAAACTTTGATTGGCGTATTTTAGAATCGCACCAATCGAAGTAAAATTTTCGTCTTCACTGATTCCACATTGCGCATTCACTTCTAATACATAGGGAATGCCTGTTTTATTACAAATGCGAACATCCACTCTAGTATAGCCGGTGCCATTTACTGCCACATACGCATCCCAAGAAATTTTTTGAACAGCCATTTGAACGGCTTCATCTCCTAATTGATATTGGTAAAAATTCTCTTCTTCTGGCATAGGTGTTTCTTCCTCATAAATTTCCCATAAGCGATCAAACGATAAAAATTTTTCTTTTTCAGGTAGGGAAGCATGAAATACTCTTTCAATAGGGGGATAAATTTTTGCAAATTCTGGATGCGTATGACTACCCACAATCATTACGGTATATTCTGGTCCTTCTATAAATGATTCAGCTAGGATACCATCTGATGCTAAGTTCCAGCCTCTGTAGCCCTCAAACATTTTTGCTAATTGTACTTTTAATTCTTTTGGAGTTTCTACTACATTTTTTATACCCACTCCCAAGCTCCCACCCGACACCGCAGGCTTAACAATAACAGGGCAACCTAAATTTTCAAGTAACTCTTTTGCATTTATATCGTTGGTTCTAATGGCTTCCCATTTTGGGGTGGCAACACCAGCAATATCAAAAGCTTCTTTCATTGGAATTTTAGAAGTAGTGATATCGTAAAAATAATCATTGGCCCCGGTATAGACCAATTGCTTTGCATCTAATGCTTTAATGACGGAAACGCCAGGGGCCCCATTAATTTCATCTCCATCACATAAATTTAAAACCACTGGAAAATAAATTCCTTTTTCTCTTTCATGCGCAATTTCTTGAACAATCATTTTATAAGTTTCTAAAGAAACGGGTTGCCATTTCCAAGGCAAATCTAATTGTTCAAATACGCGTGTATATTCTTCAATACTTTGACTAAAGTCATAATAATAAGCCAAATTGGGATCTGGATTATCCAAGGCTGGGGCTAATACCCACACTTTCAAATGTCCTACTGGAACAAAAGGGTGAAATAAGTTACGAATTGATGTCAACGCTATGCAAAGGGGTTAGTATAATATTCAATGAAGTTATAAAATATATACTACTGACAAATAATTATAGGGTTTATTTAATAACTACTTGTTTCTATAATTTTTCATTTATTTCATGCAACCTAATGCTACATTAGAAAATAGATGAATGGGGCTAATTACAATGGTTTTAATAGCCATTTATAAAAGATAGTACTTTGTATATCAATAGGTTATAAAGATATTGTTTTATTGCAGTATCAATCATTCAATCAATAATTTATGCAAAGTCAAGTTATTTTATGTGATCAACAAACTGTGTATGCAATGGGTTGTGGCCTACTTATTAAAGACAATCCAATGTTAATGGGCTATCATATCATTAAAAGCTTACAAGAGTTGGATGGCTTTATGGCCATGGATAAAAACCAACAAGCCCTTCCCTTACTTTTAGTGGTAGATAGCTCCCTATTTGATTATGGACATTCTGATGCCATGGTTCAAGTAAGTGCTTTAAAGAAAAAAATGTCTATAATGGTGGTGTTTAATGAGCAAGATGATGCTCATTTGTATCAACTCATTGACAATGGTATCTCTGTTGTCATCTCCAGAAATGTATCTAAGCAAGAATGGTCCAAGGCATTAGAAATGGCCCGACTCAATAAAATATATTTCTGTTCTATTATTGCAGAGAAGGTTTTTTCCATGGTCAATCATATGGAAAAAATTAAGTTAACCCAAAAAGTGCATCAACTGCATACCTATGATAAGTATATTTTGGTTCGTATTTGTGAAGAAGCTTCTAGTAAACAAATTGCTTATGAAGTGGGCCATAGTAAAAGAACCATTGAAGGGCATCGCACTAAAATGATGCAACAATTAGAAGTAAAAAATTTAGCTGGATTGGTTAAAGTGGCTTTTATGTCAAAGCTGTATGACCATTATCTATCGAATCCAGGTTTATATGATATTACCTCGTGTGCTAAAACATCTTCTTTGTAAAAGTGAATATTTTTGAAATCACCAGCTAAGTATTTTTGAGCTTGATTGCTAAAGTGAGTGGAATTGGCAAAACGACTTTGTCCTCCAGTGATGATCGATTTAGCTTCTAGCTTTTTACCAAAACTAATAGCTGCAACAAAACTATTTCCAGAATAGCCATAACGTTTGTTGCTATTGTCTTGTCTTTTACTTTCAAAGGCAGGGAGAGTACCCCATTTAGAAGAAGCTTGCCCCACTGCTAAACTAGGTAATTGGTCATCTAACTTTTCTCCTGGGTTAACCCTCTGATATCTATTAATGCTGCCCCAGCTTATTTCCCAATTACCATATATTTTTTCTAATTGTGTGAGTGTTTTATTTAAAAGGGCTAATTTTTTTTCATTGGAAACAGCAGTAACCATTCTTTCATATTTTTTCCAAATATGGGTACTCATTTCTTCGGTAGGGGCTGGCGGTAATTCTTTACTCCATTCGGTAGCCCATTCAATAGCAATGGTGGTGGCAATGGAAGCCGTATCGCCATCATGATTCCAGTTGCTTAAATATTGAATGGCTTTCTTTTCTTTTTCATTGAGCGAAATAGTTTTTACATAGTCTAAAAAAGAAGGTAATAAAACATCAAAGGCCGACATATGTTTATTGTATCCAAGATGAATTAAATCATCTATACTTATTTTATCTATTTTTTCTAATAATTTAACAGCCGTAATACCACGGCCATTTTCACCCTCTGGTGCCATATAAGCTGGATAATTTTGAGGATTAGGACTATTGGATCCAGCCACTGTAAATGGAGTGGCATTGCAATTTTGTAACCAACCATTGGACGGATTAATACTTTGTACTATTTCATTGAGTGCATGAAGGCCATTCCAATTGGTACTTTTTATTGATCCATCTACAGGCAAACTATAATCGTAATTGGTATTTCTTTTAGGCATATAATTTCCATGCCAATAAGCAATATTGCCTTCTCTATCAGCAAAAACAGTGTTATTGCTATTATTAGCTAATAAGGACAATGCTTGTTGATAAGATTTTAAATTGCTTGCTTTGGTTCTAATCCAACATTCCATTAAAGCATTTAAAGAACGATTATTTTCTTGAAGGCTTAACCATTTACCATTTTTACTTCCCATCACCGGCCCGTGAATTGTTTTATAAGTAAGAAATGATTTTGATTGAATCAAGCCTGCTTCGGTATATTTTAAATTAATGGTTCTTTGGGTAATATTTTTTTCTTCTTTTTCATAGATAGATACCCAGCCTGTTTTATTTTGTTTAATTTTTTCTTCATATACATCTGCTACATCTGCGTAGCTGCTGGTATGCATCCATCCACATTTTTCATTAAAGCCTTGGTAAATAAACATTTGACCCCAGGTAACTGCACCGTACACATTTAAGCCCTCTTCACTATTCATATGCATTTCAGATCTAAAATAAAAAGGTACATGAGGGTTAATATACAACAAAGCATTTCCATTTTTACTATGCTTTGGTGCAATCGCAAATCCATTGGAACCCGTACTAATTTTTTCTTCAAAATTTGTATGGGATTGAATGGCTAATTTATTTTTATCGCCATAAAAATTAGCCACCATTTCAGTGGTGATGCCTCCAGCTCTTGTGGGGGAAACACTTCCATCGGTCCACATCAAATGATACCATGGCTTAAAATAGGTAATGGCTTTTGGGTGTACTTCGGGGTGCTTATATAAATAATAATTTAAACCATCTGCATGTGCTTGTAGTAAATTTTTAAACCAAATAGGGCTATTGTTAAAATCTTTTATGGCTGCTACGCTGTCTTGAATGAGAAGCATCATTAAATCATCGTAAATAGCTTTAGCCCCTTCTACTTCGGCAGTACGACCCAACATTTCTAAATAGTTTAATTCTATTTGAGTAAAATTTTCTTCGCATTGGGCGTACATTAAACCAAAAATGGCGTCGGCATCGGTCTTGCCATAAATATGTGGGATATCCCATTCATCTCTAATAATTTTAATTTGGTTGGCGTGCTTATTCCATCTGGCTATATCTGATGTATTAATTTGTTGAGCTTGTGCAGTATTGCTATAATAGGCCAATAGCAATAAAGTAAACAAACCAATGGTATAATTTTTCATAGTAATTAAATTGAATAAGTAGGAAAATTGACTATTTAAAGTTAAGCATAAAAAAAGCACAAACATTTTAGTGTTTGTGCTTTCGAACAGTTATTTCATTGTACTAAATACCCCAGGTATTTATAATTTCTAAATCTTTTTTAACGCATTCAAGTGGGGTAATGCCTTGGTAGGACTCTTGTTCTATAATAAAGTGCAGCGACCCGCCTATTTTTTTTGCTAATAAGGCAATAGACTTAGGATCTACCACTCCTGTACCCAATATGGTACTTTCATATCCATCATTCATTTCACCTTTTTCAGCCTTAATTTCATCTTTAATATGCAAAGATTGGAAGCGACCTGGATATTTATTAATCCATTGCGCTGCCCTGCCACCAGCACCATACATATTACCAATGTCTAATTGATGTATTACTAAGTCTTTGTCGGTATGTTGTAATATTAAATCATAGATCAAACTGCCATTTAATTTTTCTTTGAATTCAAAATCATGATTGTGGTAACCAAATTTCATACCGCTCGCTTTACATAACTCTCCAGATTTATTAAATACATCTAGCTGTAACATTAAGCCATTATAGCTGCTTCTTAATTTGTCATCTATGGATGGGCTAATAACATAGGACTGACCTAAAATAGCTGCGTCTTCAACGGTATATTTCCATTCTGTTGTAAAATCTTTACTAGCATTATCCCAATGTTTGGCAGCCATCACCGTATGACCACTGGGCATTTTTAAACCAAGGTCGTTTAATATTTTTTTAAATTCTTTTGCTGTCCAACCATAAAATTTACGATTAATATAATTGGCGTGTTCAACATATTGGTAGCCCATTTTTGATAATGCGGTCAAAGTACTCAATGGATTTTTTCCCATATCGTCACGAACAGAATACAATTGAATACCAATTAATTTATTGGTATCTACATTTAGATTTGTATTTGATAATAAGAAATTGGGCTTTAAACTTGCTCCTAAGACGGCAAGCGTTGCGTTTTTTATAAATTTTCTTCTATTGTTTTGCATAAATCAGTTTTATAAATTATAATTTTAATCTGTTACTTTATTTTTCTTTATTGTCTATTTGTTCATCCATTTTTGCGATCTAATTTATGTTTTCCCGTTTCTACGTCATGCTATGTATTGACCATCTATAATAACGATCATTGTTCACCACTACATCCGTTAAACCAAAGGCCAAAATAAGCATCCAATAGCCTAGTTATAAATTTTATGTAAGGTACTTAATTCAATCAATTTTTTTATCATTTTAAAAGCCATTTTAACATTCATCCTCAAGTATTTACATTTATAGAAAAAGTATCATAAAATAGGTATTTTCATACCTAATAAGTGCCTTCTTAGGAAAGGAATCGTATTTTTAACAACATGAAAAAAACAAGTATCAAAAAATTATTCTCAATAACTAGCTTCTTATTAATGAGTTATGTAGGCTTAGCCCAAAACTTTCAAGTACAGGGCACTATTATAGATAGCGCTGCTAAAAGAACCCTTCCTTTTGCCACCATCTCATTGGTTCGTGCCAAAGATTCTTCTTTGGTTAGTTTTGCAAGAAGTAGTGATGAAGGCAGCTTTGTCCTAAAAAACATTGCCGCTGGAAAATATTTGTTGTCTATTTCCTATGTAGGCTATCAACAACAATGGGTGGCTTTTAAAACAGGCTCCAATTCTATACTTAATCTAAATAATATTTATTTAGAAGATGCAAGCAAAGTAAGCACTGTAACTGTCACTGCCAGAAGGCCTCCGGTGGTAATCAATGGAGACTCTATTGAGTTTAATTCTGAGAATTTTAAAACGGTACCCAACGCAGTAGTGGAAGATATGTTAAAAAAGATGCCAGGTATTGAAGTGGATAAAGCAGGTGCGATCACCGTTAATGGAAAATCGGTTACCAAGGTATTCGTAAATGGGAAAGAATTTTTTACAGGAGATCCTAAGATGGCCACTAGAAATTTACCCGCAGATGCTGTTGATAAAATTCAAGTATATGATCGCAAATCGGATCAGGCCATGTTTACAGGAATTGATGATGGCAATGAAGAAACGGCCATTAATATTAAAACGAAAAAAGATCGAAAACAATCCACTTTTGGAAAATTAAATGGGAGTGCAGGTACACCAGGCAGATTTGATGCACAAGGAAATATTAATCGGATTAATAATGATGAACAATTTTCATTCATTGGTACTGCCAATAATACCAATAGACAAGCTTTTTCCAATGCAGATATGGCCAATTTTTCGGGAGGGGGTGGTGGAAGAGGTGGCGGAGGAATGGTCATTAATTTTAATGGAGGTGGCGGAGGAACTGATGCTAACTCACAAGGGGTGGCCAACACTTTTTCTTTGGGTGGAAATTATTCCAATATATTGAATGATAAAAAAATGGATTTTAATGCCAATGCTAATAGCAGTGATGTAGAAAGAAATAATATAAGTAATTCATTAACTCAAAATTTAACGCCTGGTAATTTATTCAATCGAGAAAATCAATCAAATAACACCAATAGAAATCAACAACAAAAACTTGGCTTTACCATTGACAATAAAGTGTCGGAATCTTTTTCTTATAAGTATACCCCCACTATAACCAATCAACATAATACTACTAATGGAACTTCCTCTAGTCGCACCTTCTTACCCGATGGTACTTTAACCAATTCCAATAGTACTAATTCTGCTAGCCTTACCGATGCGGTGAATATTACCAACACACTTTTGCTTAGAAAAAAGTTTGTGAAAAAAGGTCGAACCATTTCTTCTACATTAACACAAGGGTATAATAATTCAACTGCTAATAGTAATCAATACACAGAACAATTATTTTATTATTATGGTGTTATAAAAGATTCAATTTTAGATCAAAAAAGCAGTAGAAAAGGGTTAACCGAATCCTATTCTGCCAATTTAGTGTATACGGAACCATTGGGTAAAAAATCTTTATTAGAGTTCAATGCTTTCATCAATAAAAATATCGGGTCTACTAGCAGAAAAGTGTATGATAAAAACGGGGCCAATAATTTATATGACGCTTTAAACACAAAGCTCACCAACGAATTCAATAGCGAATACACATATGCGGGTGCTGGGATGAATTATCGGTACAATCAAAAAAAGTATAATTTTTCAACAGGTTTTTCATTACAAGACGCCATGTTAAATGGAATTAATACAACTGCCAACACTAAAATTAAACAAGAATTTAAAGACATCTTACCTACAGCTAACTTTGTTTATAATTTTTCCCAAACAGAAAATTTTAGATTTAACTACCGCACTTCCACCAATCAACCTTCTTTAACACAGTTGCAGCCGGTATTAGACCAAAGTAATATTAATAATCAAACTATTGGTAATCCCGATTTAAAAAGAAGTTATACGAATAATATCAATTTGAGTTATTTCTCCACTAAAATATTGGCTCAACGAAACTTTTTTGCGTTATTAAATGCTCAGGTAGTTAATAATTCAATAGTAAATTATGACAGTATTCTTCCAAGTAGGGTTATACTTTCTAAGCCAGTAAACGTTAATGGCGCCTATCGAATCAATGGTACTGTCAATTACGGATTTGGTATAAAGCAAATCTATTCTCGATTTAATTTTGGTTTAAATGGGTCTGTAAATAATAATATTTCTTATACTAATTCTTTACTTAATACTACGCTTATAAAATCGGTCGGTCCTAGTTTTACTTATACCTATTCAATGGACGAGGTGTTGGATGTGAATTTAACTGCGAGACATTCTTATAGTAAAACCAATAATGAAATCAATACGGCATTGAATACCAATTATCTTACAAGAGTGTATGGAGCAGACATAACTAATTATCTTCCTTTTGATATTGTATTCAATCAATCTTTAAATTACACTATCAATGAAGGTCGAGCTGCTGGTTACAATACAGCAGTGCCCATTTGGAACGCAAGTTTTTCTAAGTTTTTTTTAAAAAATAAGAGAGCTGAAATAAAAATAAGCGCATTTGATATATTAAATAAGAATTTAGGAGTATCTAGAAATATTTCTCAAAATCAAATTGTAGATCAATCTTATAACGTAATTAATCAATATTTTTTAATTGGGTTTACTTATAGTTTACAAAAATCTGGCTTGGCAGGAAATGGCGGAGGCCCTCCAAGAATGATGATAAGAATGTAATAAATGGTATATTTAAATAATAATTTAAAATAAATATGAAAAAAATTATCCTAGCAGTGGCTTTTATTTTTGCGTCAATGAATTTAGTAATGGCACAAATGAAAGAAGGGAAAATAGTATACGAGCGAAAAATAAATATGTACCGTATGATTACAGATCCTGAAATGAGAACTAGGGTCCCTGAATTTAGAACTTCGCAATTCGAATTATTATTTAATGATCAAGCTAGCTTGTTTAGAACTGTTCCTGAAGATGAAGCGCCCGATCCATTTGCCAATAATGGAGGAGAAAGAGGCGGGCCAAGATTTATGTTTAGAATGCCTGAAACGGCTACCTATACAGATTTGGCTTCTCAAATACAATATGAATCACGTGGTATGTTTGAAAAAACTTTCTTAATCATTGATTCATTAAAATCCATTAAATGGAAAATGTCCGAAGAGACAAAAACAATTGCAAAATATTTGTGTAAAAAAGCAACTACTTCTGTTCCCCTACAAACAATGCGTATTGGTGGGCCTAGACCAGGAGGAAGAAATAATCCTGACACAACAGTCAATACCCCTGTCCTTCCTAAAGAACAAGAAGTAGTAGTTTGGTATACCGAACAAATTCCTGCTTCTATTGGGCCCGATACTTTTACAGGTTTACCTGGAGCCATTTTAGAAGTCAATATGGACAATGATGCCAATGTAACTACCGCTTTAGAAGTAACAGCAAAATATCCTAAAAAAGAATTAGTACAACCTACCAAAGGGGATAAAATGAATAGGGGTCAGTTTCAAGAAGCCATGAAAAAAATAATGGATGACATGCAAAAGGGAGGCGGTATGAGAATAAGAATTAATCAGTAAAATACAATAGTTTACAATAAAATAAGAAGTCCAAAAGGCTTCTTATTTTATTAAGTACCATTTCCATCCAATGGTTACAGTTCTTGGGTCACCTAAATAATAGGCGTAAGCGGCATTGCCTTTGATACTAAAATTTTTGGTGGCCATGGTGCTATAATAAGCATTACCTGCATTTAAGATAGCTATCCAAATTTCAGAATTTTTAAATGTATAACCTCCTCTAATATTAAAAACGCTAAAGCCGGGATATTTGGTCGTATTGGTTTCATCCATATAATAGGAAGACTGTTTCTGCCACTCTATGGATGCGTTTAATGGCATACTTGGTTTCCAATACAAGGTCATATTACTAAAAAAAGCGGGCGATGCTGTCATTTGATTTCCATCTACCGTTACGCCTTTAATTTGAGTAAGAATATAATTATGCTTTGCATTACTTGCATTCCAATGCCACTCCAATTGTTTGTTAATTTTATATTTTATTTGATACTCAATACCAATATGTTGAGTACTGCCCGAATTTTGATTTAAGTTCACTCCATCGGATTGTCTTACAGAAATAATTTCATTTTTTCCATTTAATTGATAAATAGAAAATTCCGTATAGAATTTAGGTAATTGATACCAAGCACCTATTTCCATATTGCTGAAAAGTTGCGGTAATAAATAAGGCACTCTGACTGTATTGTAAATTTCTGTTATTTGCGGGGGAACAAATCCTTTACTGTAATTCAAATAACCGCCCCATATTTTTTGATTGTAGGTTAAACCTAATTTAGGTGCCCAATTCGTAAAGTGATTATTGGAAGAGGGTGTACCGTATTTTAATCTATTGGAAAACTGATATTCAAAATCATCATAACGCAAAGCCATGTTCCAATGAAGTGATTTTGATAAGTTGGTGATAAAATTGATATAAATGGCTTTATTATTAATTTGAGTTGCATAAGAAGTTACCAATGAATCTTTAGCGGGATAACTAAACTTAGTGTATTTACCTATCGCCGTATCTTTTAAAATATCAATATAATTAGCTATTAAGTTTTGTTTCGTCCTATCCCAATAACCTCCTACTATCAATTTACTTTTAAGCACCTTTAAATTCCATTGATGTTGGAGATCTAGCACATAGGCATCAAAATGGTTGCTATTTACTTGTCCTTTAAATTTAGTAGGATTACTGGTGGAGGCAATAGCATAAGTTGGATTTTGGTCCATGGTATTATTGCGATACATCAGATTCAAAGTAGTGATGCTATTTGTATTCCAGCTATAGGCTAAATTTTGTCTAAATCGAAGTGCGTTAATTTGTCGGAAGGTGAATGATTGCTGGCTGCTGAGTTTTTTTTCTGCAAAATAAATACTGTCTACAAATCCAACCATTTGGGTATAATAATCAATATAATTAAGGGTTTGATAGCCTGTCCACTTGGTTTTAAATTTAAAATCTCTGCGTAGGGAAATGGCTTTTTTACTATAATCAGAATAATCAATAAGCCCATTTTTTTGATCGGTAAAAGAACTATTGATCAACCATCCTCCAGAGCGAGTGGGTGTGCCATAAAAAGCTTCCACTCTTTTAAATCCGCCGTTATTAATCTGACTGCTAAAAGTTAAAACCTTTTTTGAAGGTATAGGAGTGGATAAGAAATTAACTACTCCACCAATGGCTTCCGAACCATACAATGCCGAGGCAGGGCCCTTTAAAATTTCTATAGAGTGTATATTACTGGCATTAATTTCTATTAACGCATTACTACTGTATAAACCACTTGTTCTAATGGGCATGCCATCTTCCAAAAAAAGATACAATCCTTTTAATGAAATGGGCTGACGAATGGCCATCATATGTTGTTCATTACCAATGGTAGGCATGTATACACCACTCACTTTATTGAGTAAGTAATCTATTCTTTGTGCCTTAGCTTCATTAATAATTTTAGGGGATAAAATAGAAATGGCCACTGGAGATTCAATTCTTTTTTCACTCAACTTATTGGCAGAAACGACGATGGTGCTTAAATTCGTATAGCTTGTATCTTGCCCAAATACACAAGTACTCCACAAAATTAAAATAACAGCAAAAATTTTTCTAAAAAAATACATAATTGCAAATTTAGTAGTTAATTTAGGTATTCGGTTTTTCAATTAACTTATTTTATCATAATTTAAAATAGCCTAATGCGTAAATTCTTATTAATTCTAACATTACATTTTTTTGTAGGTGCCACTGCACAAGTAAAAACAGTACGAGAGCAAGCTAATATTGTCAATGAAGTATTGGCAGATCGTTTTAATAATTTATTGCCCACCTTAATGGATCGTGCCAACATGGATTGCTGGGTATTAATGACAAGAGAATATAATGAAGATCCTATTGTTAAAACTATGCTCCCTGCTGAATGGCTTGGAGCTCGAAGACGAACCATACTTGTATTTTACAGAAACAAAGAGAAAAATACGATTGAAAAATATGCTGTTGCAAGATATGCTGTAGGTACTGAAATAGCTGCAGCCTGGGATGTGGCAGCATATCCTAATCAATGGGATGCCTTAACAGCCTTATTAAGAAAACTAAATCCAGTTAAAATAGGTATTAATACTTCAACCGACTATGGACACGCCGATGGCTTAGATCATACAGAATACCTAGAGTTGATGAATGCTTTAAATACAACAGAACAAGCAAAAGTTGTTTCAGCAGAACCCTTAGCGGTGAGTTGGTTAGAAACGAGGACCGAAAAAGAAATGAACTTATACCCCACTTTACTAAAAATAACGCATGCTATTATAAAAGAAGGTTTTAGTAATAAAGTGATAAAACCTAATATTACCACCACACAGGATTTAGTTTGGTGGTTTAGACAACAATTAAGTGATAAAGGTCTTATCACTTGGTTTCATCCTTCCATTGAAATACAAAGAAGACAAAGTAATGAAAAAGATAAAGTGATAAGACCAGGCGATTTTTTACATGTTGATTTTGGGATTACTTATTTAAGATTGAATTCTGATGTACAAGAACAAGCCTATGTTTTATTGCTTAACGAAAAAACAGTACCAGAAAATTTACAAGCGGCATTTACAATAACAAATAAATTACAAGATTTTTTAACCAACGAGTATGCGGTGGGAAAGTCTGGAAATGAAATATTAAAACAAGCTTTAACTAAATCAAAAGCAGCTGGAATCAATCCAAGCATCTACACACATCCCATTGGCTTTCATGGGCATGCAGCTGGAACCACTATTGGAATGTGGGATATGCAAAATGGAGTACCTGGTTCTGGAGATTACACGATGAAGGCCAATACTTGCTACTCCATTGAATTAAATGCAACGCATACCCTGGCAGGTTGGGACAAACCTGTAAAAGTTGCGTTAGAGCAAAATGGATTTTTTAATGGAACTCGTTTTGATTATATCGATGGAAGACAAACTAAAATACATGCTATACAATCGAAATAATTTTTATTAATAAGTAATCAAAAAAAAGCCTCCCAATTATCGGGAGGCTTTTTTTATAGAGGCAATTTATTTCTTCATAAAATAATGTACAATATAAAAAGTGATTGCTGCTAATACACCACTTACAGGAATGGTTAAAACCCAAGCCCATAAAAGGTTGGTGGTAACGCCCCATCTTACAGCGCTTAAACGTTTAGTAGCCCCAACACCTATAATAGAACCTGTAATAGTATGTGTTGTAGAAACGGGTATTCCCATTTGACCGGTAAAGAATAATGTAAATGCACCCGCTGTTTCAGCGGCCACCCCTTCTAAAGGGGTTACTTTGGTAATTTTCGAGCCCATTGTTTTAACAATTTTCCAGCCTCCGCTCATCGTACCTAAACCAATGGCTAAATAACAAGCTACAGGCACCCAACTTGGTAATTGACTAAAATCCTGCATGCTTCCGTTGGCAATTAAAGCGGCACCAATTATACCCATTACTTTTTGCGCATCGTTGCCGCCATGCCCAATACTAAAGGCAGCCGAGCTAAACAATTGCAGCTTTTTAAACATGTAGGCAACGGTATGTGCGGTTGGAGTTTTTATTTTCTCCACATACAAATACACTAACATAAACAAAATGGCCGCACCAATAATACCGTAAACAATAATTGAATTATCTGCTTTGTCAATTTCCCCTGCAAATGTTTTTTCAATATTAAATTTAGTAATTTTTAATTTTACTTTATCAATATTTTTATCAGCAATGGGATAAATACTATTCACAACAACTAATGCAGAATCTAAAGTAATAGTGCCTTCTAAATATAATTTTAAGGGAGCCTTGTATTCTTCCGTTTTATCTTTTGCAATTGAATACTCTGCTTTAGCGTCTTTATTTTCTGGCGCTTTGGCTTCAAGTACTAAAAAGTCGTTGGCATTTCTTACTTCGTCTTTTAGTTTACTAACTGCTACATTTTTTAACCAACCACTTTCTTTGGCAACAGCTGCAATATCATTTGCAGACGAATTATCGAAATCTGATAAGTAAGGAAGTATTTGGTTATAGGAAACGTTGGCCTTTTCTAGTTTTTCTTCATTCAAATTTAATGCAGATTGCAAAGTAGTATCCCCTTGTTTTTTTACAAGCTCTTCCTTTATATTCGAAACTTCTTTTTTATATTTATCAATGCTATAAAATTTTTCAACGTTTTCTTTAATTTTTGTATCCTCGAATTTATCAAACATTAAAACGGTTCCTGCAGTGGCTATGGTAATAATAGCCAAGCGCCACCAAACATTCCGCATAATTGTGACCACTGTTATAAATATGGAAATTACAATTCCTATGAGTGGCGCTAGAAAAATAAATAAAACAGTTTTTATAATGGTATCGCTATCTACAATTTTAGCCCAAGAATAATCTATTCCTTTAATCATTAAAGCGTGTGCAATAGCTGCGCCAGCAAAGCCTCCAATAAGGGTATGAGAAGAAGAAGATGGAATACCATACCACCAGGTAAGTAAGTTCCAAAAAATAGCAGCCATTAATCCAGAAAAAATTACAGGCAAAGTAATAAAATCTTTATATACGGTTTTGCTAATGGAGTTGGCTACTGCATGATCTTTAAAGATCCAAAAAGCTACTGAATTAAATAATGCCGCCCATAATACTGCTTGAAACGGCGTTAAAACCTTAGTGGAAACTACCGTAGCAATAGAATTGGCCGCATCGTGGAATCCATTGATATAGTCAAATATTAGCGCAAGGGCTATAATGATAATTAATAAAGTCATCTTGAATAAATTAAGCGTACTTGATAATAATAGATTCAATTACATTGGAAACGTCTTCAATTTTATCAGTGGCAATTTCAAGTACTTGGTATATCTCTCTTTTCTTAATTACTTCTTTAAAATCATTTTCTTGTTCAAATAATTTCTCAATGCTCATATCAAAAATATCATCTGCCTGATTTTCTATACTGTTTACTTTAATCATGGCCTCGGTCATTTCTTTGATATTCTTCATATTACGTAAACCTAAAACCGCTTTTTTAGTTTCTTGCGTACCTTGTAAAATCAATTCTGCTAATTTATGAATGCCAGTATCATTCGGGTTTACTTTATAAAAATTAATCTTTTTAGCAGATGCATATATATAATCAGCAATATCATCTAAAGAAGAGGCTAAATAGTGAATATCTTCTCTATCAAATGGGGTAATGAAATTTCTACCTAATTCTGTAAATATTGAGTGGGTAAGGTCGTCGTTTTTATGTTCTAGGTTTTCAATTTGCGCTAAAATATTGGCTCTAATATCCGCATCTGGTTCGTTGACCATTTCTTTTAATTTGATGCCCATTTCATAAACATGTTCTGCCACTTCTTCGAATAATTGAAAGAAAACTCTATCCTTTGGTAAGAAAATTTTCATGATTGAATTAAAGTCCATAATAAGCGTTTTGTTGATTTAAATAATGCAGCACAAAAGTCCCATTTTGAGCCCAAAGGAGAGATAGGCCAATGTTACCATATTGTTACCAAATAGCCTGGGTTTAAGCCTTAATTTCTAATTGACTTTTTAACCTAAGTAACAAAAAAAAGAGGGCCATTTTATTGGTCCTCTTTTATAAATCCATAGCTTTCCCCCAAAAGCTTATTAAAATTGCATTTTTAGTTTTAAATTTTTATAAATATAAGTTACTATTTAAGTTTCATAATAGGTTATTTCCTATATTTAAGTTAGGGTACATTATTAGAAATAAGTTATTTACCTATTAAGTAATTAAATATCAATGTTTTGTAAAAAAATCATATTATTTTTTCTATTAGGATTAATTTCTAAATACGAGGTCATTACTGCTCAATCCAGAGACCTTCCTAATCAGTTTTCTACCCCTAAAACACCTTTTTTATCTAAAATAATTGGCTTTAAAAACTTAAAAACTAAGATTTTTCTATCTACCACCAATTTAATTGTACCTACTGCTGGAACAATTTTTTTTGATAATGTACAAGAAATCATCAAATCTAATGATAGCGTTTTTGTGCTTCTGGAGCGGACTGGTGTAGTCTATTCCTTGGACCCTGTTGTAGATAGCGCTAATTCATATAGTTTTCATCGATTGGATCATACGATTAATATTAATTACAATATTGAAGCCAATAACTTTTTATTTAAGAATCATTTATATAGTTATGGGGGGTATGGATTTTGGAGATTAAATGGGCAATTAAGGTCATATAATTTTTTAGATAAGGAATGGGATATTGTGCCTACCAATAATGAAATTTTTTCTAACGGTTATAATTGGGTGAGTCAAAAAGAAGGTAAATTATATGTCCCTTTTCAAACGATAATTAATGCAAGTATAAAAGGGGACCAAAATATTACTGGGGTAAGATTATATGATAGTTATTATTTAGATTTAAACTTACAGGAGTGGAAAAAATTAGGGACCATTCATTCTAAAACAATCAAATTAGTTAGAACCAATAATATTATCAATTCTTTTTTAGCTACGGACAAAGGTTTTATATTTATGCATGATGACGTGGCGTATTATTTTGATTTTTTAAATAACAAAATATTTGAATCAAAAAATTCCGAATTAAATCAGTTCTTTATAAGAAGGGCTACGAATGAAAATATTTTTTTTTATAACGACTCTATATATAGCTATACTCCTTCCTTACAAACCTTTGACATCAAGCCATTGTCTATATTAGATTTTAAAGAATTAGATTTTCCTATTTGGGGCCTTGACAATAACTACTATTATCTATTGCTATCACTTCTAATTATTTTATTACTTACTTATTTTATAATAAGAATTTACAAAAACAGGGTGAAGAAAAAAATACAACAATCCAGCTTAAAAATTTTAAAAACTAAAACTATTGGACAAGTTTTTATTGGGGTAGAACTGTTATTGATTCAATTGTTATTAGAGGCGTCCATGAAAGGTGTAAATGTTGAAATTGCGGACATCAATTATGTGCTAGGCATTAAAGATAAAAATATAGGATTACAAAAGAAAGTTAGAAGTGATGTTATTAATACCATCAATGAAAAGTATTCAATTATCTTAAATAAAGAAACGCAATTAATTGCTAGTGTTAGAAAGGATGATGACAAAAGGTTTTATGAGTACTTTATAAATGACTTAGAGCTTAAATCTATTAAGAAAATACTAGGAGAAAGTTGATTTGTCATACTAATGTAAAATTTTACTTCATTTTGGTACATTTATAAAGCAAATTGGGATATGCATGCCTAGAATCATTGAGCTTTGCGGCTTGATGATAAAGCAGTTCCCATTTTTGTTGCTATTTCTTCCTGTTTTGGCATTTGGCCAAAGACAAATGGTAGAAGATACCTTGTTTGCCAATGGGGATAGTGTAGTGGTTACGGCCACCAGATCTGAAAGAAAACTAAGCAATATTACGGTACCCGTTACCATTATCAATGCGAAAACTATTCAACAAAATGGCTCTTTACGACTAACTGATATTTTAAGAGAACAAACCGGACTCACCCTTACTAGTGGTTTTGGAGCCGGGGTGCAATTGCAAGGATTAAATCCAGATTATACTATTATCCTTATTAATGGCGAACCCTTAGTGGGAAGAACCGCTGGTGTTTTGGATTTAAATAGAATTGCTTTAGGAAATATTAAGAAAATTGAAATTGTAAAGGGTCCTTCTTCTAGTTTATATGGAAGCGAAGCAATGGCAGGCGTAATTAATATTATCACTGATGCAAGTACCTCTATCCCTTTACAAACTTCTTTAAGATACGGAACCTATAACACATTAGATGCGAATGTAAATAATACAATAGCCACTAAGTCCTTATTTTATCAAGGATTTTATAATTATTATAATACCGATGGATACAGTATAAGACCCAATAGCAATAATAGGGTCACTACTCCTATTAGTAGGCTCACCACCAGTCAACAGTTTAAATACAATGTGAGTAACAATACCAACCTTGTTTTCAATACAAGACTTACAGATGAAAATATAAAAAGTAATATTACGGTTTCTAATGGAGGAGTATCCATTAATTCCAATGGAAAAGAACATAATACAGATGTCAATTTAGCGGGCACATTGAATCATCGTTTTTCAACTACATTAAAAACTAGTTTTAGATCCTATCTTACTAATTATGTTTCTTCTCAAGATTTGATTACTTTATCAGGAGCACCTTATAGTGATTTGTTAAACCATTTATTTCAACGTGTCGAAAATCAGACCGATTGGATTTTGAGCAAGAAATTGTCTGGTATTTTTGGTGCAGGTGCGGTATGGGAGGGTGTAAAAAGTAGCAGATATGATAGTGAAAAACTTAGGAAAAATAATTCTATTCAATATGGTTTTACGCAATGGGAGTGGAACACCAATTCAAAATTAATTTTAATTGGGGGCGTTAGATTTGATCAAAATGCACAATATGCATCGGCTTGGAGTCCTAAGCTTTCTATGTTGTATAAAATAAATCAAAAAAATAAAATCAAACTTAGTATTGGACAAGGATTTAAGGCGCCAGATTTTAGGCAGCTTTATTTAAATTTTACCAATGTGGCGGCCGGCAACTATAGTGTATTTGGTTCGGCTGAAGCACAAAAAGTAGTAGGCCAATTAGATAATTTAGGGCAGATAGGCGCCTTGTTTAGTAATTTTTATGCTTTAAAATCATTGCAACCAGAATCATCCACTGGAATTCATCTTTCATGGGATTGGGAACCCAACCAAAAAACATTTATAAGTGTTCAAGCATTTCGAAATGATATCAATAATTTAATTCAAGTAGAACAAGTAGGAGCTTATGTAAGTGGGGCACAAATTTTTAGCTATTTAAATATTGGGCGTGCATTTACACAAGGGGTAGAACTTGAAACAAAATATCAATTCAATCATCAATGGTCTATGAGTGGTGGGTATCAGTTTATTGTAACAGGGGATAAAGACCAAATTGTAGCAATCAATAACGAAACAGTTTACACAAGAGATGCGAATGGGTATAGTAAAAAATTAGCCTTAACGGATTATGTGGGGTTGCCCAATATAAGTAAGCACAAGGCCCAGGTTAAATTTAATTATATAACCACTGGTGGCCTTTTTGCTAATTTTCGAATGGTGTATAGAAGTAGGTGGGCTGTTAATAATAATAATGGAAACGACGTGTATGACAATGGAGATACTTTTGCAGCAGGGTATGTTTCTTTGCATACTTCCGTGGGTAAAGATTATAACAATGGCATCTCTCTACAAATGGGATGCGATAATATCACCAATTATATCGACCCCATCAACTTATCTAATCTTCCTGGAAGAATTTTATAATTCACCTTAAAATATCAATTAAATAAAAAAATAA